>JASEGS010000016.1 GCA_030017995.1 Thermodesulfovibrionales bacterium
TCGCATTGATAAAGACTTTGAAGCCGTGCCTGCTTTGCTTGATTACGGATTATGGGAACCGACAATCAGCATCGCAGAAAGGTCTGCTGTAGTTCTGCAGTTGTATTGCTCTGCTAATGTGCCTCTGCCCAGTTCCTGCCCCATCCAATCTCGACTTTCAGCGGCACTTTGAGGGAAAGGGCGTGTTCCATTTCATGTTTAACTATTTCCTTTACAGCATCTATCTCTTCTTCAGGCACTTCAAAGAGAAGTTCATCATGTATCTGAAGGGTCATCTTTGTTTTGAGGTTTGTGTCCTTGAGTCTTTTATGGATATTTATCATCGCTATCTTTATCAAATCTGCTGCAGTGCCTTGAACAGGTGTGTTTATCGCCAGCCTCTCTGCTTGCTGCCTGATATTTGCATTGGCGCTGTTTATTTCCGGTATCGGCCTCTTCCTTCCCATCAATGTGGCGACATAAGCGCTTTCTTTAGCCGCTTCAATTGTGCTGTTCATATAGTTTCTCACTCCGGCGTGTTTGTCGAAATAGCGGTTTATAAAGTCCGCAGCCTCTTTAGGGGAGATGTTGAGGGCTTCTGATAATCCAAAAGGGCTTATGCCGTAGACAACACCGAAATTTACGGTCTTTGCAACTCTCCTCATGTCTCCTGTAACGGCATTTTCCGGGATTCCGAATATCTCCGATGCGGTTTTGGAGTGTATGTCCATATCTTTTTTGAAGGCATCAATAAGTCCTTCATCATTGCTCATGTGTGCAAGTATTCTTAGTTCAATCTGCGAATAATCAGCAGAGAGAAGGGCGCATCCGTCGGCTGCTATGAAAACTTCCCTTATCCTTATTCCCCATTCCCCACGGATAGGAATGTTCTGGAGATTAGGCTCGCTGCTACTCAGCCTTCCTGTTGCAGTAACAGTTTGGTTAAATGATGTGTGGATCCTGCCTGTTCTTTTATTGATAAGTTTTGGCAGTGCATCCGCGTATGTTGTCTTTAACTTATACAATGTCCTGTAGTTAAGGATTTCCATTGGAAGCTCATGGGTCTTCGCCAGTTCTTCAAGGACATCCATTCCTGTGGAATAACCGGTTTTTGTTTTCTTTAATGGCTTCAGGCCGATTTTCTCAAATAGTATTTTTTGTAATTGTTGCGGTGAGTTTATATTGAAGCTCTCGCCGGCAATGGTATATATCCTTGATTCTATGCCCCCCAATTCCCTGTCCAGTTCTTTTGACAGATCCTCAAGCTTGTTTTTGTTAATCTTTATTCCGGCCTCTTCCATGTCTGCAAGTACATAGATCAGAGGCATTTCTATCTCGAAATACAATTTATCGAGCCCTTGGTCTTTAAGTTTTTTAAAGAGGATATCTTTTAATTCCATTGCGAGCGCCGCATCCTCGGCAGCATATTGTGTTGCCTCGTCTATTGGCACATCAGAGAAGGAATGCCTCTTGCCTAAAACCTCTGTGAACGGTCTTTTTTTATGCAGGAGATATTCAAGCCCCACGCTTTCAAGGCTGTGGTCCGGTTTGTTCGGATTTAACAAATAAGAGGCGAGCATGGTGTTATAAAGAATTCCTTTTACATGGACTCCTTCTTTTCGCATTATAAGAATGTCGTATTTTAGGTTGTGGCCTATTTTGGGGATCGCCTCATCTTCGAGGACTTTTTTTAATATAGCGATTGCTTCAGGCACATTCGCTCTGTGAGAATGCCTTATCGGAACATAATATGCCCTGCCTTTTTCCCTGCATAATGCAATGCCGACAATAGAATCAGATACCGGATTCCTGCCTGTTGCCTCTATGTCGAAAGAGAGTTCAGTAATAGATGATGACTGGCGGGCGATAGGAGACGGGGGCGACGGTGTTTCAGAAATAGTTTGACCTGTTTCATGTCCTTTGCTGCTTTTAAAAAGAGAAAATTGCTCCATGCCGGTAGTTTATCAGAAGCTGAAGCTGCATACAAAGGGAATAAAGTTGCGAAAAATATTCATGGATGCCATAAGGGTATAAATCACTGCTGTTTTCCATAAAGCGCATCGAGCGGGCTTTGCGGAGCGTTCTTCATATCGCGTATAACATGGGTATAAATCATCGTTGTTTCAACATTTTTGTGTCCGAGAAGGCTCTGCACCTCCCTTATATTGACTCCGTTCTGAAGCAGGTGCGTTGCAAAACTATGCATCAGGAGCAAGCTTTCCTTCTACAAGGAACTTTTGAAACGATTATTTTTAGAGCCAGACAATTTTGCCACATTTTCCGCCATTTTGTTTTTTATCATAAAATACGAAATAGTGGAAATAACTGTAATTGATTTTGTGGCATTTTTCTATTTTAAAAATCCTTCGGATGTGCTATATTTTAATCAGTTTTAGGGAAATACGGCAGTTCGTATAGTAATTGTTAGACATTGAAGAATAAAGAATCATTGCCACTCTAATACTAATTTGGGAGTTTTTAACTCTATGTTAACCTACGAAGTTAAATTTCCAGGTGAACTAAATCGCAACTGGCCAGATGACATGAAAATTACTCTTGTGGATTGCGAATTTTCGACAAGAGATGGCCCTAAGGTAACTAAAGGGGACGGTTCTCTTTATTTGACAAGTGGGGAAGAAGATGATAAATTTGAAACATGCCAAGGACAGCAAGAGTAGCTCCAAGAGAGCATGTATATCATGTTCTGACAAGAGGTAATAACCGACAGGACGTATTTGAAGACGAAGAAGACTTCAGGAAATATCTGGAGTTGCTCCTTCGTTATAAAGAGAAAAACAAGTTCAAGTTGTATCACTACGCTCTGATGACCAACCATGTGCATTTAGTAGTTGAGCCATCAGAAGGCGGGGGAAGTTTATCTGAAATAATGAAGGGAATCAACCTTGCTTATGCTCAGCACTATAAACGCAAATATAACCATACGGGACATTTCTGGCAGGACAGATACAAGAGCATCATCATTTCAAAAGACGACTATCTGCTTGCCTGCGGCAGCTATGCGGAACTGAATCCGGTACGTGCAAAGATGGTGGAAGACCCGAAGGAGTATACATGGAGCAGTTACAGGGTATATGCCTACGGAAAGAGGGATATGCTTGTTGATGAGCATCCGGTCTACCTTCAGTTATCGAAAGATGAAGGGGAACGGAAGAAGAAATATAGAGAGTTTGTAAGAGGGATGCTCAAAGAAAAAGAGGCAATGAAAGGAGAGATGGATAGGCGGATAGTATATGGCAATGACACTTTTGTGCAGGAGATGACGGCGGCATATAAGATTTCTGAAAGAATAAGGCAAATGGGGAGACAAAAAGGCTGGAGGAAAAATAAAGAGAACCGTCCCCTTTAACGCATGAAGGGAAGTGAATTTTAAATCCCCAAAGCTTTCATCAATTCGTCTTTATCCATAATAGTCTTGTATTGTCCACGCGGTTTATATCCACTTGAAGGGACGAGCTTTATCAGGCTTTTGAATTCAAACTCTGTGAACAGGCGGAGGAGAGATGTCCAATCAGGCTCTTTCATTGCCATTTCATGAATGTTTACATCCACAGGCATGTTTGTATCAATGGTCGCAAGGGTTCTGCTAATCCTGATGCTTTCTATATTGTCTGCTATCATCTTTCTCAGTCGGTCGTTTTTAATATTTTCAGGATGTTCGATTAGTTCATCGAGACCGCTCACTTTTGAGAGGAGTTCCTTTGCTGTTTTTTCACCTATGCCTTTAACTCCGGGTATGTTGTCAATTGCATCGCCTGTTATTGCCATGAACTCAGGAATCCTTTCAGGAGGCACGCCGAAACGCTCTTTCACATGGCTTTCATCAATGATTAAATCCTTCATCGGGTCGTAAATCTTTATGCCTTTCCCGACCGCCTGCATCATATCTTTGTCTCCGCTGAGTATGAATACCTGCGCTCCTTGAGAAGCAGCTTTCTTCGCGATAGTGCAGATTATGTCGTCAGCCTCATACCCAGGAATCTCAAAGGCAGGTATTTTAAAGCCTTTTATTATTTGCTTTATATATGGAATCTGTAAAACCAGATCATTAGGCGTCTCGGGCCTCTGAGCCTTGTATTCCTCGTAAATCTTATGGCGTTCGGTAGGCTCTTTTGAATCAAATGCAATTGCGATCGCATCCGGCTTTTTCTCCCGGATTATCTTCATTATCATATTCGTAAAGCCGTATATGGCGTTTGTGGGGAAGCCCTTTGAGTTCGTCAGTCCCCTGATAGCGTGAAATGCCCTGTAAAAGTATGAGTTGCCGTCAATCAGGTAAAGGTTCATTTATGATTATATCAGAAAAGCTGTTGAGCTTTTTAAGATATTTTCAGTACAGTATCAAATGTCCATTAAGCTTATAATCTTTGACCTTGACGGAACGCTTGTTGATTCGAGCATTGACATCTGCAATGCCATAAATTATGCAATAAAGCCATACGGGGTGCAGCCTATAACGGTGCAGGAGACCATAAGCCTTGTGGGAGAGGGCATTACAAGGCTCATGGAAAAGGTGATAGAAAGGGAAGGAATAAGCGCTGACAGGGATGAGTTGACCGAAAGGTTTCTTAAATACTATTCATCTCATCTGATTGACAACACTACTGTCTATCCCGGAGTTATAGAGACATTGAAAAAACTGAACAACCATAAAAAGGCCGTGATCTCCAATAAGAGAGAGGTCCTTTCAATAAGGACGCTCGATGAGCTCGGTATTTTGGAATATCTCGATCTCGTTGTCGGAAGCGATACAATGGCTGAGAGAAAGCCTTCTCCGGTGCCGCTGCAATATGCCATGGAAAAGCTCGGCGCAGCTCCTGATGAAACCGTTATTGTCGGTGACAGCAATTTCGATATCGAGGCCGGCAAAGCAGCAGGGATAAAGACAGTAGCGGTAACTTACGGCTACAGGCCACTGGACTTATTAAAGGGCGCTGATTTTATAATAGATAGGATGGATGCACTGATAGATATATTAAGGAGGAGGTTGAAATAGATGGGGTTTACAATAGCGTTTGCGGGTAAGGGCGGGACAGGTAAAACCTCCCTTGCAGGGTTGACAATAAAATATCTTTTAAGCAAGAGAAACGGACCTGTGCTTGCGGTTGATGCAGACAGCAACGCATGCCTTAACGAAGCGCTCGGAATAAAAATCCATGCGACTATTGGCAAGCTACGCGAGGAGTCGCTTCAGGCTGTGAGAGGAGGCGGGGACAGGCCGGGCGGCATGTCCATGGAGCAGTTGTTCGATTATCAGGTGCAGCAGTCAATTATAGAGGCGGAGGGCTTTGATCTTATGGTCATGGGAAGGCCTGAGGGACCCGGCTGTTACTGCGCCGCGAATAATATTATAAGGAAATATACCGATATTTTGTCCGACAAATATCCTTATGTAGTTATAGACAATGAAGCGGGAATGGAGCATTTGAGCAGGAGGACTACCCACAAGGTTGATCTTCTTATCATAGTCAGCGATCCCACATATAAGGGTATTCTGACAGCAAAGAGGATAAATGATCTTGTGGATGAACTTAAGCTTGATGTTGACCGACGTGTGCTGATAATCAACAGGGTTGTCGGAGAAGAAGGCGAACAACTCAAAAAGACGGCTGAAGGCTTCGGCATCAATGTGGCTGGTCTTGTGCCTCAGGATGAGATGATATTCAAGTTCGACCTTGAAGGCAAGCCGGTTTTTAAGCTCCCAGAAAATGCCATATCTGTTCAGGTATTTTTTAATGCGCTTCAGTCATTGCAGATACCATAGATTTAGTGTCCGTTGCCAGTGTCCGCTATGGACAACGGAAAACGGTCGCGGTTAACAAAATTATGGTTTTATAAAATAAACAAATAGCCTAAAGTCTTTACTTGACACAGGATTTGTGTTAATTTAAAAACTCACTAATCATAATCCGGCTTTACAGGGTTTTTACTTTTCACCTTAAATAACAGTTAGATTGCATTTTGCAGCGAAAGGAGAGCATAAAGATGTTGATAATAGGGGAAAAATTAAGCATTATTGCCAAACGGGTTAGAGAGGCGATGATAAAAAAAGACAAAGGCCCGATTCAGGAGATTGCTATTCGGCAATGGAAAGAAGGCTCCGGCATGATTGACGCGAACATAGGCCCTGCGGAGGACGGCGGCGAAGAATTGATGCAGTGGATGGTTACAACAATTCAGGAAGTTGTCCCACTGCCTGTATGTCTTGACACCACAAATTATCAGGCAATAGAGGCTGGGTTGAGGGTCCATAATAATGAATGGGGAAGGCCTTTGATAAATTCTACTTCAAATGACCCGGAGAGGTTCCCTATCCTTGAGCTTGCAGCAAAATATAATTCACAGGTAATCGGCCTTACGGTGGGCAAGGGCGGACTTCCCGCCGATGCCGGAGAAAGGGCTGCGATAGCAGCGGAGATAATGGCGAGGGCAATGGAATACGGCGTGCCGCTCGAGGATATTTACCTTGACCCTCTTGTGCTTCAGATCGCGACATCTCAGGATCACGCTCTTAAAGTCATCGAGGCTATAAAGATGTTTCAGGAAATGAACGACCCTGCCATGAAGACAGTTGTAGGACTGAGCAATATTTCCAACGGCTGCCCCAAGCACATAAGGCCGATATTGAATAAATACTATTTTATAATGCTGATGAATGCAGGCCTTACTGCCGCCATTGCTGATGCCCATGAGATGGCAGAGGCTATGCAGGAGAAAAAGTTGATTGATGATGTTCTGGCGGGAAAGACTCTTGCTGATGCCGCTAAAATGACAGAGATAACAAAGACCCTCGATGTCATCATGGGCAAGACCCTTTATGCGCATTCATATTTAGAAATGTAAAAAAAACCGTGATAAGTTATGCGTAATGGGTAATGAGTAGATAATTTCTCAACTCATCACGCATCACGGATTACGGATAACGGAGGTTAATATGGCTTTTGTTGCACCAAAGGAAACATATTCAGGCAAGGTGTTTGAAGTAACTATAGGGGCTGACAAGACAGCTGTTTTCGGAGGAGAAAATGTCCTTCCATTCTATTCATTTGAGGGTAATGTTCCTCACAAGCCAGTAATAGCCTATGAGATTCAGGATGTCCCGCCTGAGGACTGGCCTGAAACTGTTAAAAATGTTTATGAAGGGGTATCCGGAGATCCTGTAACATGGGCAAAGTACTGTCAGGATAAGCTTAATGCTCAGGCAATAGCGCTAAGGCTGGTCGGCACTCATCCGGACAGGGAAAACCGCTCTTCTGAGGATGCAGCAAAGACAGTGAAGGATGTGCTTTCAGCAATAAATGTCCCCTTGATAATACTGGGTAGCAATCATATAGAAAAGGATTCATCTGTGCTGGTAGCTGTTTCTGAGGCTGCAAAGGGTAAAAACTGTATTATCGGAAAGGCGCAAGAAGGAAATTATAAGACTATCGCTGCTGCTGCAATGGCGAACAATCATAAGCTCATAGCCATGTCAGAGCTCGATATAAACCTCTCAAAGCAGTTGAATATATTAATAACACAGATGGGTTTTGATAAGGAGAGGCTAATAACGGACCCGATGTGCTCGGCGCTTGGATACGGGCTTGAATATACATATTCGGTTATGGAGAGGATAAGACTTGCGGCATTGGCACAGAACGATGCGACAATGCAGCCGCCCATGCTTGCGGATGTTGGCATGTATGTATGGAAGATAAAAGAAACCCAGGCATCGGAAGCCGATCTTCCGATGTGGGGCTCCCTGAAAGAAAGGGGAATAGCATGGGAGACTGTAACTGCTGGCTCTTTGCTGATATCAGGAGCGGAGTTTCTGATAATGAGGCATCCAGAAGCTATAGCGGCTGTAGAAAAATTCATAGAAGAGTTAATGTAGGAGGACGACATGGCTTTAACAGGCGTTGAAATATTTAAACTGCTTCCAAAGACAAACTGTAAAAAATGCGGGCATCCTACATGTCTTGCATTCGCTATGAAGCTTGCCCAGAGACAGGCATCTCTTGATGCATGCCCGGATGTCTCTGAAGAGGCAAAGAAGATTTTGGGCGAAGCGTCTGCTCCTCCAATAAGATCAATAGCCTTTGGCTCCGGAGACAAGGCAGTGAAAATGGGCGAGGAGAATGTGCTTTTCAGGCATGAGAAGAAATTCGTCAATCCATGTGCCTTTGCTGTTGAACTAAAGGACTCCATGTCTGATGATGAGATAAATAAAATTGTTGATAACGTGATCAATTCCGAGATTGACAGGGTCGGACAGAAACTGAGAATAGACGCTATATGTATAACTAATACATCGGGAGATGCGGGAAAGTTTGAAAGTGTTGTAAAGGCCGTATCTGCAAATGCCCCGGCAGTCTCTCTCATTCTCTCGACATCAAATCCTCAGGCTGCAGAGGCGGCTTTAAAAGCAGTTGCTGATAAAAAGCCGATCCTTTATGGAGCGGATGAGTCGAATGCAGACGCAATGGCAGCTATCGCAAAAAATAATAAGGTTATCCTCGGTATTATTGCAAAAGGACTCGACGCCCTTACTGCTCTTACAGAGAAGATCAAAGGGCTCGGCGTAGAAGACATGGTTATTGATTCAGGGGCGAGGACTGCAAAGGAAATACTCGAGGCTAACACATATATAAGAAGAGCTGCAATTAAAAAGAACTTCAAGGCGCTTGGCTATCCTGTGATAACATTTGCACAGCGTGACGATAAGATGCTTGAGACGCTTATTGCCACTCTGGGCGTCACAAAGTACTCATCTATTGTGGTATTAAGCAGTATTGAAAAATGGAAGGATTTAGCGCTTTTCACCTTAAGGCAGAATATATATACAGACCCTCAGGTGCCGATGCAGGTGGAGCAGAAGATATACAAGATCGGAGAGACGACGGCGGATGCGCCGCTTACCATCACAACAAATTTTTCACTCACATATTTTATCGTATCCGGCGAGATAGAGAACAGCAAAGTTCCGACAAGGCTTGCTGTTATGGACTGCGAAGGGCTTTCTGTTCTTACCGCATGGGCAGCAGGAAAGTTTACGGCATCGAAGATCGCCCAGTTCATTCAGGAGAGCGGCATAGAGAACGAGGTCGCAAAGAAGGAGCTGATTATCCCCGGCTATGTTGCGATACTGAGCGGCGCTATAGAAGACAAGCTTCCTGGATGGAAAGTAGTTGTAGGGCCAAGAGAGGCCAACGGCTTGCCGGCTTTTTTAAGGGCAAGGGCATAATAAATTAAAGCAAGATATAAGCGGGATGTGTAAATAGGATTAAATATATCTTGAATAGACTTGTAAAGAAATTGTAAAATTTAATTAAAACAGGAGGTCGAAAATGTCCAAGATAATAGCCTCGGCTGCTATAAGAGGCGCACATAGGCTTGTGGCTCAGGCCGAAGAAATGGTCGAGAAGGCCATAGCCGAAAAGGGAAAAGACTTTGTCTTTGAATTTCCTGACACTGCTTATTACCTTCCGATGATATATGCGATGACAGGATTTCCAGTAAAGACAATTGGTGACATGAAGGTTGCGCTCGGTTTTGCAAAGGAGCTTCTTCATGATGAGCCTGAAGAAAATCTATGGAAGCCCTATTTGGGAGAGGCCCTTGATTCTGGAATGGCAACCCTTTTTGCCGAGGAAATCATACTTGCCGTTAAATACATATATGAACTGGAGCCTTACAAATGTCCTGACACAGGACTTGTGTACAATGGCTTTATAACGGATACCATTCAGAGAAATCTCGGCATCCAGCTTGTTGACGGAACAATGCCGGGGTTTGCGGCTATTATTGGTGCGGCTCCGACTGATGACATTGCAGTGAGCATTTGCAGAGAGCTTCAGGAAAAAAATATCCTCACATTCCTTTCAGGACAGTCCAATGGAGACAGCGTTACCAGACAGCTCCAAAGAAAGGGCATAGAGCTCGGATGGGATACGAGAATAGTTCCCCTTGGCCCTGACACAGAGCATACACTTTACGCTCTCGATTGGGCGATCAGGGCATCTTTGATATTCGGCGGCAAAAAGGCTGGAGCGTTCAAAGAGCATTTGAAATATCAGAAGGACAGGGTCTTTGCCTTCGCGCTCGCGCTCGGCCCGCTCGACGACATCAAGTGGTCAACAGGCGCAGGAGCTATAAACATGGGCTTCCCGGCGCTGTGCGATACGGATGTGCCTGTCATTCACCCGACCGGCGTATGTATATATGAAGAAGTTGATAAAGAATTTGACCATTCAAAGATTGTCCAGAGGGCTATTGAGGTAAGAGGCCTCAAGATTGTCGTCGAGAAACCTCCAATCCCTGTTGCTTATGGCCCTGCGTTTGAAGGCGAAAGAATAAGGAAAGAAGATATGTTTATCGAATTCGGCGGACAGAGGACTCCTGCGTTCGAGTGGGCAAGGATGAGGGAAATGGAAGAGGTCGAAGACGGAAAGATTACCGTTGTCGGCAGCAACCTCAAAGAAAGATACGAGCAGGGCGGACAGATGCCGCTCGCTATAGTGATAGATGTGGCCGGAAGAAAGATGCAAAAGGACTTCGAGTCCATTGTAGAGAGAAAGATACATCATAATATAAACGAGGCGCAGGGCCTTTGGCATATGGGACAGCGCGACGTTAACTGGGTAAGGATAAGCAAGGCCGCGCAGGGCTCTGGCGTAACCCTCGAACATCTTGGAATCATACAGGCTACCATGGTGAAGCACCGCTTCAAATCCATTGTTGACAAGGTTCAGGTAACCTTATATACGGATGAGGCGGACGTTATAAGGCTGAGAGACGAAGCGAGGGCCGCGTATAAAGAGAGAGACCATCGTCTCGGCGCTCTTACGGACGACGCGGTAGACACATTCTACTCATGTCTCCTCTGCCAGTCGTTCGCGCCTGCTCATGTCTGCATAATAACTCCCGAAAGGCTCGGACTATGCGGCGCATATAACTGGCTCGACGGAAAGGCCGCGTATGAGATAGACCCCACAGGCGGGAACCAGCCCGTTACAAAGGGAGAGCTTTTGGATTCGCGCTTCGGGAGATATACCGGAGTTGACGATTATCTCAAAAAGGCGTCAGGCGGCGCTGTAGAGAGCCTTAACCTTTATACGATCATGGAAAATCCCATGACCTCATGCGGATGCTTCGAGTGCATAGTAGCGATCATCCCGGAGGCTAACGGCGTCATGATAGTCAACAGGGGCGCTACTATGATGACCCCGATAGGCATGAAGTTCTCGACCTTAGCCGGAACGGTCGGCGGAGGCGCTCAGACCCCAGGATTTATGGGAATAGGAGTGAATTTTATAACGAGTAAAAAGTTCCTTTCAGGAGACGGAGGCATAAAGAGGATAGTCTGGATGCCCAAGGGGCTCAAAGAAAGAATAGCCGAAGATTTCAAGAAAATGGCAGAGGAGGCAGGAGTTCCGGACCTCCTTGATAAGATAGCGGATGAGACCATCTGCGAAGATTCAGAGAAGCTTTTAGAATACCTTTCAAGCGTGGGGCATCCCGCGCTCGAAATGGATCCGATGTTTTAATCAAACTGGGGCCGGAGGTTAAAAATGGACAAGCATATAAAGACTGCTGATGTAGCATCAGAGAAGATAGTGGAATGGGGCGAAGCTCATAAAATAGAGACCTGTTTTGAAAGAGCGGAAAAACTTAAGCCCTGTCCCATCGGCTTATCGGGCGCATGCTGCAAGGTATGCCACATGGGTCCGTGCAGGCTTGTGGGTAAGAACGCGGAGGAAGAGGCTCGCGGCGTATGCGGAGCGACGCTCCCGACAGTTGCGGCAAGGAATTTTGTGAGGATGATAGCTGCAGGCACGGCAGCTCATAGTGACCATGCAAGGGATATGGCATTTACACTTCTTGCGGCTGCAACCGGCGAAGCAAAAGACTTTAAAATAACTGATGTGAGAAAGCTTTACAGAGTGGCAGGAATACTCGATATTGAGTTTGAGGGAAGACCTGTAGATGATGTGGCAAAGGATGTTGCATTAAAATTCATAGAGGACTTTGGAAGGCAGAAGGGAGAAATAACTTACCTCAAGAGGGCTCCAAAGAAAACACAGGAAAGGTGGAAGAAATGGGGCGTTGCGCCTCGCGGCATTGACAGGGAGATCTGTGAAGCAATGCACAGGACATCTGTTGGAGTTGACCATGAACCTGATCATCTCTTAACACATGGATTAAGGACAGCCCTTGCTGATGGCTGGGGCGGATGCATGATAGCAACAGACATCACTGATATTCTCTTCGGAACTCCAGTTCCAGTAAAAGCAGAGGCGAGCTTCGGCATATTCAAAGATGATGAGGTTAATCTTGTTGTCCACGGACATGAGCCGGCTCTTGCTGAAATGATAGTTGATGTAGCTGGAGAGCCTGAGATGATAGCTTATGCGCAATCAAAAGGCGCAAAGGGCATAAACTTAGGCGGAATGTGCTGTACCGCAAACGAAGTCCTCATGAGACATGGGATACCGACTGCCGGAGGTTTTACCAATCAGGAACTCGGGATAATGACAGGTCTTGTGGATGTCATGACAGTGGATTATCAATGTATAATGCCGGCTATTGCGGAGCTTTCAAAGAAATTTCACACAAAGGTTATAACGACATCGGAAAAGGCAAAGATGCCCGGCGCGATGCATATAGAGTATGATGACCACAGGGCAAGGGAAATAGCGAGGGAAATAATTAAGCTTGCCTGTGATAATTTCCCCAACAGAAAAAAGGAAGGCAGCCACATTACGGACAAATTCCCTGTAATCGGAGGCTTCTCCCACGAATACATCGAATACATGCAGGGTGGCAGATGGAGAGGCTCATTTAGACCTCTTAATGATGCTATTATGGCAGGCAGGATAAGAGGGGTTGTCGGACTTGCAGGGTGTGATAATCCGAGGGTGCAGTCCACCGGTATCCACAAATATCTTGCAACAGAACTAATTAAAAATGATGTGTTGATTGTTTCGACCGGCTGCGGCTCTGCCGCGTGTGGTACGGCAGGATATCTCACTCCTGAGATGGCATTGGAAAACGCAGGCCCGGGCTTGAGAGAGGTCTGCGAGGCGATAGGAATACCTCCGATACTGCATCTTGGCGCATGCGTTGATAATTCGAGGATTCTGACCATATTGAGCGCAATGGCGGAAGAGGGCGGTCTTTCTGATGAAATAGGCGGAATGCCCGGAGTCGGCATAGCTCCTGAATGGATGTCTGAGAAGGCGATTGCAATCGGAGCTTATTTTTCGGCATCGGGAGTGCCGATAATATTCGGCGGAGAGTCCCCTGTCGAAGCGAGTCAGGAAGTAACAAGGATAATGACAGAGGTATGGAATGAGAGATTCAAAGGTCCATTCCATTTTGAACCTGACCCTGAAAAGATGCTTGCGCTTGCGCTTGAATATATTGATAAGGCGAGGGCAGCCTTGAAGCTCAAGAAATATGAGCCCGGCAAATTTGGAGCGGAACGCGTGCTTATGGACATGGCTGCGCGCCGCGAGATAGAAAAGGCTGCAAAGCCGCATATTGGGTTGTAAGTTGAGGAGTTAAGAGTTGAGAGTTAGGGAGTTTATAAATAAAAACCTACAACTCCATAACTCCGTAACTCGTTAACTATATTTTTGGAGGTTAGATGAAGATAGAAGAGATAAATGTTGATGAACATTACGGAGAAACAGGAGAGGTTCTTACAGATACCCAGAAGAAGAGGGGCTTGCTTATACATGCATTTCAGAAGATACAGAAGGAGTATAATTATCTGCCTGAAGAAAAACTGTATGAGCTTTCCCAAAAATTAGACATTCCTCTTTCGGATGTTTACAGTACTGCCTCTTTTTACAAACACTTCTATTTCAAGCCGAGGGGCAAGAATGTCGTATGCGTTTGCATGGGTACAGCTTGCCATGTGAGGGGCGCATCAAAGGTGCTACACAAGCTCGAAGAAGAGTTCGGTGTGAGAGAAGGAGAAACAACAGAGGATTTGTCCATGACCCTTGAAATAGTTGGCTGCGTTGGATGCTGTGGACTTGCGCCTGTTGTAACAGTGAATGAAGAGGTTGTTGGTGATGTAGGACCTAAAAAGGTGAATGAGATTATAAATAATGTCAAGGTTGAGGATACGGGAAATTGAAGGAGTGAAAAATGGAAAGGCTAAACAGCATAGATGATTTAAAGAAATTGAGGGAAAGGCTTGCATCAGATATGTTTAGACCTGATGAGCCGAGGGTGAGGGCATGCTGCGGCACTGCATGCACAGCCTCGGGATCTGCGAAGGTCATAAATGCCATTGAGGAAGATGCTAAGAAAAGGGGGATGGATATAGATGTTGTAAGGACAGGATGTCAGGGTATGTGCCAGAATGGCCCTGTTATGAAGGTCGAGCCAGCGGATATCTTTTACCAGAAGGTAAAGCCTGAACAGGCCTCGTCCCTTATTGGCTATACATTCGTAGGCGGGATGCCATTCAGACAGGCTATTTATAGAAAAGACATTCTGAGTGAGCCTATTCCAGATGTGGTTGATCTGCCCTTTTATAAAAAACAGTTGAGAATTGCCCTGCGGAATAATGACAAAATAGATCCGACAAATATATATCACTACATTGCAGTGGGCGGCTATAAGGCGCTGGAAAAAGCGCTTTTCACCATGACCCCTGAGGATGTCCTGAATGAAGTTGACAGGGCAAATCTAAGGGGAAGAGGAGGAGCAGGATTCCCTGCAGGAAAGAAGTGGAAGCATACAAAGAGCGACAAAAATCCCGTTAAGTTTGTAATAGCCAATGGAGATGAAGGCGATCCAGGGGCATTTATGGACAGGTCAATAATGGAGGGAGATCCACACAGCTTGTTTGAGGGAATGCTTTTGTGTGCTTACGCTATTGGAGCTAAATATGGATTTATATATGTGAGACATGAGTATCCTCTTGCAGTTAAAAATCTTAAACACGCAATAAAACAGGCTGAGGAACTTGGTCTTTTAGGCAGAAATATAGTCGGAACAAACTTCAGCTTCTTCCTTGATGTGAGGGAAGGTGCTGGAGCATTTGTATGCGGAGAGTCAACTGCCCTTGTTGCATCAATAGAGGGAGAGCGTGGATTTCCAAGACCGCGTCCGCCGAGGCTTTCGGAGACAGGCGGTGGAGTATTCGGTTACCCCAGTAATTTAAATAATATTGAAACCTATGCGTGTGTGCCTCCTATAATCGAAAATGGAGCAGACTGGTTTAAGTCCATAGGCACTGAAAACTCGCCTGGAACAAAAGTCTTCGCCTTAACAGGAAAGGTCAAAAACACAGGTCTTGTTGAAGTTCCGATGGGGACTACATTGAGGGAGATAATTTTTGATATAGGCGGCGGCATCATGGAAGATAAGAAGTTTAAGGCAGTGCAGACAGGAGGCCCTTCAGGCGGATGCCTTACTGCAGAATATCTTGATCTGCCGGTTGACTTTGATTCCCTTGTTAAAGTCGGCTCAATGATGGGCTCAGGTGGAATGGTTGTAATGGACGAAGACACATGTATGGTGGATGTGTCGAAATATTTCTTATCCTTCACACAGTCGGAGTCTTGCGGCAAATGTCCTCCGTGCAGGGTTGGCACGTATCAGATGCTTCAGATGCTGGAAAAGATAACATCTGGCAAGGGTGAGCCTGGGGATATAGAGAGGCTTGAAGAACTGGGCAGGCTGATTCAGGAAGGTTCTCTGTGCGGTCTCGGGCAGGGAGCGCCCAATCCTGTACTTTCTACCATAAAGTATTTTAGAGAGGAATATGAGGAGCATATATACGACAAATACTGCCGGGCAAAGGTCTGCAGCGGTCTGGGTGTCTTCAGGATAGAGCATGATGAGTGTTTCCTTTGTGGACTTTGTAAGGAGGCATGTGCCTTTGATGCAGTAAAAGAGACGTCAAGGTCATTCTTTATAGACCAGGATTATTGCACCAAATGCAAGGCGTGTTATTTTGCATGCCCTATTGGTGCAGTGAAGGTTGAAAAACAGGCTAAGGCTGAGGCTAAGGTTTAGGGGTGACAGAAATGACAGAGCAGAAAGAGAAAAAGGTTGAGGATATAAAAAAAGAGGCTGAAGAAAATATAAAGTGTCCGGTAAATAAGGCCCTTTATTATATCAGAGAATTCCTCGCGGGTCCTATGTGTGCAAGGTGTTTCCCGTGTATGATGGGGGCATACGAGGCAGAGATAAGACTCCACAATATCGTTGAAGGAAAGGGCACAGAGACGGATTTGGCGGCGCTTAGAAGGATTGTAGATGACATGCTCGAAGGCTCCATGTGTATGAAGGGCAAAAATACAGCGAAATTCATTCTTGAATGGATGGGGACGGATGTTTACAGGGAGCATGTTGAGGGCAGATGTCCGGATACGGAGTGCAAGGCATTTATCGAATACAGGATTATTCCAGAGAAGTGCATAATGTGCGGGCTTTGCCAGGATGTTTGCAAATACAACGCTATTATAGGAGAGAAGAAAAAGCTGTACCAGAGCGGTTATCGCCCGTTTGAAATAAGGCAGATGAGATGCGCAAAGTGTGGAGACTGCGTGTCAGTCTGCCCCACAGACGCTATTATTGTTGTTGGTGTAAAGGGTAGGGAGCCGGTTGGAGTATAGTAATTTATGATTTGTGATTGCAGATTGCTGATTTAAATCTGAAATCATAAATCTGAAATCATAAATTTTATAGGGAGGCAAATATGGTGAATCTCACAATAGATGGCAAAAAGGTTCAGGTTGCTGAAGGCACAAACCTGATAGACGCAGCAGAATCAGCAGGCATACATATACCAAACCTATGTTATCTGAAAGGTATGAAGGGTATTGGAGCATGCAGGATGTGTCTTGTGGAGATAGAGGGCATGAAGGCGCCAATGATAGGCTGCACCACAAGAGTAAAAGAAGGCATGGCTGTTACAACCAAAACAGAAAAAATAGAGGAAGTCAGGAAATTTGTCATAGACCTTATTCTCTCCATGCATCCCCTTGATTGTATGACATGCACAAAGGCAGGGGTATGTAATCTCCAGAATTATGCATATGAATTTGAGATTAAGGAATCCTCTTTTACGAGGAAGAAATTCGGCTTTGCTGTTGACGAGGCAAATCCCTTTATTAAGAGGGATCCTGATTATTGCATACTTTGCGGAAGGTGCATTAGGGTCTGTAAGGACCAGGGCACGAATGTCCTTGAGTTTATGGGCAGGGGCGTTGGTTCAAAGGTTTCAACAGCTAATGATCTGCCTCTTCAGGAATCGGGCTGTACATTCTGCGGCAGTTGTGTTGATGTATGTCCTGTCAACGCTCTTCTTGAAGCAGATAGATGGAAAAAGGGAAGGGAATGGGATTATGACAGCGTGAAATCAGTATGTTTGCTTTGTGGCAATGGCTGTGACATTAAGGTAAGCACAAAGGACGGCAGAATAATGAAAATAAACGCAGGCGCTGCAAGCGGTTCTACTGAAAGATACATATGCGCTTATGGCAGATTTGGATATGACTGCATAGAAGTTGATACAAGGGTTACATCGCCCATGAAGCGCATCAATGGAGAATTAAAGGAAACCACATGGGATGATGCCCTCGGCATAGTCGCAAATGCTCTTAAACAGGCAGGCAAAGATGCAGGCTTCATATCAACAGCCGGAGTTCTCAACGAGGATGCTCTTACATTAAAGAAGTTAGCTTCTGATGTGGTGAAAACAAAAAATGTGGATTCTACCGCAAGCCTTTATGGTGATGCTGATACATTGATCTCAGGCAGCGCAGACTTGGAGACAGCAGATGTTTTTGTGCTCGTTGATCTGAATCCGAGCCAGTGGGAAAGGGTGTTGCCTGCAATAGATGCAGTTGTCAGGAGAAGGGTCAATGCAGGAGCAAAGCTTGTTGTAATAAATTCATCAGAGCCGAAGATTGCATCCATAGCAGCAGTGAATCTTATCGAAAACGAGGCAGAGGCTCTCAGGTCACTGGCAAAGGCGTTAATGGACAAAGGGCTTTCAGCAGATAAGAAGCTCGCATCAGCGGTGTCAGGCGCATCCGTCTCAGAGGCTGTTGAAAAGGCTGCGTCACTCATGATGGACGCAAAAAATCCCGTGATCCTCTCATCACCTGCAATGTATCCTGCTGCAGCTAATATTGCACTTTTAAAAGGCGCTGTGGTATCAGTCCCTGTGGAAAGCAATGCAAAGGGCGTTGTGATGATGGGACTTATAACAGAAGGCAAATCATATAAAGAAATGACATCAGGAGGGATGGATCTCCTCTATGCTATAGGCGAGGTTCCATTAAACAAGAGGCCTCATTCAGACTTTCTTGTAGTTCAGAATTCGCATATGACTGAGCTGGCAAAACAGGCGGATGTGGTGCTCCCTTCAGCAGCTTATCTTGAAGCGGATGGAACGATAGTTGACTATCTCGGCAGATTAAGGCATGTTTGCAAGGCAGTTGAACCAGCAGGGGATTCAAAAATGCACAGGGAGATATTTGCAGGCATCGCAAAGGCAATGGGTAAAGACATGAAAGAAGTTAAGGAGAGCGAAGTTAAGAAGCTAACAAAGGTGAAGCCAAAGGTGTCCTTCAGCCCCTTTGAGCGCAAAGAGGGATTCGATGTAAAGGCCGATGAGATGATAGAATCCATCAATGCATCTGTGATAAACGGCTCAAGGCTTCTGTGGCTCAGGGAGCCTGCGAGGGTTACGGCATAACACTTAGCTCAATTCAATAGATATGAATGTTTTATTGCCCCGTCATAAAGGCGGGGCAATTTTTTTGTTTTGTGCAGTTTCATGAGGCATTTGTATTGAGCCCTATGCTATAATTTAAAATCATTGTGACAGAGTATCTTCTGTTTTAAACGACAATGACAGGCGATCTGCAAAGGGAAGAGTGATGGAGAAAAGGGAGTGTAACAGGTTTGCAATTCCAGGAGCGACTGTTACTTGCAGTAAAAAAGGCTTGTTGTTTTTTAAGAGCAAGTATCTTTGCGGGGGGCCCAGTGCTTGACATCAGCAGGGGCGGTCTCTGTTTTTTGACAGACTGCCGTATCCCGTTTGCTACAAAGGTTGTTCTGGAAGTTTCTGTAGTTCCTGACGACGACCCATTGACATTGAAAGGACGTGTAAGTTGGGTCTCCCGAAGCTTGAACAGGAGTTATAAATATACTATCGGTATTGAGTTTAATGTTTACGGCAACGGTAAAAGGTTTAACAGTATGGACAATTTAACGAGACTGTTAAAATTGGAAGAACAATTTTCGGAAAATAAAATAGATGTATAAACGGTTAGGAAAGGGCGAAGGGCATGAACAACAGAAGACTTAAGCTTGGGCTTCCAAAAGGGAGTCTTCAGGAATCTACATTGAGACTCTTCAGAAAAGCAGGTTATCACATAAGCATATCAAGCCGTTCGTATTATCCTGTATTTGACGATGCTGAGATTGAATCTATGCTCATAAGGGCTCAGGAAACGGCAAGGTATGTAGAAGACGGCCACCTCGATTGCGGGCTCACAGGCAGGGATTGGATACTTGAGCAAAATGCTGATGTTATTGAAGTTGCAGAACTGATTTACGGCAAGGGAGGATTCAGCCCTGTCAGATGGGTTATTGCGGTTCCTGCGGATTCAAAGATAAAGAGTGTTAAAGACCTTGCAGGCAGAAGAATCGCCACTGAGCTCGTGGGTTTTACAAAGAGATATTTAAAGTCCAAAGGGGTAAAGGCTGAGGTAGATTTTTCATGGGGCGCGACAGAGGTAAAGCCTCCTTATCTTGCAGATGCCATTGTTGAGCTTACAGAGACAGGCACGTCTTTAAGGGCAAATAATCTGAGGGTCATTGATACAATTATTGAATCTACGACCAGGTTTATAGCCAATAAAAAGGCATGGCAGGATAAATGGAAGAGACAAAAAATGGAAAATATAGCAATGCTCTTAAAAGGCGCCCTTGCAGCAGAGGAAAAGGTTGGCCTTAAGATGAATGTCCCAGAAAAGTCATTTAAAAAGGTCCTAAGCCTTCTTTCTGCTATGCACTCTCCTACAATCTCTCCACTTACTGATAAAGGCTGGTATGCTATTGAAGTTATTATTGATGAAAAGATGGTGCGGGATATTATACCAAAACTTAAGGGCATTGGCGCATCAGGCATTGTCGAATATCCTCTGAATAAGGTCATACCGTAAAGCAGTTAAATGACTAATGACCAGTTATACAGCATAAAAGTTCCTGCCTTTGAAGGTCCCCTTGATCTTCTGCTGCATCTAATCAAAGAAAACAAGGTGGATATTTACGACATACCTATTTCTCTCATCACACACCAGTATCTCGAATACATTGAGATGATGAAAGAGTTCAATCTTGAGATAGCGTCAGAATTTCTTGTCATGGCAGCCACGCTTATCTATATAAAGTCCCGTATGTTATTACCCCCGGATGAAACCATAGAGATCGGCGAGCAGGAAGATCCAAGGGCAGGGCTTGTCCAGAGGCTTCTTGAGCATCAGGCATACAAAGAGGCATCATCTGTTTTGAGAGAGAGGGAAGAAGTATGGGTAAATGTATTTTCAAGACCTCCCATGAATATAGATGAAGCTGAAATCGCAGCGAGTGAACCTTATCTTTTTGATGTGAACCTCTTTGACCTCATGGGCGCTTTAAAAAAAATCCTCAGCAAAGCTCCTCTCGCTACCATAAAAATCACAAGGGAGACGCTGACTGTAAAGGACAAAATTGCTATGATTCTGGATAAGATGGAAAGCGAGCATACAATGAGATTTGATGTCTTATTTGAAGAAGACAGGACAAGGATTCAGATAATAGTTACTTTTCTTGCGCTGCTTGAGATTCTGAAACTCGGCCTTGTAAGGGCATATCAGGACAGGGAATTCGGGACTATATGGATTATGAGACATTCGAAAGATATCGAAGTGTAAGATAACTACAAAACCCTTTTGTATGCCATTGCCTTTAATACGCGCTCCTTTGCAATGGATTCTGCTGCCTGACGGGGCAGAATGTTCTCCTTGAAAGTTTTTTCGAGTATCAGTTTTGTGTTTCTTTTTATGCGTTCAGATATGGCATCAAATGCATCTTTTTCCGGTTTCTTCGCATATTCCATCGCAGCCATTATAACTCCGCCTGCATTGGCAATAAAGTCAGGCACAGAGAGGATTTTCTTTTTGTGTAGAATCTCTTCTGCCTCTAAGGTGGCTGGGATGTTTGCGCCCTGAAGTATAATTCTTGCTTTTACATTATTTGCATTGTCTGTATTTATTACATCTGGCGTTGCGGCAGGTATAAGGATATCACATGGCGTTGAAAAAAGTTCTTCGCACTGTTTGACAGTGCCCTTTTTATAGTTTACCACACTCCCTGCATTTTCCTTTGCTTCTATCAAGTCCTTGACATCAAGGCCATTGGGATTGCATATGCTTCCCTTTGTATCACTTGCTGCCACTACTATTGCACCTTTTTCTGAAAGAAACCTTGCAGCAGCCTTCCCGACACTCCCAAATCCCTGAATGGCAACAGTTGCTCCTTTTAATTCAATATTTGTATAGGGGCATGCGATCTCTGCACATTCGGCTAAGCCAAAACCTGTTGCGCCGAGCTTGTCCAGAGGAAGCCCCCCAATCTCTTCTGGCAGTGCTGTGGCCCTTCCTATTTCGTCATATACCCATGCCATGCATTCCTCATTACTGCCCATGTCAGGACCGGGGATGTATTCGTGCAGGTCTTTTATTGCCTGCGCAAAAATCCTGAAGTAATGCTCTTTTTCAGGGCCTCTCGGGTCAGCAATAATCCCTGCCTTTCCCCCGCCGTGGGGAAGCCCTGCAATTGAGTTTTTCATCGTCATTGTGCGGGCGAGTCTTTTCACTTCTTCCACTGTGACATTCAGAGAAACCCTCACCCCTCCGATGGATGGGCCGAGTGCAGTGTTATCCACCACAACAACAGCCTGAAAATTAGAGACAGGGAAGAATAACTGTATGACCTTTGAGGGACCTATCTGTTGTATTGTGAATTTGTCCATAACCTTATTTTATACGCTCCCAACGGGATTCGAACCCGTGTTTTAGCCTTGAGAGGGCCACGTCCTAGGCCTCTAGACGATGGGAGCACATTGGCTGGGGAGAGAGGATTCGAACCCCTATAAGCAGATCCAGAGTCTGCCGTCCTGCCGTTGGACGACTCCCCAAAAAATCACAGTGAACAGTTATCAGTAAACAGCAAATAGTATAAAAAAATATTAAAGATTTTTTCCATTTCTAAAAGGCTTTGAGGCATGTCAGCCTGACTTTATTCACTTATTCCTTTTTTCAAAAAGCCCTTTTACCTCATCCATTAGATCATTTATGTCTTTAAACTGTCTATATACAGAAGCAAACCTTACATATGCGACCTTGTCCAGTTCTTTGAGTGATGACATGATTTCTTCCCCTATCCATGAACTCTGTACCTCTTTAATGCCAAGCCCTATTAATTTTTTTTCAATCTCATTCTCTACTTCTTCCAGTCTCGCAATCGGAATTGGTCTTTTTTCGCATGCTTTTTTAAGGCCTGTCAGGATTTTATGCCTGTCAAAGAGTTCGCGTCTGCCGTCTTTTTTTATTACCATAGGGAACGGGTCCTCGACCCGCTCATAGGAAGTAAACCTTTGATTGCATTTAAGACATACCCTTCTTCGTCTGATTACATCCTTTTCCTTGCCGGCTCTTGAGTCTATTACTTTATCTTCTATGCTTCCACAAAAAGGGCATTTCATTTTGAAACAGGTTAAGGTTGAGATGCCGTAACCTTAATCCTCCTTAATAAATAGTATGCTTGTTACAGAGGTTTTTTACTCTTGTTTTTACATCACTAATTACATTGCCTATTACGGACGGGTTGTGAACGTTTTTAACAACAGTTGATATAATGTCGGCTATTTCGTCCATATCATTTTCTGTCATACCCCTCGTTGTTACAGACGGGGTGCCGAGTCTTATTCCGCTTGTTATTGCAGGCGGTCTAATGTCATACGGAATCGAATTTTTATTCACTGTTATGCCCGCCACGTCCAGTGCCTCTTCAGCCTCTTTCCCTGTGGCGCTCATATTACTCAAATCAACGAGCATAAGATGGTTGTCTGTTCCGCCTGATATTATCTTAAAGCCGCGGCTTATGAGTCCCTCTGCAAGTCTTTTGGCATTTGTTTTTACCTTTTTCTGGTATTCTCTAAACTCTTTGGTGAGCGCTTCTTTGAATGCTACTGCCTTTGCTGCAATTACATGAACAAGGGGGCCTCCCTGTATACCCGGGAAGATCATTTTATCAATGGCCTTTGAGTATTCTGCTTTGCACATGATCATGCCGCCTCTCGGTCCTCTTAAGGTTTTATGTGTTGTGGAGGTTACGAAATCAGCATGTGGGATTGGGGAGGGATGTTCGCCTGCTGCGATCAAGCCGGCAATGTGAGCTATGTCAGCAAGGAGATAAGCGCTTGTTTCCTTTGCTATTTCAGAAAATGCCTTAAAGTCAAGGATGCGGGAATAGGCGCTTGCGCCAGCTATTATCATCCTAGGCTTATGTTTTGTGGCGAGGCTTTTCACCTCTTCCATGTCTATATATCCTGTGTCTTTATTTACCCCATAAGAGACCGTCTTGTAAAGCATTCCTGTAAAATTAACTGATGCGCCGTGTGAAAGATGCCCTCCATGAGCCAGATTCATGCCGAGTATGGTATCTCCCGGCTCTAAGAAGGAGAAATAAACAGCCATGTTTGCCTGACTGCCTGAATGGGGCTGAACATTCACGTGTTCTGCGCCAAATATTGCCTTTGCTCTTTCTATGGCAAGATTTTCAATCAAATCCGCATATTCACAGCCTCCGTAATACCGCTTGTCCGGATAGCCTTCTGCGTATTTGTTAGTGAATACAGAGCCCTGCGCCTCAAGCACTGCACGGCTCGCATAGTTTTCTGATGCTATTAAAAGGATTTTGTCCTGTTCTCTTTGTGTCTCTTTTAGTATGGCTTCGTAAGTCTCCGGGTCTGTTATTTTAAGGTGTTCAAGATTCATGATTTTTTTGTTTTCTTCTCCTCGATGAGTGATATTTTCTCCAATCTTTTTAAGTGTCTCCCTTTTTCAAAAGGAGTTGTCATCCATGTGCACACTATCTCTTTTGCGAGGTCTTTGCCCACAATTCTTCCGCCGAGGACAAGGATATTTGCGTCGTTATGAAGGCGGCTCATCTTTGCAGAAAAAAGCTCATTGCAAAGCGAGGCGCGGATATTTGGGAATTTATTCGCCACAATTGACATTCCTATGCCGGTGCCGCATATAAGGATGCCTCTGTCTGCATTTGCTGTAGAAACCGCATCTGCTACCTTTTCTCCAAAGTCAGGATAATCAACAGATTGTGGTGAGTCTGTGCCGTAATCAATATACTCATGACCAAGTTGTTTCAAAAGAGAGATAATTTCTGTCTTCATTTCAAGTCCGGCATGATCAGAGCCGATGGCAATAAGCATTAGTCCTCCGTATATTAAGGAAGAAATCAGAAATAAATATTTTATAAAACAAAAATGGTTGAAGTCAAGGAAACCGTGTTTTAAATATGGAGGCTAAACGTTATGGATTAACGCGGGGCGTGTCCGTTTATAAGCCAGAATTCAAACTCGGGGAAATTCTTCCTGAACTGCAATTCGAACCAGCAGTGCTCTTTCTGGCTCCACTTCGGCCAGTATATCTCAAGGAAGTTCACTATTTTATCAAATGTGCAATCCTCATGAAACACATCGGTTTCATAAATCGGCCCTCTGCCTGTAATCAGCCACTCCACACGCACATTTAATTTATCATGAACTCTTTTTATGAAATTAACAGAGGGTTCTCTGCCATTCAGGTATGTATGGAGGGTAGTCATGGGTATGCCAAGAAGGCTGGAGAATTCTTTTGTTGAACGGCTACCCTTAAGTATTTTTATTCTTGTTTTGTAGTCCATGATCTCCTCTTTTACATTTATGAATTGATATTCACTATTGCGAGAACTATAGTTTTTTTATTATAATCCGAATATAAAAATATCATGTATAAGCCATTGAAATCAAACTAAAATTATAACTTTAGAGAATATAAAATTATAGTTTATAGGCATTCAGCGGGGGCAGGGTCAATGAGGCGGTTATTCTTTACGGTATTTATTTTCTATCTGGTTATTACCATAGCAGGCATAATTTTTATCGGCTCAAGGCTATTTTTGATCGAAAAAGATTTTAATTTGCTCGCCGAGGCGCAAAGAAGCCTTATCAAGAGGTCTGAATTAAGGGATGTGATCTATGAATTGAAGCATAGTGCCCTTAGTGAAATATTCTCAAAACACGCAGTTAATGAGCTTAAGACAAAGGCACAGGCAATTGTAAATAAATGCAGTGAATGCCATCATGAGGAGAGAGTAAGGAACTATATAAATGAACTTGAAAAAAAGATAAGTTCGTTGACAGAAGATAATGTGATGAAGGAGTCTTCTTTCAGAAAACAAAAGATATTGTTCACTGTCGAAGGAATTATACCATCCGTAGATATAGCATATTCAAAGGCTAAATCTTTGGTGGACAAGAGGCTTGCCAATGTAAAGAGCGGAATTTTTGATATTAAGCTTACTGCTATCTTTTCAGGCCTTACAGGCCTTTTCCTTTTCGTTGGCTTTTCCGTGAATTCTTTTGGCCGCATCTCAAGGCTTGAAGCTGGCATTAAAGAAAGAGAAAGGGTCCTTAGTGACTGGGCAAAGCAATGGCAGAAGACATTTGATTCTATTCAGGACATGGTTTTTATTGCAGGGGATGATTGCAGGATTTCTATGATGAACGAGGCTGCTAAAAAAAGGTATGGGGAAGGAATTGGCGGGATGATTTCAAATGTCCTTGAAGATGTGTTTGTATCTGCTTGCCAGCCTATATGTAAGCAGGGGGTTAGCAAAGAGATCTCCTCTGGCAGGGAAGTCTTTGTTATGAGGTCATTTCCTGTGAGGCAGAGCAGCGGAGGCGAGGGATGTGTGCTGGTTATAAGAGATGTGACCTTTGAAAAAGAGATGGAGATGAGGGTTCTGCAGTCAGAAAAATTAGCAGCCCTTGGCAAAGTAATAGCCGGCGTAGCCCATGAATTGAATAACCCGCTTACGGCTGTGAATGGATATAGTGAGCTTTTGTTGCATGAGAACGCAGGAGACAGGATACGTGATATGGTTGAGAAGATTAACAAAGCAGGGATGAGGATGGCTAATGTTGTGAAAGACCTTCTCGTTTTTACAGGGATTCCCAATCTGAGAATAGAGCCTGTGAACGTCAGACAGATAATGGACAACATTGTGGAACTCGTTTCAGAATCGTTGGAATCCGGCAAAATAAATCTTGCTGCAGATATAGAGAACTGTATAGTTTCAATGGATAAGTTTCAGATGGAACGGATGCTTTTAAACCTCATCACAAACTCAATTCAGGCCATTGAGGAGAGCGGGAAGGGAGACAAGATAACCCTGAGGGCTTACAGGGAAAGGGACAGGTTTTTTATAGAGGTTTCAGACAATGGTCCGGGTATTCCCGTAAATATAATAAACAGAATATATGACCCATTCTTTACCACAAAAGGTTTTAAAAAAGGCACAGGGCTTGGTCTTAGTATATGCCACAATATAGCCATGGCGCATGGCGGGGATATAAAAGTAAAGAGCATCGAAGGGCAAGGCGCTACATTCTTAATAGAACTGCCAAACAGATAAAATATAAGGCCGTAACTCAAGTTTTGAATTTTACCTGATCAAAAATTCTAACAATGCTTTTTCTGTATGGAGCCTGTTTTCAGCCTGATCAAGGACTGCGCTGTTAGGGCTGTCCATTATCTCGTCTGTTATTTCTTCGCCTCTATGCGCAGGAAGACAGTGAAGGACTATGACATCTTTTTTGGCGCACTGGAGTAATTCTTTATTGACCTGATAGTTTTTAAACTTTGATTTTTTCTTCTCAGCTTCATGCTCCTGTCCCATGCTCACCCACACATCTGTGTAGATTACATCTGCTCTGCCAGCAGCTTCTTTGGGATTTCTGAGGATGATTATGTCTCCCTCAGCCTCCTTATTTATAAAACTTCGTGCCCTGTCAAGGATGTCAGGGTTTGGTTCATAGCCTTCAGGGCATGCGATAATGAGTTCTATGCCTGTCTTTGCTGAAGCCTCAATTAATGAGTTTGCCACATTGTTCCCATCGCCTATGTATGCAAGACGGACACCTTTCAATCTGCCCTTCTTCTCAAAGATGGTCATAATGTCTGCCAATGCCTGACAAGGATGGTGCAGGTCAGACAGCCCGTTTATTACAGGCACTGTTGCATGAGATGCGAATTCTTCAATGGTTGAATGGGAATATGTCCTTAAGACTATACCGCTTAAATAGCGCGACAAGACCCTTGCAGTGTCAGCGATTGTCTCGCCCCTGCCCAACTGCAGTTCATTGGGATTGAGGTAGATGGATTGTGCTCCCAATTGATATATCCCTGCCTCAAATGAGACCCTTGTTCTTGTAGATGGTTTTTCAAAGAACATGCCGATGCTTTTGCCGATAAGAGGGCACTTGTTTGCATCAACACCTGATTTTAATTCCTGAGTCCTTTTAAGGAGAGCCTCTATTTCTTCTTTTGATAAATCCCAGATAGTAAGGAAATCCCGCTTCATCTTGCCATTACCTCCTCCAGAATATCTATGAGGCGGTCAATATCTTTTTCTTCCGCGATAAGCGGCGGAGTAAACCTTAAGACATTGCCTGCTGTACAGTTTATAAGCATTCCTTTTTCGAGACATGCTTTTACAAAGGACATCCCGTCACCATTAACTTCCATCGCGACAATAAGTCCTTTACCTCTTATATCTATAATCTGGCTCGGGTAATCATTTTTGAGCTCTTCAAGGCTTTGCATTAAATATTTGCCCATTCTATTACAGTGGTCAAGGATAAAGCCGTCCTCTAAAATTGTCTCGATTGTAGCTATAGCTCCTGCACAAACAAGTGGGTTGCCTCCAAATGTCGATGCATGGTTGCCGGGCTGAAATGCAGAGGAACCCTTTTCTGTGGCAAGCATGGCCCCTATAGGCACGCCTCCTCCAAGCCCTTTGGCAAGGGTCATTATGTCAGGGGTTATTCCGTAATGTTCATAGGCAAAGAGCTTTCCTGTTCTGCCCATTCCTGTTTGCACTTCATCCAGTATCAGCAGTATATTATGCGCATCGCATATTTTTCTGACCTCCCTAAGATAATCATCTGATGGGATTATCACGCCGCCTTCGCCCTGGATTGGCTCAAGCATAACTGCACAGGTGTTTTTGTTTATTGATGAAAGAAGCGCATTAATGTCATTAAACGGAACATATTTAAAGCCCGGCATTAGAGGCTCAAAGCCTTTTTGAAATTTTTCCTGTCCTGTGGCAGTGACAGTGGCAAGCGTTCTGCCGTGAAAGGAATTCAGCGCAGTTATAATTTCAAACCGCTCGCTGCTGTGATGTTCCTTTGCATATTTTCTCGCCAGTTTTATTGCTGCTTCATTTGCCTCTGCTCCGGAGTTGCAGAAAAAGACCTTGTCTGCAAAAGAGTTCATACATAAGAGTTTTGCGAGTTTTATCTGTGGTTCGATATGGTACAGATTTGACACATGCAGCAGCCTCTGCGCCTGTTTTTGTAAGGCTATGACGATTTTGGGATGACAGTGACCGAGGGTGTTGACAGCTATTCCGCCTACAAAATCATAATATTCTTTCCCTTCTGTATCCCATACCTTTATGCCGCGCCCTTTCTTAAGCACCACAGGAAAGCGGTTGTATGTGTGCATCAGATAGCGGTCTGAATCTCCCATGATTTTTCTGGTTTCCATAGAGGATGATACCACAACAACAGTAAATGGGTAAATGGGCGAATGGGTATGTTATAATTTTAAACTATGAAAATTGCGATCACAGGCAAGGGCGGGGTAGGAAAGACGACTCTCTCTGCAGTATTGAGCCATCTCTTTGCATCAGAAGGCAGACGGGTGGTTGCTGTAGATGCCGACCCTGATGCAAATCTTGCACAGGCGCTTGGTCTCAGTACGAAGGAAATAGAGACAATAAGGCCGATTGCGGATATGCCAGAGTTAATCGAAGATAGAACAGGAGCAAAGCCGGGAGTTGTCGGTGGAATATTCAAGCTCAATCCGAGGGTTGATGACCTGCCGGAGGAGGTAGGATATAAGTTCAATGGCATTACTCTTCTTGTAACAGGGAGATCGAAGGCTGCTGCAACAGGATGTTATTGCCCTGAAAATGTGCTTCTCAGGAGATTGCTTAAACATCTCGTTCTTGAGCGCAATGAGGTGGTGATAGCTGATATGGAGGCCGGTATAGAGCATCTCACAAGAGGTACGGCAGAGTCTGTGGATGCATTTATAGTTGTGATAGAGCCGGGGCAGAGGAGCATTCAGACCGCAAATACTGTTAAGAAAATGGCAAAGGACCTCGGCGTGAAACGCGTGTTTGTTGTAGCCAACAAAGTGAGGAATGAAAGTGATTTATCATTCATCAAAGAGCATATAAATGATATGGAGCTTTTAGGCTCAATAAGGTTTAATCAATCTGTGATGGATGCTGATGTAGGCGGTGTTTCCCCGTTTCAGAATGCATCAGGGCTGGTTGATGACGTCATGGAGATTAAAAAGAGACTGGAAGAAGAATTAGTCAACTGACAAGTGGTTAATGACAAAGAACTCAATCAGAAAAAATGTCTTGTCCCACAGGGACGGGGTCAGTGTTGAGGCAAAAAAACAAAAGGACGCTAATATCAGAGACAGGTTGATAAATCTTCACGAGTTTGCTGAAGCTTATAAAATTCTTTTATATGCCTCTTTTCGAAGTGAGGTTGACACATTTGATTTGATAAAATATTGCATTGCGAATGGTAAAATTGTCGCGCTTCCAAAGGTTAACAAAGAGCGTGGGGAGCTTAGGCTCTATGAGATAAAGGACATGGGAGAGCTTACGCCGGGCTATTTCGGTATCTTAGAGCCTTCTGTTTCAGAGGATAGAGCAATGAGTATAGATGATATGGATATGGCTATCATCCCCGGAGCCGCTTTTGATGAGCATTGCAGCAGGCTCGGATATGGAAAGGGATTTTACGACAAGTTACTGTCAGAAACCAGAAGTAAAATTATAGGGTTAGCTTATGAAGAACAGATTGTTGAGTCGGTCCCTTCTGAATTGCATGATATAAAAATGGATAAGATAATAACTGATAAAAGGATTATAACCTATCATGGCTGATAAGAAGATTACAAAGACTAAAAATAGCAAGAAAGTGGAAGAAGGCGTCAGGCTTATACTTGAAGGCATAGGCGAAAACGCAGACAGGCCGGGTCTTAAGGATACACCAATGCGCGTCTCTAAGATGTTTGAAGAAATATTTTCAGGCATTAATGCCTCTGAAGAAGACCTGCTTAAGCCGATAGAAGGCGAAGTCCATGACGAGATGGTTCTGCTTAAGGATATTCCTTTTTATTCGGTATGCGAGCATCACCTCCTGCCATTTATAGGCAAGGCGCATATCGCCTATGTGCCTTCAGGCAGGATAACAGGATTGAGCGAGCTTGCAAAGGCGCTTGAACATCTTGCAAAAAGACCGCAGGTTCAGGAAAGGCTTACTGCACAGCTTGCAGATATGATTATGGGGAAGCTTAAACCGAGGGGATGCATGGTTGTCATAGACGCAGAGCATTTATGTATGAGCATGAGAGGCATAAAAAAGCCGGGCTCAAGGACAGTAACTTCAGCGGTTAGAGGGATATTCAGAAGCAAGCAGAGCACGAGAGAAGAGATGCTGGTACTTATAAAGAAATAGTGAATGAGTAAATGCGTAAATGAGTAAAAGCGTAGATGTGTGAATGCGTAAAAGTGGAGAAACTCATAAACTGAATAAAAAGAGGAGGACCCATGGCAGCAAAAATCATCAGCGGTACCGAAATCGCAGCACAGATAAGAGAGGAGTTGAAGAAGGAAGTTGACAGGATGAAGGAGAAGAACGGCGTTGTCCCGGGACTGGTAACAATCCTTGTGGGCAAAAATCCCGCGTCTGTTAGTTATGTTACAGGCAAGCAGAAGACAGCGCATGAACTCGGTTTTCATTCTATTCAGGACGATCAGCCGGAGGATCTCTCAGAGTCCGATCTTTTAAAGCTTATTGACAAGTACAACAAAGACCCTAAGATACACGGCATACTCGTGCAGCTTCCGCTGCCGAAACACATAGACGAGAAAAAGATACTCAATGCGATTGATCCGGATAAGGATGTGGACGGATTCCATCCGGTCAATGTAGGCCGTCTTATGATCGGCGGAGATGAGGCAAAGTTTCTGCCCTGCACTCCTGCCGGCATTCAGGAGCTGATCGTGCGCTCTGGTTTTGAGACATCAGGGGCAGAGGTAGTTGTGGTCGGACGCTCAAATATAGTAGGCAAGCCGATCGCAAACATTATGCTACAGAAAGGAAAAGGCGCTAACGCCACTGTTACAATTGTGCATACAGGCACAAAGAATCTCGAGGCACATTGTAAGCGCGCAGATATTCTTGTTGTGGCGGCAGGCGTACCCGGTTTGGTAAAACCTGAATGGATCAAGCCCGGGGCGTGTGTTATCGATGTAGGAGTAAACCGTGTGGGCGAGAAGATAAGCGAAAAGACAGGAAAGCCTATTCCTATTCTCAAGGGAGATGTGGATTTTGACGCTGCAAAGGAGATAGCAGGCGCTATTACGCCTGTTCCCGGAGGCGTCGGGCCTATGACCATTACTATGCTCATGAAAAATACGGTTAAGTCAGCAAAACTTCATGCAGGAATCAAATGATAAAAAAACAAATGACTATCAAAGATGATATGGCACAGTATTTCCGCTCATTCTCGACGAACATCTATGTTCGTCTCCGAGGCACCAGCCCGGTTTCGCCATCACGGCGAAACTTCGAGCTGCTGAAACCGCTCCAATACAATGCCATGTCATCTTATTTAAAGATAAGCGCTAAAGAGTAGGAGGAAAAATGATAATCACGAAAAAAAGAGACTTTCAGGAATTGATGGAGAACATAAAAAACTACAAGAGTTTTTTTCTTATAGGATGCTCTGAGTGCGCAAGCCTCTGCGGCACAGGCAATCAGGAGGCTATTGATGCCCTTACAGAGGCATTGAAAGCGGAAGGCAAAGAAGTTGAAGGCGGTTTTGTCGCAAAAACAGGCTGTCAGGTCCTCGGCACAAAGACAGAGCTGAAACCATTTAAAGAGGCGCTCGATAAAACTGAGTGCATACTTGTGATGTCATGCGGAGCAGGAACTCAGGCTGCTGTAGAAATATTTGAGGACAAACCTGTATATGCGACTAATGACAGCCTCTTCCTCGGCAATATGACCCGTTTCCAATTCTTTGACGAGAGGTGCTCTTTGTGCGGGAAATGTATTTTGGACAAAACAGGCGGCATATGCCCTATCACTGCATGTCCCAAAGGCATCTTAAACGGCCCCTGCGGAGGTTGCAAGGACGGCAAGTGCGAGGTAAGCCCAGACATTAAATGCGCTTGGGTGAGGATCTACGAAAGGATGAAAAAGCTCGACAGGCTTCAGGACCTGTGCGACAATGCGCTTGAGGCAAAGGACTGGTCTTCGAGCATAAAGCCGAGAACGCTCGTTACAAGACCTGACAAGAAGGAGGAGAAGAAGAAATGAGCTTTAAGGATATATTAAGTTCTGGAAAGTTCGTTGTTACAGCAGAGGTTGGTCCTCCAAAGGGAACCGACATAAAGGAGATGATACATCACATAGAGCTTTTAAAGGGAAAGGTTGATGCGCTGAATGTTACGGATAACCAGTCTGCTGTCATGCGCATATGCTCGATGGCCGTATGCAAAATATGTCTTGAACATGGCGTTGAACCTATACTTCAAATGACATGCAGGGATAGAAACAGGATAGGTTTGCAATCAGATCTGCTCGGCGCGAGCATTTTAAATATAAAGAATGTCCTTTGCATGACCGGAGACCACGTGCTTGCAGGAGACCATAAGCAGGCAAAGCCTGTTTATGATGTTGAGTCTGTGCAGCTTCTCGGTGTCGTTAACTCTCTAAATAACGGCAAGGATATGGCAGGCAATGATTTGAAGGGTTCTACAGATTTTTTTCAGGGCGCGGTCGTTACCCCTGAGGCGAACCCCCTCGAGCCGCAGCTCATAAAATTCGAGAAAAAGGTTAGGGCAGGAGCAAGGTTCTTCCAAACTCAGGCGATTTATGATATAAATAAGTTTAAGGACTTTATGAAATATGCGAAGAAGTTTCCGGTAAAGATACTTGCGGGAATAGTTGTGCTGAAGAGCGCTGGAATGGCGAACTTCATAAACAACAATGTGCCGGGCATAAGGGTGCCGCAGGAGCTTATTGACGAGCTTAAGGCAGCAGGAAAGGAAAAGGCGCTCGATACAGGGCTGAACATAGCTGCACGGCATATAAAACAGCTCAAAGAAGAGAACATTTGCGACGGTGTGCATATAATGGCAATTGGAATGGAAGACAAAGTTCCGACTATAATGGAGAGGGCAGGATTGTTATAGCTCATGGCTAATGGCTCATGGTTCATACTATGAAGACAAAACCAATAGGTCATAAGCTATCAGCTAAGAGCTGTTTTTGGAGGTTTTGTGCCAACAACCTTTAAATGGACCGGCAAGACGATTAAGGGCAATATACAGAGCGGGGAGATGGCCGCAGACAGCAGGGAAGAGGTAATCTCCCTTCTCAGGAGACAGGGCATAATCCCTACAGTCGTTGCCGAGAAAAAACAGGCAAAAAAATTAGCAGGTCTGGGGAAAAGCAAGGTAAAAGATAAGGATCTTCTGGTCTTTACACGTCAGTTTGCTACTATGTTCAATGCAGGCATTCCTATTGTTCAAGGACTGGATATGCTTGCAAAACAGGTTGAAAACAGGAAATTGAAGAGAGTCCTTTCTCAAGTGAAGATTGATGTAGAGACCGGCTCCACGCTTGCTGACGCATTGAAGAAACAAGCAGGTATTTTCGATGATCTGTATGTGAACCTTGTGGCTGCTGGCGAGACCGGTGGAGTTCTTGACACTGTATTAATGCGGCTTGCCGTCTATATTGAAAAGGTCATGAAACTAAAAAAAAAGGTCAAAGGCGCAATGATATATCCGGCTATTGTTATATCTGTTGCCATAATAGTTGTCGCAATAATAATGTTATTTGTTATACCGGTTTTTGCAAAGATTTTTTCAGAAATGGGGGCACAACTTCCAATAATTACAAGAATAGTTATTTCAATAAGTAATTTCCTTGCTGGTCCAGGTGGTGTAATTATATCTGCCGGGCTTGTCTCAGCGGTTTTTGGCATAAGGCAATATAGAAAGACAGAGGGCGGCAAAGACATGACAGACAGGATGTTGTTAAAGGTTCCTGTGGTAGGGAATTTATTTAAAAAGGTTGCTGTTGCAAGATTCTCCAGGACACTTGGCACGCTTCTTAACAGCGGAGTGCCTATATTGGATGGCCTTGAAATATGCGCAAAATCTTCAGGCAGCAAGGTTGTGGAAAATGTTATATACCAAGTTAAGAAAGAGGTTACAGCAGGTAAGACTGTTGCAGAACCACTTTCTAAATCAGAGGTCTTTTCTCCGATGGTTGTTCAGATGGTTAGTGTTGGCGAGTCCACAGGCGCTCTTGACCAGATGCTTATAAAGGTTGCAGATTTCTATGACGATGAAGTTGACAACGCTGTCACAAATCTTACCACAATGCTGGAGCCTATGCTGATGGTATTCCTTGGTGTTGTTATCGGCTTTATAGTTGTAGCCATGTATATGCCTATATTCAAGATGGGAGAGCTTATTAAATAGAGTGTTTTGAAAGCCTGTATCTGAATTCTCTGAAAGACATGCCCAACAGTTCTGCAGCCTTTGTTTTTACGCCATTGGATTTATGCAATGCCTTCTGCAAAAACTCTTTTTCTATGTTTGCGAGATGTTCGTTCAGATTTATCCCTGTGTCAGGGATCTTCGTTTCAGGATAATATATATTTGGCGAGTGGTTTGGAGGCGTATATCTGAGATGGCCGTCTTCAGACAGTATTATCTCCCTTTCTATTATATTTTTTAATTCTCTCACATTGCCTTTTAATTCCTGCGTCATTATATAGTCTATAAAAGCAGGATCTATTTTGGCTATGGTCTTCTGAAACTTTTGGGAAAGAAGCCGGGCGAAGTGCTCTATAAGTATAGGTATGTCTTCCTTCCTTTCCCTCAATGGAGGGAGGTTCAATTCAAATGTAGAGAGCCTGTAATACAGGTCTTCCCTGAACCCTCCTTTTTCTATGTATTCTCTGAGGTTTTTATTTGTAGCAGACAGTATTCTTACATCAACCTCTATTTCGTTTGTGCTCCCTATTGGCATGATCCTTTTTTCTTCTAAGAAACGCAGGAGTTTTGTCTGAAGGGATTGGGGCATCTCCCCTATCTCATCTAAAAAAAGCGTGCCTCCATTAGCCTCGTCTACCAAACCCCTCTTGGATGTATATGCGCCGGTAAAGGCGCCTTTTGTATAACCAAAGAGCTCACTCTCCAGCAGTTCAGCCGGCAGGCTTGCGCAGTTTATAGCAACAAAAGGCTTGGCTGCCCTCTTGCTTTTGTCATGAATCGCCTTTGAAACGAGCTCTTTTCCTGTGCCGCTTTCCCCGATTATTAAAATGTTTGTGTCAAAAGGAGCGATCTTGTCTATTGTGTTGAAAACCCTTTTCATTGCTTCAGATTTTCCAACGATATGTTGATATGCATCTGCGTATTGCTGAAGCTCTTTGACCTTTTTCTGCAATATTATCTTTTCCTTCATATTTTTCAGGACAATCCTTATCTCATCCAGATTGAAGGGTTTTATCACATAATCGTAAGCGCCTAATTTCATGGCTGTTATTGCTGCTTCTGTTGATGTAAACGCAGTAATTACGAGAACTACACTATCAGGGTTTTGTTCTTTTATTGTCCTAAGAACATCAATGCCTGAGCCGTCTGGAAGCCTGATGTCAACAATGGCAAGGTCAAAATAATGTTTGCTCATAAGACTGTTTGCATCCTTTACGCACGATGCTTCATGAACCTCGAAATTTTCTTCAGAAAGAATTATCTTTAATACCTTTCTGATATTTTGTTCGTCATCTATAACTATTGCCTTCATATGACCTCCGTTTGTCGCTTTATTTCTCTAAACCCTGTTGCCGGCTTCCTTAACAGGGAATACCACAGTAAATTTTGCCCCTCCAAGCGATGGTGATGCGCCCATAAGTATTTTGCCTCCAAATCCTGTTATCATTCTGTTTGCAATTGCAAGACCAAGTCCTGTCCCATGAGACTTGGTAGTTACAAATGGTTCGAATATCTTGTCTTTTACAGCATCGCTGATCCCGGGTCCGTCATCTTCTATTTCAATGGCTATTTCTTTTTTGTCCGTGTTTTTCAGAGAGACCCTTATAGTGGAATTTGCAGCTTCCACAGCATTTTTCAGAATATTATTGATGGCAACCTCCAGGAATGTCCTGTTTGCGGTAATCCTTAGAGGGATTACATTGAGCATTATCTTTTTGGCTGTATCCTGATGTGCGGCTAAAACCTTCAGCATCTCTGATAAATCCACCTCTTCAATGGGCGCATCAGAAGGCCTTGCAAACATGAGGAAGTCATTAACTATGTTTGTAAGCCGTTTTGTCTCGGAGCCGAGCATGTCTATGAAATCTTTGTCATTTCTGCCCTCTTTTAGAAACTGCATTGCTGCTGAAATTGATGCGAGCGGGTTTCTCAACTCATGCGCCAGGTCAGCGCTCACTCTGTATAGCTTCTCATATCCATGCATTCTGATCCTTTCTTCTTCAAGCTGCTTTATGTATTTCCCTTGATCTTCGAGCTTCTTTTTCAGATTATCTCCTGCAAATGCAATCAGGAAAAAAGAAACAAGATGAAGGGAAATATTGAAAATATTTTCTTTCTCCATAATGGCGCTGTTTAAATAGTGTATTGCTGTATAAAAAAATCCAGCGATAAAAGGAAAACAATATATGGATTTTCTTATAAGAATTGACGCAAAGAAAATAGGAAAAAGATAGAGAAGGCTCAGGTATGATTGGGCTTCTGAACTGATGTGTATCATTGCTGATATGAATATAATATCGAGAAGGAAGTCAAAGTAATTTATTTTGCTTAAAGACATAGCGAGCCGTATTGCAGCGATAAAACTATAGATGAAAAGTATAAACATTAATCTTGGGGCGGCATAAGGCATACCAACCATCTGAAATGAGATCAGCAAGGCTATGGCAATGAAGAACCGGCCAACCCTGTAATAATTGAAGAAGGATGGGGAATACATAAAAATAGTTTAGATTTATTGACAATTTTTGTCATTCGGGTTTAGGCCTTTATATGACAAAAAATGTCAGTCCAAAGAAATAATATATTGCTTATAGAAATATTCTTTTAATAATCAGTTAATTATTATGGTAGTGTTATTTGTGGCATAAAAAATGCTCTAAAAATATAAGTAACATTGAAAATGAGGAGGTGAAAGTAAAGAGAAGGTGGATTGTTGTGATATAATTTAAGCGGATAAAATGGCATTTGCCAAATAACCAATAACAAAGGAGGTTAGGATGTTTAAGACAATCGCAAAAATGAAGGCAAGGGATGAAAGGGGTTTTACTTTGATAGAGCTATTGATCGTTGTCGCGATCCTCGCCATATTGGCAGCAATAGCTATACCTCAGTTTACCCAGTATAGACTAAAGGCGGCTAAATCAGCTTGCGCCTCTGGTGTTGCAAACTGTATATCACAGGCTGCTGCTGCTTATGCTGATGCCGGGACAACAGGCGATACCACGTGCGCAGGATATGATGGAAATGCCGTAATTAATGTGGATGCCAACGGTGTTATTACCATGACAGCAGATGGTTGCAGTGTGAGTGCTTGCACATATGCAAGCACTCAGGTGCAGTGTCCGTAGTAAACTAAACTATGAACTTGTAACAATATGGGGCTAAATGCCCCATATTGTTATTTATAGTATGAAAAAACTTTGCAGAAAACCAAAAGGCTTCACATTAATAGAATTGCTGATAGTAATCGCCATTTTAGTAATTCTGGCAGCGATAGCAATACCGCAATTTACAAAGTATAGACTAAGCGCAATAAAATCAGCGTGTGCAATGTCCATTGCTGGGTGCATCGGAGGTGCAGCAGCCCTTTATGCAGATGCAGGCACAACAGGCCCTTATAATTGTCAGGGTAGAGATAACGATATTGTTATTAATGTGGATGCTGCTGGCATTGTATCTTTAACTGAAGATGGCTGCAACGCAAGCAATTGCGCATATAACAATTTTCTGGTAACCTGTTCTTAAAAGATAAAGCCCTCAGAGAATCTCCTGAATATGTTGTCACCATTTGCATTCAGCAGCATAAACAGACATTTAATAATCTTGTCGCATTGATAAAGGCTTTGCCAATGGCGCGTATTAGAAGCCGTGCCTGCTTTGCTCGATTGCGGATTCCCTATTTTGCATTTATCTAATATTTTGGTAAACTTATATATACATAGAGGAATGGAATAGAATTATCTCTATATTCTTTTTTTTT
>JASEGS010000017.1 GCA_030017995.1 Thermodesulfovibrionales bacterium
AAAGAGGATTGCGGCATGAGTCAATTGGTGTCCACTATTGACGGCAGGGGTCAATGTAGCATAAATAATATTTATGATGCACTAATCCATATCCCATCGCTATTTTTGAGCAAATGGGGATCGCTTGCATTAGCGCAGATTAATATAGTATTTTATCGCATCAAGTCTTTGACTCGATATAAAGGAATGCAGCAGAGGAAATGGGTGCGAGTCCCATACTGTCACGCAGCCGTAAAGGAAACGAAAACCCGATGAAGCCACTGCCGGAAATCTAAGATTTATGATTTATGATTGCAGATTAACTCTAAAATCATCAATCTAAAATCTGAAATCTAAAAGACGGGAAGGCGGGTAAGTAGAAGAGATTGCTGCAATGCACGAAGCATTGTGGCAATAAAATGTCCTGAGTCGGAATACCGCTCATTCCTAAAACCTCGTATGAAGGAGAAGCGACCGTGTTTAAGAAAATTGTTATATTTGCCGTTGTATTGTTTCCTCTGATTTTATATTTCAATGAAAACTCCTATGCCCTTCACCCGCTAATAACCGAAGACACCGGCGTTCAGGGAAAAGGCAACACAGAGCTTGAATTCGGCATGGAATACGCCCGTGAGTCAGAAGATGGACAGAAACAGACCACTTCCTCAGCAGCGCTCACAATGGCTTACGGACTCACAGACGCTATAGACCTTATTGTCGGCATCCCGTATCAAAGGCTCAGAACAAAGACGGATGAAACAACAACAGAAAACGGCATTTCAGACATGATAGTAGAACTAAAATGGAAATTTTATGAAAACAATGGATTGAGCCTTGCGTTAAAACCGGGCATCAGCATCCCGTCCGGAGACAAAGACAAAGGACTTGGAAACGGCAAGGCAGCTTACGGAATATATTTCATCACCACAAAAGAAATAGAGCCTGTAACCCTTCATTTCAATGCCATGTACAAAAGAAATGAAAACAGCATAGAACAGCGTAAAGACCTGTGGCATCTGTCTTTGGCAGCCGAAGTCAAGGTGGCAGACGGCTGGAGAATAGTGGGAAATATAGGGATGGACAGGAATACCGATAAAGAGTCCGGCAAAAACCCGTCTTTTGCACTCGGAGGACTTGTATATTCACCGACAAAGGACATTGACATAGACCTCGGTTACAGGCAAGGTCTGAATAAGCCTGCAACCGATTATTCAATCCTTGCAGGCATTACATGGAGGTTTTAAATGAGATTTCAAATTTCAAATTTCAAATTTCAAATTTTCTTTTTACTGTTCACTATTCACTATTCACTATTCACTGCCTCCGACGCCTATGCCATGCATATTTCTGAAGGCATACTTCCTTTTAACTGGGCAGCGCTCTGGTCTGTTATCTCTGTTCCATTTGTGGCATGGGGTTTATATAAGCTCAAAAAACTATCGGCAGTTGACCTTTCATTCAAGCCGCTCGTGGGTTTGATGGCCGCTGTAGTTTTTATAATCTCATGCATGCCTATACCGGTTCCCACTGCAGGCACATGCTCTCATCCCTGCGGCACAGGAATATCGGGAATACTCGTAGGCCCTGCGATAAGCATATTGATAACTGCAGTGGCATTGCTGATTCAAGCCCTTTTCCTTGCACACGGCGGCCTGACCACATGGGGAGCCGATATCGTATCAATGGGAGTAATGGGCTCGTTCGCGGGATTTTTAACATTCAAGGCTTTGCGCTCGATGAAAATAAATCTGGCAGTATCAGGATTTATGGCAGGGTTGTTTGCGGATTGGGCGACATACCTGACAACATCAATAGAACTTGCATCAGGAATAAAAGGCGACGCGCCTTTCATTCCGTTATTCTATAAGATACTCGTCGCCTTTATTCCCACGCAGCTTCCGCTCGGAATCCTCGAAGGCGCGATGACGGCAGGCATGATAACGCTCCTTTATAAAAAGAGGCCAGACCTGCTTGTGAAAATGCGCGTTTTGAAACCCGAGGAGGTGGCAGCATGAAGTTAAGAGTTAAGAGTTTAGAGTTAGGAGTTAAAATAAAAACACTACTGCTCTGCTGCTTTGCTGCTCTACTGCTCTTTTTCAGCCTTCAGCCTTCAGCTTTCAGCGCTGAGAAATGGCCGGGAGTGGATGAGTCGGTTGTAGAAAAGTATGCGAAGGAGCACGGCAGGGAAGCGCGCGAGCCGTTTATCAACACGGATCAGGGAGACCTTCTGCTTTTTGTATTCCTGATCGCTGGGACTGCCGGAGGTTTTGTTGCTGGATATTACTGGAGAGTTTTAATGGAGCAAAGGACAAAGAACAAAGAACGTGGAAATATTTGCGGAACACCTTAGAAAAGACCATCTGCTTTCAAAGGTTGATGCAAGGATAAAGCTCCTCTCGGCTTTATCCTTGCTCGGCATGGTATTAAGCTATAAAGGGTTTGCATTCCCCGTCATCATCACTGCGATATGCGTCTTTCTCTGCGTCAGGATGAAAATCCCTCTTAAAATATTTATCCTGAGATTTTCAGAGCCGCTGTTCATAGCCGCTGTAATAGTCCTTCTTAAATTTTTCATCTCCGGCAGAGACGGCCTGATAGACGGCATTCTGATCGCATGCAGGATTATAGGCGCTGTATCGGTCGTCGCTGTTTTAGGCTTCTCAACGCCATTCACAGAGATAATGTCAGCGCTTTCATGGATGCGCATCCCAAAAGGCTTTATAGAGATACTCATGCTTGCCTACCGTTATGTATTCGTGCTTTTAGAAGACGCGATGGTAATTTACAACGCTCAGAAAAACCGTCTCGGCTATTGCAGCATCAAGCGGGGATTAAGCTCTTTCGGGACATTGGCAGGGTCTTTGGTCTTAAAGGCATTCGAACACAGCCACAACATTACTACTGCAATGATTCAAAGGGGCTATGACGGCAATATTCCGGCAATGAAACACAAGCCTTTTAAGCTCCATGATATTGCCTTCTCTGTTATCCTTATCACTATAATAGGTGCGCTATGGACGATATAAAGAGAATACAGAACACAGAACACAGAACACAGAAAAAGGACATCCGCATATCAGTGGAAATAAATTCTTTTAAATATCCCGATGGAACGCAGGCAGTATCAGGGATAAACATAGAAGTCAACAGGGGAGATTTCATAGGCCTGCTTGGGTCAAATGGCTCAGGCAAAACAACCCTTCTAAAAATAATGGACGGCTTGATTAAAGATTATGAAGGCAGCGTTTGCCTTGACGGCGTGGACATTAAAAAGCTTACGCCAAAAGATATTTATAGAAAAGTAGGCCTCATATTCCAGAACCCTGATGATCAACTCTTTGCGCCTACAGTATTTGAAGACGTGGCTTTCGGGCCAACCAATATGGGTTTTTCGGAAAAAGAGATTAAATCAAGAGTAGCAGATGCACTCAGAAATGTAGAAATGGACGGATATGCGAAAAAGACGATTCACAACCTAAGCTTTGGACAGAAAAAAAGGGTATGCATCGCAGGCCTTTTAGCAATGGGGCATGAGATATTGCTCCTCGATGAGCCTACGGCAGGATTGGACCCTATGGGAGAGTATAAAATGATGAATCTTCTGACAAAACTAAATAAAGAAACGAGCGTAACAATCGTCATGGCAACGCACAGCGTTGACCTTGTGCCGCTGTTTTTAGACAGGCTTTACATACTGAGCAAGGGGCATATTGTAAGGGGCGGCGCTCCTGAAGAAGTATTTACCGCGCCAGATGAAATGGCTAATATAAAGCTCAGACTGCCGCAGATTGCTGAACTTATTTACAAGCTAAAGCATGAAGACAATCTGCCGTTCAAGAAAATACCTTTGACAATCGGCGAGGCAAGAAGGGAGATGGTGCGATTGTATGCGTAAGGGATATGTGCAGGTTTACACCGGGAACTCCAAGGGCAAGACAACAGCCGCGCTCGGCCTCGCGCTGAGGGCTGCGGGAGCTGGATTAAAGGTGTTTTTTGCCCAGTTTATAAAAAAGCGCCTATGTAGCGAACACAAAGCATTAGCCAGATTCTCAGACTTAATAACCATTAGGCAGTTCGGCACAGGTTTTATTCGGGGCGGTGCGCCATCTCAGGATGCTCTGAGCGCTGCTCAAAAAGGACTAAAAGCGGTTAAGAAAGCTGTAATGTCAGGCAATTACGACGTGGTCATTTTAGATGAGATTAATATTGCCATTCATAGCAGGCTCATCAACCCGGATGAAGTTATTGAAATCATCAATAATAAACCTCTCAAAACAGAGATAGTACTGACAGGCAGATATGCAGATGAAAACATTATAGAAAGAGCAGATCTTGTTACAGAAATGAAGGAGATCAAGCATTACTACAAAAAGGGCGTAAAGGCACGGAAGGGGATTGAGCATTGAAAAGGCATCTTCGTTCGGGCTATACAACAGGCGCATGCGCCGCTGCTGCTGCAAAGGCAGCAACGATTTTATTAGTCAGAAGTCAAGAGTCAGAAGTCAAGAGTGCAAGGACTGTAAAGGAAGTGGAGATTCCTTTCCCTGATGGGAGCAGACACATATTCAAAATATCCGACTCAGGCTGTAAAGATAACCTTGCTTATGCATCGATTATCAAGGATGCAGGAGATGACCCTGATGTAACAAATGGAGCGGAGATAAGAGCCGAAGCCCGGCAGTGCGATAGTGCGAAAGGATTAGTTTTAAAAGGCGGCAAAGGTGTCGGGATAGTTACTAAGCCCGGTCTTGCCGTGCGTGTTGGCGAGCCTGCAATCAATCCTGTTCCGAGAAAGATGATACTGGAAGCGGTAATGGAAGCAATTGCAGAGCAGAAGAGCGGAAGACCAGAAGATCAGCAAAAAACTACTACTGCGCTTCTGCGCTTCTGCGCTTCTGCGCTTGAGATTACTATCTCTGTAACTCACGGCGAAGAGCTTGCAAAAAAAACTCTGAATCCGAGGCTTGGCATAATAGGCGGAATCTCCATACTCGGAACGACTGGGATTGTTAAGCCTCTTTCTACAGAGGCATGGACAGCGACTATTACATCATCAATGGATGTTGCAAGGGCAATGGGACATGATGAGATAGTTCTGTCGGCAGGAAGGGCGTCCGAATTGGCGCACATGAAAAAATACAAGTTCTCAGAAGAGGCTTATGTGATGATGGGAGATTACCTTGAGTTTTCGCTCCTTGAAACAAAAAAACACGGATTTAAAAGAATCCACCTCTGCGCTCAGTGGGCAAAGATGCTAAAAATAGCGATGGCAACACCACAAACTCATGTGAGGCACGGGGCCATAAATATAAAAAAGGCAGCCGAATTCCTCAATAGCCTCGGTATTAAAATCCCAACAGACAGGGACTTTAACACAGCACGGGAAATATATGAATTAATCAATTCCACAGTCAGCAAACCGCAATCCGCATTAAAAAAAGTCTGCCGCGCTGCGAAAGGATACGCTGGATCACTCACATTGGGAATTCCGGTTAGCGCCTATCTTGTATCATATGATGGAGATATAATAGTAAACAGTGAATAAATTATATGTCATAGGCATCGGCTACAAGCCGCTCGATAAAAAGGCGCGGGAGATTGTGCTTAGCGCTGAAATCATTCTTGCATCCAAACGACTTCTTGAGGTCTTTGAGCAGTATGACGAATATAAGACGGTCAAGGATAAAATTTTAATACTGAACAATGTAGATGAAACGATTAACTATATAAAATCTCGAATCCCTAATCTCAAATCTCATATTGTCTTATTAGCATCTGGGGATCCTGCTTTTTTTGGCATCGGCAGAAGGACGATCAGAGAATTCGGCAAGGATATGGTTGAGATAATCCCAGACCTATCGTGTATTCAAATGGCTTTTACAAAAATAAAAGAGTCTTGGGATGATGCATTCCTTATGAGCCTTCATGGAGGCCCTGACCCTGAAAAAAGAAGAAGGCTGCCATATGAGATAACGGATATTCCCTCTTTACTTCAGCAGCACAATAAAATCGCTATTCTGACCGATAAAGAAAATAATCCGTCAAAAATTGCAGTGGCTTTAAACTCGTCATTTATCGTTCGTCACTCATCGCTGATTATGAATGTATGCGAAAGGCTGGGCTATGATGATGAAAGGATTATTTCAGGCCCGCCTAAAGAAATTGCCTCGCAATCATTCAGGGAGCCTAATGTGGTGATAATACAGAAGACAGAAGACAAAACACAGAAGACGGATATAGTATTTGGGCTTAAAGAAGATGATGTCGTTCATTCAAGAGGCCTTATAACGAAGGACGAGATACGAGCTGTAACATTACATAAATCAAGGCTTCCTCAAAAAGGTGTATTCTGGGACATAGGAGCAGGCTCGGGCTCTGTATCAATAGAAGCAGCGGGATTATATCCAGAATTGGATGTATTTGCCATCGAAAGAGATGAAGAACAGATTAATAATGCCAGAACAAACAAAATTAGATTCAATGCGACTAATATAAGAATAATAAAAGGCGAGGCGCCTGATGCCTTGATAAACCTTCCGCATCCCGACAGAGTCTTCATTGGAGGAAACGGTGGAAACCTCAAAAAAATAATAGATTTTATTGCTCTGTTGCCGACTAAAATCATTGTTATAAACGCCACTACAATAGAGACGTTAAATGAGGCTATCAAGTGCCTTGAAAATAAAAGTTTTGAGATCGAAATATCAGAAGTCTCCATATCAAGATCAAAGACAATAGCAGGCAAAAGACACATGAGTGCATTAAATCCAGTATTTGTTATTGTTGGAGAGAGGCTATAAATGACTGGCAAACTTTATGTCATCGGCGTTGGCCCGGGAGACCCTGAACTCTTAACTCTCAAGGCAGTGAGAATTCTCAGGGAAGTTCCCTGCATATGCGTGCCAAAAGGCAAAGAAGAGGGACAGAGCCTTGCATTGTCTATTGCACAAAAGGCAATAAACCTTGATGGTAAAGAGATTTTAGAAGCATATTTCCCAATGGTGAAGACGAGAGAAAGTCAGGAGTCAGGAGTCAATAGTCAGGGGATAAAAAAAATATCTGTGAATGGGCTTGATGAAAAATGGGATGAGGCGGCAGATGCAATTTTAAACAAATTAAAAAGCGGAACAGATGTTGCCTTTCTTACAATTGGAGATCCGACTATTTACAGCACTTTCTTTTATGTGCATGAAAGACTTGTGAAGGTATCTCCATGCCTGCAGATAGTCTTTATACCGGGCATATCATCAATTAATGCCTCTGCAGCGGCAGCAGGCACATCCCTGAGCCTTGCCGATGAAAAGATTGCCATACTGCCCGCCACATATATTGAAGACATAAAGGATACGCTAAAAGAATTTGATACAGTTATTCTTATGAAGGTGCACAGGGTGTTTAGTAAGATACGCTCTGCTCTCAGGGAGCTTGCCCTCATTGAAAAAACAATCTATATATCAAGGGCTGGCATGGATGAAGAGAAGATATTTAAAAACCTTGATGATGTAAAGGATGAAGACCTAAATTATTTTTCACTGATGATAATAAGGAAATGAAGAAAGTTTATTTTATAGGCGCAGGTCCCGGCGACCCTGAACTGATAACTGTCAAAGGCAGAAAGATGCTTGATAATGCAAATGTGGTCATATATGCGGGAAGCCTTGTAAATCCCGCCCTGCTTGACGGGATAAAAGCCGAGATTTATAACTCAGCATCAATGACGCTAAATGAGACGACAGAGGTTATACAGAAATCTGTCAACGCAGGAAAAATTGTTGTAAGGCTTCATACTGGAGACACTTCCTTTTACAGCGCTATTTCTGAACAGATAGAGAGGCTCAGGGAATTGAACATAGGGTATGAAGTAATTCCGGGAGTTTCATCTGCAATGGCAGGAGCTGCAATACTTGGGCAGGAGCTTACCATACCTGAAATCAGCCAGACAGTCATATTCACGCGCATTGAAGGGCGGACCCCTGTGCCTGAAAGCGAAAAGTTAAGCAGACTCTCAAAACATAAAGCAACACTGGTTATATTTCTTAGTGTATGGATGATAGAAAAAGTAAAAGACGAACTCTTGCAGGGCTATTCAGAAAATACCCCTGTAGTGATAATTGAGAAAGCAACATGGCCGGAGCAAAAAATCATTCGCGGAACTCTTAAGGAAATTGATACGCTTGTTAAAGATGCAGGCATAAAAAAGACAGCGCTGATTTATGTTGGCGATGCATTAAAGGCATCAGAAGAATCCTTAAAAAAAGAATCAAGGCTTTATCATAAAGACTTTAAGCATGGATACAGAGGTGAATGATTATGGGGGTTATTGACTGTATTGGGAATACGCCGCTCGTACGACTCGAAAAAATAAATTCAAATCCATCTGTTGCTATTTTTGCAAAGCTCGAAGGGAATAATCCAGGCGGCTCAGTAAAAGACAGAATCGCTTACTACATGATCAAAGATGCTGAAGAGTCCGGGCTTTTAAAAAAAGGCGATGTCATACTCGAAGCAACTTCTGGCAATACAGGCATCGGACTTGCCATGGTTGGGGCTGCAAAAGGATACAAGGTCAAACTCGTGATGCCTGAATGCGTCAGTCTCGAGAGGAGAAAGACGCTGGAGGCATTTGGCGCTGAACTCATACTAAGCCCCGGACATGAAGGAACTGACGGGGCAATACGCCTTGCACATGCAACTATGGCAGAAGCGCCAGAAAGATATTTTATGCCAAATCAATTTGATAATCCTTCTAATATAAACGCACATTATGAAACAACAGGTGTCGAGATTATTGAACAGACAAAGGGGAATATAGATGTCTTTGTTGCAGGCATAGGTACGACTGGAACGCTCATGGGAACTGGAAAGCGTTTAAAAGAGTTCAACAACAATATCAGAATGATTGCGGTGGAGCCGCTGCTTGGACATAGGATTCAAGGACTTAAAAATATGCAGGAATCGATTGTGCCAAAGGTATTTGATCCAGCCTTTGCAGACGAAAAAATCAGTGTCAATGACGATGACGCCTTTTATGTCACAAGATTGCTTGCATTGGAAGAAGGTCTATTTGTAGGCATGAGCAGCGGGGCGGCTATGTACGGAGCTTTACAAATAGCCAAAAGGATGCCTAAAGGAACAATTGTTGTAATCTTCCCCGATAGAGGCGACAGATATCTCAGTACAGCCCTGTTTGCCTCAGTATGCGCACATTGTCCTCCTTAAATCTCTGTCAGGAGCAAATATGTCTATAGCTATAATTTACATAACCAATGCCGGCTTAATGCTCGCAAACAAACTGCGAGAGCTTTATTCCGATGCAACAATAGAAAGGTTCAACTTAAAGACTGTCTGTAATTTGTGGAGCCAACATAGAAGACTTATTTTCATTATGGCAGCAGGCATTGTAGTCAGAACCATCACGCCTCTGCTAAAAGATAAAAAGACAGATCCCGCGGTTGTAGTGCTTGACGAAAAAGGCAAATATGCCATAAGCCTCTTGAGCGGTCACCTCGGTGGCGCAAATGAAATTGCTAAAGAAATCGCAAATTTTCTTGGAGGCGAAGCAGTAATAACAACAGCTTCTGATATAAACAACCTGCCTTCCATAGATTTATGGGCACAGAAAAACAATCTGGTCATAGAAGAGTGGTCTCTTATGCCGCATATCAGCACTAAGCTTTTGAATAATGGTTTTTTGACGGCTTATTCAGACATAGACATTGAACTGCCTAATGAATTCCAAAGGACAGTTAATCCTGAGACTGCCGACTTCCTTGTTACAAATAAAAGTCAAACTACTCGATCACCGTTCTGCTTCCATCTGAGGACTAAAAACCTCGTCGTTGGCATTGGCTGCAACAGCAGGACATCTGCAGAAGAGATAGAGGAAGTTGTCATGAGAACTCTCAGGAAGAATAATTTATCATTTTTGTCCATACACTCTATAGCAACTATTGATAAGAAATCTAATGAGGCGGGACTACTGGCCTTTGCAAAAAAATATGGTTTTAGGATAAATACATTTACAGCAAATGAGCTTAACACAGTTGAAGGGATAAAGAAGTCGGAGGCTGTATTTAAGGCAACAGGCGCCTATGGCGTTTCAGAGCCTGCGGCAATACTTGCATCAGACATGGGGAAATTAGTGGTGTCAAAACAAAAAGATGGGAATGTAACAATAGCGATAGCCGAAAGGCAGTCAGCAGTCAGCAGTCAGCCGTTAGAAAGACAAAAAAACTCAAAACTTTACATCGTTGGAACAGGTCCAGGAGGCATTGAGCATATTACCCCATATGCACAGAAAGCCATTAGAGAGTCGGACATTATTGTTGGCTATAGCACATATCTTGATTTGATTAGGGATTTGATTTCAGACAAAGAGGTTGTATCTACAGGCATGACTCAGGAGATTGACAGATGCAAAAAGGCTGTAGAGCTTGCAATGTCAGGCAAAATAGTTTCTGTCATCAGCGGAGGCGATCCGGGTGTTTATGCAATGGCAGGGCTGGTGTTTGAAATAGTCAGAAGTCGGAAGTCAGAAGTCAGAAGTCAGAAATTGAAAATAGAAGTAGTTCCGGGAATTTCCGCGCTCAACGCCTGCGCAGCAAGGCTCGGCGCACCACTTATGCATGATTTCGCATCAATAAGCCTCTCGGACAGGCTCACTCCGTGGGAGTTGATAGAACAAAGGCTTAAAGCAGCAGCAGAGGCTGACTTTATAACCATTCTCTATAATCCAAAAAGCAAGGGGCGAACTGAACATATCCAAAATGCCCGTGCAATATTCCTAAAATACAGGAGTGCTGAAACACCCGTAGGAATAGTAAAAGCAGCAATGCGTGATAATGAAAGCATTATTATTACTAACCTTAGAGACATGCTCAATCACGACATCGACATGCAAACAACAGTGATAATAGGCAACTCCAGCACATTCGTATTTGACAAATGGATGATAACTCCACGGGGTTATAAAAATAAGTATGAATACCAATAAAGCCGCTTTATTGTGGGATGAATCGTTTCTATGGGGATTGATGGCATACAAAGCACTCAAGCACAATAATCTCCCCTTTAACCTTATCCGTTCCCAAGATATAAAGGCAGGGGTGCTTAAAAAATACGCGTTATTATTTGTGCCGGGAGGCTGGGCGTCAAATAAACTAAAGGCGCTTGGCAACGAAGGCATTGCTGCTATCAAAGAGTTCGTGAATAAAGGAGGCAATTATCTGGGATTCTGCGGTGGCGCAGGCGTTGCAACCCTTGATGGCATTGGACTTTTAAATATAAAAAGAAAACCAACCAAAGAAAGAGTGCCGAGCTTCAGCGGTAGGATTCATCTGAATATCGCAGGGCATCCGATATGGAACAGACCCGCAAAAGACATGGAGACACGAAGACACGGAGACACAGAGAATTCAATCGCCCATTCGCCCATCCACCCATCCACCCATTTACCTGTCTTTCATGCATGGTGGCCGTCACAGTTTCTCATAACTGACAAAAACATCAAAATACTCGCAACATATGGAAATGCCCTGCCCGATTCCTTCAGCTCTGATCTGAATGTCGGAGATATCAAGACAAATGGCGATTGGCATAAACTCGAAAAGCTTTATCAGATCAACCTCGATCCCAAACGTCTGATTAATGAGCCAGCTGTAGTCGAAGGGACATTTGGAAAAGGAAAGGTTATTTTATCGCTGATTCATTTTGATACGCCTGGAGATGAAAACGGCGCAAGAGTTTTAAAAAACTTATGGAAATATCTTGCTGAACAGGAGTCAGGGGTCAGAAGTCAGAAGTCAGAAGTCAGAAGTAAAGGCTTCCGAACTTCCGAGCTTGCAGGTGATATTGAGAATGCAGTTGATGACTTAATCAACCTTGGTATCCGCAACTTTCTTTGGTATTGGCGTAACCCGATGCTTTTGCAGTGGCGAAGAGGCGTAAGGGGGCTTGAATACTGCACCCTTTATGTGATGATAAAAGCGATCGTAGAAATACTGGGAAATCAGAAATCAGAAGTCAGAAGTCAGAAGCCAGAGTTAGATAGAATTAAAGACTTACTGATACCGTTTACAGAAAAAGCTAAACAGCTTTTGATTTTGGAAAGGATTGCCATGCAAAGCGGACATGTTACATACGAAAAATGCAATAACCCTGAGATACAAAGGATCAGGACAGAGTTGTTTTCAAGTTCTAAGAGTCATGGGGGGGTGTTTAAGAAGTTAATAGATGAGATTGATACTATTCTATATACTTTGATAAAAAAATAATCATGCGCTTATAGAATTATAAGCTTTTTTCTATTGACAACAGCGACATATAACTGGTATAAATGTGAGTTTTAATAAAAACCGCAATTCAGGATTTGCAGTTGAATCTACAGTCTTTAAAATACTCAAAAAGGAGGTGTTAAAATGAAACTCGGAGTCCTTATGAGTGATTTCAGAACAGGCTCAGATGTCCTCGACAGGCTAAGCGCAGAGAAACTTGGAATCATCTTCGTAGGAAACGGAATTTATCACGCCACAGTAAAGGAAGGGGGTAAAACCTCTCCTATTCTCGAAAAATCAGCCACTTACTATGTGCTGACAGAAGACCTTGAGAGCCGTGGTTTTACATCTGCAAATGTGGACAGCCGCATAAAGCCTGTAACATACAATGACATGGTTGATCTGATCTTTAATGAGTACGAAAAATTTATATGGATATAAAAGGAGGCAGTTATGGGTAAATTGACAATAGGCTGCTTCGCTTCCCTTGTGGGTTCAGTATCGCTTGATTTTACAGTAAAACTCGCAGAGGCAGCAGTCAAGAAAGGGCATAAAGTGGATTTGTGGGTATCAGGAAATGCCACAATGCTCTCCAAAAAAGGCCAGAGGGCATTTAAGGACTATTCCGCTTTACAGAAGACAATAAATGGATTGCTTGAGACAGGCAATTTTCAGATGACAGCATGTGAGGCATGCGCGGAAGCAAGAGGTTATCACAAAGAGGACACAATGGAAGGCTGTAAAAGGTTCAGCATGGACTGGTATCTCGCGAGCTGTTTCAGCGCCGATAGGGTGCTTCACATAGGAGGTGATTAATATGGCTACGAAAAGACTATGTTTTGTTATAAGGACCCTCCCCTATAAGATTGAAGGTTCAAGACTGGCAATGACCCATGCTATAGCGAGCCAAACAGTTGAGATATACCTTGAAGACGGCGACCTCGTTGAGGCCTCTGTATGCTTTATTGCAGACGGTGTGCTGAACTGCCTAAAAAATCAGGCTGCAATGAAACATTACGGCATCACAAGCATTGAACAGCACTTAAAAAACTCCCTTCTCCTCGATATGAAAGTCATGATCTGCAAGGAAGATCTCGAAAAGTTCGGCATATCAGAAGATACTATTGTAAAAGATGCCGAGGATTTAGGCGGAGAAACAGTTGCTCAGATAGTTCCGTATAGCGAGATACAGAAGGAGATGGAAGCAGTTGATCATCTCTTGTTCTGTTAGAAAGTAAATGATTATCTCACAAACCTATTAACTAACAAGGAGGATAAAAAATGGCATTAAGAGATGAAACTCCAACAGAAGTTCTGGATGTTCTCGGAAGGGTATGCCCATATCCACTGGTTTTAACGAAAAAGCAGCTTGAAAAGATGGGCAGCGGCACACTCTTGAAGATACTCTGCGATGCGCCTGCCTCAGCAGAGGATTCAATTCCAAGATATGCTGACAAGCAGGGGTTTGGATTTGATTCCGTAAAAGTTGAAGACAAGGGATATTGGGAACTTTACATCAAGAAAAGCTAATCGTCTTGAATCGCGTACAAAAAAAGCACTGAATTTCTTCAGTGCTTTTTTTGTAATAAATTTAGTTACATCTCAGTTATTGTAATTGCCTCTGAAGGGCATACACCCAAACAACTCTGGCAGAATACACATTCAGATGTCTGATATGGATCGCTTTTGCCGTCAGCAAGCTGAAAAACCATCTGCGGGCATATATTGATACACTCCTCGCAGCCTGTGCACTTTGCTGCATCAACTGTAACCATGTACATCTCTCTACACCTCCTTTTGAACTAAACCTATATTCCCCGCTTATATATATTTATTGAGGGATTATCTTCCTGATCCCTGCTGCAGAATGACACCTGTTGCAAAACTTTTCAGGTTCAAAATGGCATCCAAGACAACTGGTTATAGGCGCCTTGCCATAGATAATAGCCTCGTCATGTCTTGTGCGCCATTGTCCAATAGGCTGATGGTCAGGTGTAGGCTGCAACCCCTCTGTCACCTCAAGGGATAACAACTGCTTAATACCTTTCCCTTCAATTAAAACCTTTTTTGCGCCTACATACTCATGGCACTTATTGCAGAAATTTTCAGGCTCAGAATGACATGGTAAACACCCGCCAACTTTAACCCTGCCTGCATTAATTTCATCCATGTGCGTGCTTCTCCATTTTGCTACAGGCACATGGTAAGCAGGCATAACATCAACACCCGCTGCTGTCTGGAGCATAGCAGCGCCTTTGCTGCTGACTGAAGGCTTTTCAGACTTCTGACATGCTGCAGTTGAAATAAGAAACAGGGATAGGATTATCATCATTAATTTGAAATTTTTCATATCCCCTCCTTTGCTCCAAACACTATAGCTCTGCTTACAAGCTGGTGGATGCCGCCAACCTCCTCCATTGGATACCCATATGTTGGAAACATCTTCGACATCTGTGCCTTGCATATAGCGCATATAAGAGCTAAGAAGTTAACTCCATGGCTGTCTTTAACAACCTTTACTGCCTGCATCCTCGGCATTGCGCCTTTCACCCTTATTGGCAGCATGTCATCACCCAATAATCCCTGACCAGCGCCACAGCAAAAAGTCTTTTCCTTTATGGTATTTTCAGGCATGTCAACAAATTTATTTACGCATGCCTTTATAACAGCCCTCGGTATCTCATACTGACCAGATGCTGTTCCTCCCATCTCCATACCCCTTGCAACCTGGCATGAATCATGGAATGTGACTGTAAACTCATCATTTGCAGACTTATCAAGCTTAAGGGCGCCCTTATTTATAAGATCAAGGGTAAATTCACATATATGCTGCGGTATTGAATATTTAGGATTGAGCCAGTCGAATGGTCCGTTAAGGGTGTTGCTATATGAGCTGAGTACCCTCCACATATGTCCGCACTCGCCTCCGACAACCCTTTTAACTCCGAGCTCCCTCGATGCGTCCCATATACGTTTATTGATTATCTTCATGTTGTTATAGTTATGGACAAAGAGTCCGAAGTTTCCACCTTCTGATGCATATGTGCTCATTGTCCAGCTTATCCCTGCCTGATGGAAAACCTTTGCATAACCATAAAGTGATTCAATGTGAGGGGATGCAAAGAAATCAGCAGAAGGTGTTACAAAGAGGATTTCCGCCCCTTTCTGATCGATTGGTATTTTTATATCCAACCCTGTCTGTTCCTGCAGATCGGTCTCTACGAATTCTATGGCGTTCCTGACAGCATCGGGAATCATGCCAAGGTTGTTTCCTATATACTGCGCCTTGTCTACGATCTCGTGCATGTATTTCTGAACAATGCCGATGCTGTTCATTATTTCCCTTGCAGCCATAGTAATTTCAGCAGTGTCAATTCCATAAGGACAATATACAGAGCATCTCCTGCATTCAGAACACTGGTAAAAGTATGTATACCATAGAGCAAGCATCTCTTCGGTGAGGTCTTCCGAATTGGTCAATTTCTTTCCAAGCAGTTTGCCCTGAGGAGTAAAATACCTGCGGTATATTTTCCTCATAAGTTCTGCCCTCGCAACAGGCATATTATTTGGATCACCGGTTCCGAGATAGTAATGACACTTATTTGTGCAGGCGCCGCATCTGACGCATATGTCCATAAAAAGCCTTACAGACCTGTATTTCTTCAGCATCTCATCCATCTTCTCAAGGAACTTTTCCTTCCAGTTTGGAATTAGCCCCTCTGTTGGATAACCGAGACGCGCAATCGCATCCTTGCCCTTATAAAGCTGAGCTTTATAGCTTAAAGAGGCGTTTTCCTTTATGCAAGGCGTCTCTATTTTTCCTGTAAGCTCAGGAGCCTCATACTTTATCTTTTCCCATTTAATAAGGTCTTCAAAGCTGACGGGTTTTGCTTCTAATTTTCCTGTTTCAGCCATTTCTTCCTCCATTGTTCCTGAGACCACGGTTGGTAAGGTTCGTTTGTTTTAGAATCAATAGGTCTTGGACCATTAACCATTTTATCCCATGCCTCATCCGCCCATGGATTTAAATGTCTCTTAGTCCTCGGATTGTTCGCCTGATTTCTGGTTGGCGAGAGAAAATATCCAACTGCGTGAATGAGCTTACTGAATGGGAAGTAAATAAGCAATGCCATGACCGAGATAAAGTGAAGAATGAATACAGGGTTCATAGGGGCTTTAGACGGATGCAAAAAGATGAGGCTGAATATATAAGCCTTCACTTCCACAATATCAGGCCTTATCATATACTTCATTGTAAGACCTGTGGCAGCAATTAAAAATATAATAATAAGGATAGTCAAATCTGCAAATGTGGTTATATGTTTTACCCTCTCATTGGTATATCTCCTGAAGAAGAGGGCCAATATAGCAAAAAACATAACAATGCCTGCAAAAATACCTAAATCCTGCACAAGCATGACCCATGATGGAATAGGATTAGTGAAATACCTTAAGTGCCTAAGAACGACCAAAAAAAATCCTAAGTGGAAAAACCAGCCTGCTGTCCAGAGGGCGCTCTCTGTCTCGCCCTTTGAAAGGCTTTTGAAAAACAGCACATCTCCTGCCATTCTCGCTGCAACGCCTGAAACATTAGTTGACTGTGGGGTGGTAGGTATTTTGAGAGGGACAGGCGTTTTTTTTAGGATATAAATCTTATAAAGGACTCCAGCAGCAAAGATAGCAAATGAAGCATACGCAAGGACAGTTAGTGTAAAACTAAATAAATTCTGTAACACCGCCATCTTGCCTCCAAATTATCAAATTTAAGGGGATCTCATTAAAGATCCCCTGATGGTCAATTTATACTATATAGCGATGCTATGGCTTACACGCAGCCGGTAGGCTTTGGAAGCCCTGCATACCTACATGCCTGCTTTGCCGGCCCGTCAGGGAAAAGTTCATAGAGGTATTTTGTATTACCCTTTTCCGGACCAAGTATCTTTGCAATCTCTTTGACAAGAATCTTTATCATTGGAGCGATCTGGTATTTCTGATAATAATCCCTCAGGAAATTGATAACCTCCCAATGAGCTTCTGTCAGAGAGAGTCCGTCATCAGTCGCCATTTTCTCTCCTAATTCCTTTGTCCACTCATCCAGATTTACAAGATAACCGTCTTCATCGATTTCAACTTGTTTACCCTGAAACTCAACAGTTGCCATTATTCTTTCCTCCTCTTTAATTATTTTTGCTGAATCTGATGCCAGATTTCCTTAATCATTGAACTTTTACAAGTCAAAAAATATAATATATAGATTTTAATCTGGTCAAATAAAATAAAGTTATTTATTCATTTAATATTCTTATTTGTTAAGATTCCCGCAATATCTCTAACCTTTCTCTTGATTAACTCGCCGTCCTTATAGAAATTTATTATCTCTTCGCCATCACTCAAATTTTTTAAATGTCCGATAAAATCTTCACCGCCTATTATACAAAAAAACCAGGCAACATACCCCCGAACATAAGGATTTTTGTCAGCGACCATGATCTCCATCTCATCAATCGCAAAATTCACAAGATCTGGCCTTACACTGCCTATTCTGGCCATTGCCCATACTATCCCACCCCTGAACATTTCCTCTTCACGGAAAGACCAGAGTATTGGAATGATGTCACCAAATTCATCAGGGTTGCTGCGGATTATTTCTCCCAACATCTCAGGAGAGCTCCAGCCAATGCCTCCTGATTCCTCACCCATAGACCATAGAAGTCTTCTTATAATATCCCTTATGACCTCTGTCTTTCCGCTCCTTGAAAACTCGCCTGCAATTATTCCGAGGGCTTCCATTGCTCGCCAGCTTATCACATCATCTTTGTCATAGGTCGACGATATCAAACGCCTGAGAATTCCCTTATCCTTATTCGCTGCCCTTACAATCTCGTCATAACGGCTATTCGCAAGTAAATCTTTTAACTGGCTTTTCGAAAGACAAGCGCCTTTTGTTTCATTCGCGATGTCCTGTTTCACTTCCATCGGCATGATGCTGCCTGTAAGCTTGACAAATATCAGCTTGCCTCCGCCCTCTCCAGTGCTTTTGGAATAAAGCCTTGCATGTCTTTTGAGGTCATAGTCCATATCGGTCATAAAATAGTCCGTGTCGGGGCTCATTGAATAAATGTCCCAGTCTCCCTTTGCAAAGGCAAGGGCTTCCATATAAGCCTCGCCCATATTATGACCTGTAGGGTCGCACACATAGACCGCGCCACAGGCGCACCTGCCGGCGATTATCTCTCCAAGCTCCGCCTTTATCTTCTCTGGAGCCGTTATATGTTTTCCGCAAAACGGACATTCAGGCGTATATTTATTCATCTCTTTTCCTTTCCATAACCCGCAAACAGACATTTTTAATATGGATGGCTGGCGTGGCGAAAAGACTTTAATAGCGATACCTTATGCCGAACCCTCCCGCTATTTAAAGGCATCTTCAGTATCACTTGTCCATTAAACATAAAAACAGGCTCTTTAATAATCTCATCGCATTATTAAAGGCTTCGAGACATGCCTGCCATCCATATTTACAGATTATACTCCTTATACTCTTTAGCCTTTTTTATAAATCCTTCCGCCCATTCAGGAGTGCCGAGGGCGTGGATATGGGTGTAGGCGGCAAGCACATTTTTATAGCATATACCGTCTGCCTTTTCTATTATGCCGCAGCCTCTTTTCATCTTAAAAGAAAAATGCATGCCTTCTTTCTTTTCGATATTTACAACAGCGGAATAGTGAAACTCATGACCCCGCAGTTCCGTTCCAGCAGGATAAAACGGATTCTCCCTTTCTATTTCTACAATTGTGTATCCATGCGCCTGAGGCTTCTTTTTCATCTCAAATACTACGGGGAAAATGCCGGTCATAGGATATTTTTTATCATCAACGACAATAGAGTCTCCCAAAAACATGAGGCCGCCGCATTCGGCATAAACGGGAAGCCCATTCCCGGCAGCCTCTCGCACCGCTTTTCTGAAACCCTCATTCTCCGCAAGTCTTATCGCATTCGTCTCGGGGAACCCGCCTCCAATATAAAGACCGTGAATGTCCGGCAGTTCTTTATCCGTCAATGCATTTATCTCAACAAGCTCCGCGCCGAGTCTTTGCAGTTCCTCAAAATTTTCGGGATAATAAAACTGAAAAGCGGAGTCCCTGATAATGCCGATCTTAATATCGTGATGTGTAATAGGTGATTGGTGAAGGGTTATAAATGACTTGCTAACGTCTAACGGCTCAGCAGATTGTGCAATATCAAAAATTCGACCGAGGTCGAGATATTTTTTAGCCGCATCTTCCACAAATAATATCGCATTTGCGGTGTCAGGATGCTCTTGATGCGGCGTCAGTCCCATATGGCGCTCCGGCAGTTCCCCTTCTTTAAACCTCGGTATCGCTCCGAGCACTGGAAGCGCGCAGTATTTCTCTACGGCCTGTCTTATCACAGATTCGTGCCTGCCGCCGGATACCTGATTCAACACAACCCCTTTAATTAAAACATCCCTGTCCATATTCATACACCCAAAAACCAGAGCCGCGGCAGTCCTCGTCATCTTTGTGCAGTCAACAATCAGTATCACAGGCGATTTAAGGAGCTTTGCCAGTTCTGCGGTGCTGTAAGAGCCTTCCGCGTCCATGCCGTCATAAAGCCCTCTGTTTCCCTCGATAACGGCAATATCTCCATTAAAATGAGAAATAAACGAATTCAATATGGTCTCTTTCGATAGAAAAAATGGATCGAGGTTATAGCATGGATTCCCTGCAGCCGCAGACATCCATCCTGCGTCTATGTAGTCAGGGCCTTTTTTGAAGGGAATAACCTTCAATCCTTTTGCTTTCAGCGCTGCTATCAGGCCGAGAGAGAGCGTAGTTTTGCCACTTCCGCCCTTTATCCCTGCGATGATCAGTCGAGGAAATTCGTTCATAGTTTTTAATTATAACTTATTTGGATGGAATATCCGGCAGGTTTGAAATATCGCACAATCGCCGATACTGTAGTCTCTTCTATCACAGGAGTTGCAATATACTTGAAGGCATACAAATCCTTGACAACCCAAAGTCCCTATGTTATAAATTGCTCATGAATGCAGGAATAAGTTTGAGCAAGGATGACGGAAGAATAACAGTCGCCTTTCCTTATAATCCTGAATTTGTTACAAAGGTCAAGACCATCTCTGGCCACAGATGGAATCCTGACAAGAAACACTGGAGCTTCCCTAATACGGATGGGACTTTAGAGAAGATTCTAAAGGTTTTTGACAGAGAAGAAATTCATATAGACGCCGCATTAACTCCCCCAAGTTTAGGCAAGATAAAAGTCCTTTGGACAGCTTAGAACTTAAAGAAAGGAGTGATAAGTGACAAAATCTGTTATTAGGGAGGGTTTCTGTCTGTTCCGCCAGAATTGAAATATCCGAACTCAAGTGCGGATACAACCGAGTTATCTGCTCATTGCGGGCAGGGAAAGGAGGTGAATAAGGGATAGTAGAACGTCCCAGGAGAGGAGATTGGTTGGTAATAATAACTGTATATATACCTCGCCCACCAAAATTTAAGACACCTTATGAAAGGGGAGAAAAATGAAGGCCTGTAACTTTTGCGGAAACAAAAATTTTAGAGAAAAGCATGTCCAATATATCTACAAGCACAATGACCGATTTCTTGTTGTGAACAATGTTCCTTGCGAGGAATGCGAATATTGTGGAGAGCAGTATTTCAAGGCAGAAGCTTTAAGGAAAATTGAAGAAGATTTCAATGCTATACATGTCTCTAGCAAAAGAGCTAAAAGGGAAACTACAGTACCTATAGAGGAATTTGCAGAGATTTAAGACGGCGACTTCCGCTAACGCAGCACAAATGACAAAGACACAAACCTGATGGCTTCGTTTGTGCTGGAAACGTTAAAGGGCGGAGAAAAGGATAATAAACTATTAAACAAAAAAGGCAGTTCACCTCTTCAGGCGAACTGCCTTTAAATTTTAAAAATATAAAATCGTTAAGCGCTTACTCTTTCGGGGGTATCTCTACAAAGCTTCCGCCGAAGTAGGTATAAATGAGCTTGCCCTCATCAACGAGGTCTTTCAGAGCCTCTTTTACCTCATCGCGACTGATGCCGCAGTCAGCGGAAATCTGCTTCTGAATATCGCTGGACTTGAGCTTCTTTTTGCCAATAGACTTCTCGACCAGCTCGTAAATCTTCTGTGCTACTTCTGCCTTTTCCATAGCGCACCTCGTTCTTTTTAGGGATTGGTTATTAGGGTTTGAGGATTACTTATCTTGCTAACCCCAAACCCTAAATCCATTTGTTTTTACCACTTAAATGTTGCTGCTGTCCTAAAGGTCTCTCTGGCGATGGTAAAGTCATCAATGTGCTGGAACGTAAACGGCAGACCGGTAACCTTAAAGAACTTTTCCCAGCCGATTCTCTCTATCCATTCACCAACCCTTTCGTGCTTCTTAGCGTCGGCGAGATAAGCATCAAGTATCTTTTTTACAACAGTGACAACTTCAGGCCATCTCGGAGGATTATTCTTAATGAATGGAACTGCGAGCTTGGAGAATTTCGGATTTGACCTGAGATTTCCTACCTTGCCGCCAACGACAATTGCCACACCGTCATTCTCCGGGTCATGGATTTCCATCGGAGGACATACAGTAAAGCAGTTTCCACAGTACATACATTTGTCGGCATTGACCTTTACGCTCTTCTTTGCCGGATCAGGGCTGATCGCGCCTGTGGGACATGCTGCGATGGTTGACGGAACTTCGCACATATTCTTAACCTTGTCATGATCAACAACAACAGGAACTTTCCTGTGAATTGCAACAACTGCAATGTCAGAACAGTGAACTGCACCGCACATGTTAACGCAGCAAGCAACCGCAAGCCTTACCTTATTCGGCGTCTCTTTTGTAGTGAAGTAATCTGCAAATTCATCCATCAGAACCTTAACGAGACCTGACGCATCTGTACATGCAGAATGGCAATGAACCCATCCCTGTGTATGGACAATGTTACTTATCCTGCTGCCGATACCACCCATCATGTATTTTTTTGCCTTCAATTCGTTCTGAAGAGGAGTAAGGTTCTTTTCGTCTGAAACAAGGAACTCCACATTATTTCTTGTAGTAAACCTTATATAACCTCCGCAGTACTTTTCCGCCATATCGGCCATATCCCTTATGGTGTCTGTGCTGAGAAGCCTTGGCGATGCAACCCTTACAGACCAAATCTTATCTCCGCTGTTTGCTACATGGACCATTACGCCGGCGTTTAAAACCTCATGATATTTCCAATCGCCGTAATTTTTCTGAATGACCGGCGGCAAGAAATCTTTATAATGGGGTGGGCCTATGTCTGTTCTTCTCTGTGGTGCTGACATATATTTTCCTCCTTAATATATTTTAAAAGGTTTTTATTTCTGCAAATCCGCTTCTGTCCAGAAGAAGAATGGATCTCTTCTCGGCTCTTTTACCTGCTGCGGAACAGGCTCAACTCCTATAAATTCGAGGAATTCTCTCATGCCTTTTCTGATGACAAGTTCGCCTATCCTCTCTCTGTTCTTACCGTGCTCATCCCAAAACTCCCACATCTTTCTGATGAGGTCTTTCAGTTCATCATACGGCTCTTCCAGTTTCATAAATGGAACGATAACCCATGAGAGTGTTGCGCCTATAACGAACGGGGCCTTGCTTCCCATGAGGATTGTTGCGCCTTTTTCACCTGTTGGCTTCAATGCCTTTGTCATCTTCGCGATACAGTGCATACACCTGTTGCAATCAGCATCGTTTATAGTAAGCTTGCTGCCATCGTAACTCATACACTTTGTAGGACACATATTGACAATTTCCTCTGTAATATTCATGCCCTTCTTTGCGTAATTGGCAACTTCGCTCTGGTCGACAGCTATCTTTCCCTTCCATGTTCCAATGATGGATAGGTCTGCGCGGGCTATTGATGCAATACAGTCAACAGCGCAGCCCGCTGTCTTGATCTTAAATTTATAAGGAAATGCAGGCCTGTGCATCTCGTCCTGAAACTCCTGTGTCAGATTGTAATTAATATCGAGGGTGTTGATATTTGACCATTCGCACCTTGCGGGTCCAACACAGCAGCTCAGCGTCCTCATTGCAGATCCAGAACCTCCTAAATCCCATCCGCGTGAGGAAAACTCTGCGAATATCGGTTCAAGGTTTTCGGTGTTTGTCCCTAAGAGAACAAGGTCTCCAGTTGAGCCATGCAGATTGGTAAGACCGCTTCCGTATTGATCCCAGATGTCGCACATCTCTTTTAGGAACTGGGATGTGTAAAAGAAAGCTGAGGTAGAATTGATTCTTACTGTATGAAAGTTTGCTACATTGGGAAATTGCTCCCGAAGAGATGAATACCTTCCAATAATTCCGGAACCATAGCCACGCACTCCAACTATGCCTCCATGTTTCCAATAACCACGTTTGTCCCTATAAGACTTCTCGAGCTGTCCGAGTTCATCAGCAGCCATGTCACTTCTGGCGGCCGCTTTCTTGATCTCTGTTACGAAACTCGGGAACGGACCTTTTTCCAGTTCGTCCAACAAGGGAGTTTCATACTTCTTTGGCATAAAATCCTCCTCTATTTTATTGATTTTAAGGCTTAAAGTTCTGAAACAGATTTAAAAGGTTAATATACCATCGTAAAAATCGTCAAATAAAAAAAAATTATCTTTATATTAATATTCTTTTGGTTGACCCTTTTATTGCTGTCCTCGTAAAATTAGGTTTATGAAAATTAAACAGCTTGAGCTAATCGGGTTTAAATCTTTCGCTGACAAAACAACATTTCCCCTCCATAGTGGAATAACATGTATAGTGGGGCCTAACGGCTGCGGCAAAAGCAATATAGTTGACGCATTCAGATGGGTACTGGGAGAGCAAAGCGCAAAGAGCTTGCGCGGCGAAAAAATGGAGGAGATCATATTTCAGGGTTCTGCCACAAAAAAACAGAAAGGCATGGCCGAGGTAACGCTGACGCTTTCGCAGTCAGGACAGAGAAAAGAACAGGGCAATGGAGACAACCGGACGACTGAAGAGAATACAGATGAAATATTAGTGGGACGCAGACTTTACAGGTCTGGTGAGAGTGAATATTTGTTGAATAAAAAGCAGTGCAGACTTAGAGATATAAAAGACATATTTCTTGACACAGGTCTTGACGTCAAAAGCTATTCCATCCTCGACCAGGGAAAAATTGGAGAAATAATCAATGCAAAACCCATAGACAGAAGATTTCTCATAGAAGAAGTCGCCGGGGTTATGAAATATAAGGTCAGAAAAGCAGAAGCCCTCTCAAAACTTGAATCCTCGAAGCAGAACATTCAGAGATTAAACGACATAGTATACGAGGTCAAGCGCCAGATTAACAGTCTCGACAAGCAGGTAAAAAAAGCAGAAAGGTACAAAAGACTCATAGACGAACTTAAGGCGCTTGAACTAAGAATCGCTAAGAGGGAACATGCGCAGATGACATCCACATTAAACTCGTTGCTCTCGGAAATCGAGCGCTTTAAGGAAGATGACGCCGTAAAGAGGGCTGAGCTTTCGACCCTCGAAAACTTTATAGAGTCCAGAAGGCTTGAGCTTGTAAATAAAGAGAAGGCTCTTTTTACGGTTGAAAGCCGTCTGTTTGAAAAAGAAAGGGCTTTAGCAGATTCCGAAAAAAATATAGCCGTATTAAAGACAAACATCGAAAACAGAAAGGCGGATATAGTACGCCTTACCGGCCAGCAGGAAGAAATGGATGCGAAGAAAGTCGAACTCTCTGAGAAAATCACCGAGCTTGACGACACCGAAAGCACCCTAATGTCTCGCATCGAAGACATATCGCTGGATCTTGGAGAAAAAAGGGATTGGGCAGCTAATACCGAGATTGGGATCAGAGACAAAGAAACAGAGATAGAGAACAAAAGAAAAGACCTCTTCAAAGTATCCGAACATCTCAGCAATAAAAAGAATGAATATCACAAACTCCAGTCTTCATATGAAACACTGAAATACCGTGAGTCAACTACAGTGAAAGATATAGAGTCCATCAAAGACGGGATTGAGGAGATGGAGAGAACTATCGGAGAAATAGAGGAATCCATAAAAGCAAAGACAGCCGAGTATCAGAGGCTCGAATATGAAAAAGAGAGCATTATATCCGATATAACGCAGACGGAAACAGAAATCGAAGACAAAAAGGCGCTATTTTCTCAGGAAAGGGAATCCTTTGCCTCTAACATATCGCGGCTCAATTCATTAAAGGAATTGATTATCGACAGATCATTGATGGATTTTCTCTCCGGAGAGGACAATTCGGGGATCAAAGTGCACAGGGTGCTTTCGGATATTATAAACGCAGACAAAAATTATGAAGTAGCCATAGAGTCGGCTCTTTCCGAAAAGGTCAACTCCCTGATAATAGAAGAAATGGAAGACCTGATGTCCGTAATAAACCTTATCAAGGAGAAAAATCTTGGCAGGACAGCCATGTTGTACGCAGGGGTCGGGAGTCAAAAATCAGGAGGCAGTAGTCAGGAGTCAGCAAATATTACTCATGACGGTATTATTGGCAAGATATCAGACTTTGCGATATTTGAGAATAACGAAGTCAAAGAAAAAGTATTTGGCATAGCAGATACTACTTACATAGTAAAAGATTTGCAAACTGCTATAGAAATCCTTTTTACCCATGCACCCATGCACCCATCTACCCATCCTGTTCATCTTGTTACCCTCGAAGGAGAGGCTATTAGCAGCGACGGATGGATATTTGCAGGACATGGCAAAGACATCCTGAAGAGAAAAAGAGAGATCAAGGAATTACAGAAGTTGACTGATAATCAGCAGGTCATGATAACAAATCTTGAAAATGAGCTTAACTCCATTGCCGCCGCTCTTTCAGAAAGAAAAGAGTCGTTAAAGGAGTCTGAGAACTCCATTGTTGATATTGAAAAAGGCATATCCCTCTTAGATCACTCACTGACAAGCCGGAAGGATGAGCTTGAAAGAAATATCAGAAGACTGTCATTACTCGATACAGAGATTAGAACAATATCACAGGAAAAGGAATCCCTCGAAAACCTGCTTGAGTCAAAGACAAATGAAATCCAGAATATAGAGGAAGACAAAAGCGCAATGGACAAAGAGATATCGCTGATGCAGCAAACACTTATAAATATGCGGGCGGAATATGAAGAGACACGTTCGCATCTTACTGAGATAAAGCTCAACCTCACCTCGCACAGGGAAAAGCTCGATGCCCTAAAAAAAGAAAAGGCTAACATATCCGATACAATTGCCGAGATCGAAAACAAAAAGGAGCAGGCGGCAAAAGAGATACAAGGGGCAGAGGCAAAGATACAGGAATCCGTCTCAGAACTGCAAAGGCTTGAACAGGAGATAAAGGCACTGATCATAGAAGTGGACAGCATAAGACAGCAGAAGGAAGCATTGAGAGAATCTATAAGCTCCGAAAATCAAGAATTGCTCTCAAAAGAAAGTGCCCTGAAAAATAGACGCTCTGAAATAGACGCTCTCTCGCAGCAACTTTCGGACCTCAATGCAAAGGCTTTGGAAAATAAATTAAGGATCGAAAATGTAGAAGGCTCCATCCATCAGAAATATGGAATGGACATAAAAACCGAAGCCATAGAGCTTGAGGGATTCGATCCTGCTGAAGATGAAAACAGGGGTTCTGAGCTTAACGACAAGATCAGGGAGCTTGGGCCTGTAAACTTAGGGACAATCGAGGAGTATGAAGATTTAAAAACCCGATATGACTTCCTCACAAAACAGCAGGAAGACCTCAATATGTCTATCGCAGAACTGGAAGAGGCAATAAGCAGAATTAACACTACAACAAGGAGAAAACTCCGGGAGGCATATGAGTTACTAAGGACTAAATTCTCAGAGGTCTTCACTATCCTTTTTGGGGGCGGTAAAGCTGATATTATTCTAACTGATGAAGAAAATATACTCGAGGCAGGTCTTGACATAATAGCACAGCCTCCCGGCAAAAAACTCCAGAACATAAATCTCTTGTCAGGGGGTGAAAAAGCCCTTACGTCCCTCGCTATTCTTTTTGCAGGCTTTCTGATAAAACCAAGTCCTTTATGTGTCCTTGACGAAGCAGACGCTCCGCTGGACGAATCAAACACCGAAAGATTTGCAAAGATGATAAAGGGTCTCTCAAACGATACACAATTTCTGATAATCACGCACAACAAAACAACAATGGAGGCTGCGGATTACCTGTACGGCATCACAATGGAAGAACCAGGGACATCAAAAGCTATTTCTTTACAGTTTGCTGAAGCCAGCACTATATGAAAACCCCTTCAGGCATCTCAGGCATTCATATCTCCACTGACAGAGAAGATCTCATATGCTATAGTTTCGATGCATCCATCGCAGAGCCTGCGCTTCCCCATGCAGTTGCATGGCCGAAGAACACCGATGAAGCTGTCCGGATAATCAAATACGCCACTGAAAACAACCTGCATGTGCTTCCGAGAGGCGCAGGTACGGGCATGGCAGGGGCATCGGTGCCTTCCGGCACAGAATGCATTGTTGTCAGCCTCGAAAAAATGCGGAAAATCCTCGATGTAGACACAAAAAATATGACAGCAGTTGTGGAGCCAGGGGTTGTTAATGGAAGGCTTCAGAAAGATCTCGAATACCTCGGCTACTTTTATCCTCCTGACCCTGCAAGCCTGAATATCTGCACCATAGGCGGCAATGTTGCCACAAATGCAGGAGGCCCGAGAGCATTGAAATATGGGGTTACACGGGATTATGTAATGGGCATAGAGGTTGTCCTTCCTGACGGTAGCATAATCAACGCAGGCAGCAAGACCAGAAAACATGTAGTCGGCTATGATCTGAAAGACCTCCTCATAGGCTCGGAGGGAACCCTCGCCATTACAACAAAGATAATGCTCAGATTGCTTCCGCTTCCTGAGGATGTAATAACCCTCCTCGTTATTTTTAAAGACCTTGAGTCTTCAGGACTTGCCGTCTCAAAAATCATCTCTTCAAAGATAATACCGCGTACATTGGAATTCATGGACAGATCATCCATAGAGGCTGTAGAGAATTACAAGCCCACAGGGTTGCCTGAAAATGCAGAGGCATTACTTCTGATAGAGCTCGATGGATACCCTTTAACCGTCAAAAAAGAGGCTGAAAAGGTGGTGGACATATGCAACAGGCTTGAAGGAGAGGCGATTATTGCAGAGGATGACATTGCACGCGAACAGTTATGGGAGGCACGGAGGTCAATATCTCCTGCCCTCTATCAGATAAAATCAGCCAAGATCAATGAAGACATCGTTGTTCCGAGGGATAAAATCCCGTCCATACTCGTTAGTTTAAGAAAAATATCTGAGGACACCGGACTAAAGATTGTTAGCTTCGGACATGCAGGAGACGGCAACATTCATGTAAACATTATGGCAGACAAAGATGACAAAGAAGAATATGCAAAAGCCCTAAACGCTGTAAAAAAAATATTCGAGCATACACTTAAGCTCGGCGGCTCGATATCCGGAGAACACGGCATAGGCACAGTAAAGGCTCCCTATATAAGCATGGAAATAAAAGAAAGAGAACTGCAGTTGATGAAAGGCATCAAGGGATTATTTGACCCAAAAGGGACAATGAATCCCGGGAAAATATTCATTTAGCCGTTTAAAATCTTAGCTGCCTCTTTTGCAAAATAAGTAAGTATCAAATCTGCGCCTGCGCGCTTTATTGAAAGAAGCATCTCCATCATCGCCCTCTGCTCATCAATCCATCCCAGTTTGCCAGCAGCCTTGATCATGCTGTATTCTCCACTTACATTGTATGCAGCAACAGGAATATCAAAGGATGATCTCACATCAGAGATAATGTCAAGATACGAAAGCGCAGGCTTGACCATTACTATGTCAGCGCCCTCTTCTATATCAAGTGCAACCTCTTTTATAGCCTCGCGCCTGTTTGCAGGGTCCATCTGATAGGTGCGCCTATCTCCAAATTGGGGTATTGACTCAGCAGCTTCCCTGAAGGGCCCGTAAAATGCAGAGGCATATTTCGCGGCATATGACATTATAGGAATCCCGCTGAACCCTTCTTTGTCAAGTGCTGCCCTTATTGCTGCAACCCTTCCATCCATCATGTCCGAAGGCGCAACCATGTCTGCTCCTGCCTTTGCATGGGAGACAGCCTCCCTTGAGAGGAGTTCCAAGGTAGGATCATTAGCTACATCGCCTCTTTCTATAACGCCACAATGACCGTGAATGGTGTATTCGCACATACAGACATCAGTAATGACATACAACCCGGGCACAGCATCTTTTATGGCCTTTATGGCATTCTGAACCACACCTTTTTCATCACAGGCGCTGCTTCCAAATTCGTCTTTATGCTCAGGGATGCCGAAGAGTATTACTGACGGTATGCCGAGGGAATAAACTTCTTTTGCATTTTTGAGGAGTTCATCAACCGATTCCTGATAACAACCGGGCATTGAGGATATCTCCTTTTTCACACCCTTGCCGTAAGTCGCAAATATAGGATAGATAAAGTCATCAGTTGACAGATTAGTCTGCCTAACCATCTTTCTGATGACTTCATTCTTTCTAAGCCTTCTTCCTCTATGAACAGGAAACATTCTTACCCGCAGCTGCTGCAGCCCGAATCACATGCCGAACCAGTTCCGCCGTTCAGGACAAAACCCTCTCCCTCGGGACTGACCATATAGTCAAGCTGCATGCCTGAAAGCGCAGAGAGCGTGTTCTTATCAACAAAGACTTGCAGGCCGTTCGTTTCAATAACCTCATCTTCAGCCGACGGCCTTTCAGCTATATCAAGACCATATGAGGGCCCGCAGCACCCTCCTCCTGCACTATATATCCTGAGACCCCAGTTGTCTTTTCCCTCTGCTGCAAGTATCTCTTTTGCCTTGTCAGCAGCCTTTTCAGTAATTGTTACCACTTCATACCTCCAAAAGTTTAATAATTATAGGATAGAAAATAATCCCTCTAAAAAGCAAACACAAAAGCAAATCTTTGACCTTTCCATTGCTGATGGGATATTTTATATTCATGCTATTGATACACAGGACAATTGTAAAGGAACTCCTGTCATCATTCCTTCTGTCCATACTCTTTCTGAACTTCGCATTGATGATGGAACATTTTCTGAGGTTAAGCAGAAAGCTTGCAGGGATTGGCACTTCAGTTTCTGATATCGCCATAATAATCCTTTATCTGCAACCCCAATTGTTCATCTTCTCCATACCTATGGCAATGCTTCTGTCTGTCCTTCTTACCTACGGGAGAATGAATACTGACAATGAATTGATCATCTTAAGAAGTAGCGGAATGTCATTTAAAACCCTATCTCTTCCTGTTGTTTATTTAGGATTGGCTTGCTTTGCAGTCAGTACAGCCATGAGTTTCTATCTCGGTCCGAAAGGAAGCAAGATGTTAAGGGAAAAAGTATCGCAAATACTCACTACAAAAGCTCCCATGACCATAGAAGAAGGCATATTTAATACAGCATTTAACGGTTTTGTTATCCTTGTAAAAGAAAAACCATCCCCTGACAGGCTGTCGGAAATATTTATTGTTGACGAAAGAAAGAAAGAAGAACAGAACATAATCATAGCAAAAGAGGGGAGAATAGTCCCTGAAGGTGATTCGTTGGGTTTTTCTTTAATAAGTGGGCATATTTACAAAATAAACAAGGACATGCTTACAAAGATAAGCTTTGGCAGATACAATTTTAAATTAACCCCGTCGGTTGAGACTATGGGCAAAAGGAACGCCGAACTTACACCAGCAGAACTGATAAAGACTGCAAAGGAATTCCCTGAAAAACGCATCCGCCTGCTCATTGAATTTTATAAAAGACTTTCAATGCCTGCTATATGCCTTTTGATCATGCTGTTAGGGCCACCTCTTTCCCTTATGGCGGGAAAATCAGGGAGAATGGGAGGGTTAACAATTGGTTTAATAATATTTACCGTTTATTATGCATTATTGATTTACGGGGAAAGTCTGTCGCAAGCAGGCAAGCTGCACCACTTTGTAGGAGCGTGGTTGCCTTTCGCTCTTCTGGGGGTCTTTTCAATATACATATTTAGGACAATCAACAAAAAATAAATGCTCACAATACAAAGATTATATATAAAAGAGTTTTTGAAAGTTTTGATAATCTTAGGACTTGGGATGTCCGCTGTCTTCAGCATTATAAATTTAATCGATAAGATTGATGAGTTTATGCCCCACAAACCGCCTCTTGTTCTCCTGTTTTACTATGCTGTCCTGAGCATTCCAGGCTATGCCCATTATCTGTTGCCCATGGCTATTTTGCTGAGCAGTCTTTTTGTATTCTCTCAGGCCATTAAGCGGAGAGAGATTATTGCTATAAAAACATCAGGAGGGAAGATGAGGAGTATCCTTCTGCCATTCGTGGCAGGAGGGATAATTCTCACTTTTTCCGGTCTCATCCTCGGGGAAGTCATAATTCCAGCCACATCCAAAAAGATACATGATATAACAGACAGGATAAAGAAGAAGAAAAAAGAGTTCACTTTTAAAGAGGGAACCATGTATATGAGAGGCAGGGATGGCTCTGTCATAAGTATCGCCTTGTATATGCCGGAGAAAAATATCTCCACTGGAATCAGCATCTACAAATTTAATGCCGAAGGTTTAAAAGAGAGAATCGATGCCGAGGTCGCAGAGTGGGAAGGCAAAATATGGAAGCTCAAGAAAGTGAGCGTGCATGATATAGCAAGCGGAGAGATAAAAACCCTAAAAGAAACCACATATCATGATATGGAATCACCAAAGATCTTTCAGGAAAACATTTGGAAAGAAGAGATGTCATTGCCTGAGATGATAAGATATCAAAAGCGACTAAATGAGGCTGGGAGCAAAAACTCAAAAATGACTGTTGACATTAGCTCAAGGCTATCCTATCCGTTGATCAATCTGTTCATGCTTTTGCTGGGAATCTCACTCTCCATGGGAGACTTTATAGAACAACATCTCTTGAAAATAATCGCTTTGCATAATACCAAAGAGAGAACTGGAAACAGTATCATATCCGCAGGACTCGGACTCTTTATAAGTGCTGTTTACTGGCTTGGGTATTCTTTTTTCCTATCGCTTGGATATACTGGAGCCATCCCACCCCTTGTTGCACCGTGGCTTGTCCCTTTAGTATTTGCTGTTTTTTCTGTTTACCTGTACAGACAGATACCGGAGTAAGATAGCAAATAAAAATAATACAACCTGTCAGCCTGTTTCAGGCAGACAAATAACTTGAAAATATATGCTGCATTATGATATTTTTTATCGAGGGGAAAAGACCGAAACTTATCAGCGCGGGGATATTGAGTGACCTTATCTGCTATCATAGAAAAACACCTGCAAACGAATGAAACAGGGCTTCTTTCTGTCAAATTGGAAGGTGCAAATCATCTGCTAAAGATATATCTCAGCAACAGGGAAATCGTATCAATATCCTTTGGCACGTGCAAAAACGAGGACTGTATAAAAAATTAAATGGCATTATCCCCATAGAATATACCTTTGTAAAGGGTATTAAATCTTCGTTCCCTTCGCTTCCATTAACAGAAAAACTCTTGGAAACACTCGGCAGCTCTTTTAATTCCCATGAAACAGACAACATACCCTATAAAGGGCATTATATCCCTCCAGAACGCATTAGAGCCGTTGAAGAATATCTCGTGGAATTAATCGGGCCGATTGCTTCAATAATAATGGACAACATCTTTTCTGATATATCATATGCCCGCGAAAATCCAATGAGGTCAGAGGACTACACTTACCTTCTAAATTCAATGGAAAAAGAATTGTCAGAGAATCAGAAAGTCGCATTGAGAACAAGATATGGCGTATTATAAAGATACTGTTATATTAACCAGAATTCGGAGGTAACAACTAAATGTTGAAGAATCTCAAGCTGAAGACACGGTTCACTGTAATAGTATTATTTGTTTATCTGGTATCGCTTCCAATAATAGTTTTTGTAAGTTATTATATCCTCAAAAAGAACGCCGTTGAGAGGACAGTACAAGAAGCAAACATTATGTTGGCAGCATGGGAAGGATCAGGGGCATACACAGCAAACATATTAAGGCCACTGCTTTCACAAAAATGCGGTGATGTCACTGCTCCGGAGATGATCAAGGGATTTTTCATAGCAAATGAAATCGAAAAGGCAATTAAGGAAACTGCGGGCAATTATTCATATAAGGTAGCAGCCTTGAACCCGAGGAACTCATCGCATACGCCTGATGAGTTCGAACATCAGAAACTCAAGGAGTTCCGCGAGGGCAAACTAACCAACGAATGGAAAGGTTTTAAAAAAGCCGCCGGGGAATTCTATGTCATAATGCGACCTTTACGGGTAGAAGCCGAATGTCTGAGATGCCACAGCGACCCTAACAATGCTCCAAAAGAGATCGTCCAGCGGTATGGCGGAGAGCATGGATTCGGGTGGAAACAGGGGGAAATAAATGCCGTCAGAATGGTTTATGTGCCTGTTGATATTCCTATTTCTTCAGCTAAAAAAACCCTTGCTATGTTATCATTTATATATAGCTGGTTTTTCTTTGTCCTTTTAATCGCGATAAACATAATCGTTGAAAAAAATATAATTACACCAATAGAGAAGTTCGTTAAAGTAGCCAATGATATAAGTCGTGGACAATTTGATAAAGAATTTGATGTCAAGACAAATGATGAAATTAAAACCCTTGCCGATGCATTTAACAGGATGAAAATAAGCCTCGAAAAGGCTATGGACATCATGAGGAGGAAATAATGAGTAAAGGCAATGTAGTCGTTATAGATGACAGCCATATAATGAGGAAACTTGCCATGATAGCTCTTTCAGAGGAAGGATATAAAGTTTACACAGCTGAAAATGGGGAAGAAGGTCTCGAATTAGCTGAAAAGGTTTCGCCATCTGTTATTGTAGTTGATTTTATAATGCCGAGGATGAATGGTTACCAATTTTGCAAAATGTTGAAAGACAGCGAGAAACTCAAGGATATTCCTGTCATACTGGTCACAGGGAAGGGTGAAGATACAGGCATTCAGTTCAGAAAAAAGTTTGGCATTTGCAGTTATCTGGTCAAGCCTTTTGAACCCATTGAGCTTGTAGATATGGTGAATGCCAGTGCTCAACAAAGACAAGCAGAAACAATAGCATCCCCGGAAGATGTATATTCTGCGCCAGAACCAGAGGAGGTCGCTGAACCTGTCCCCTCTTATTTAGAGGTCGAAGAAAAAATGCCTCCCCAAACAATCACAGAACCAGAACCTGTTTACTCGCATGTGCCAGAAATTGAAAAAGTTATTGAATCGGCAATCAGGAACTATTTTCATAAAGAATTTCCATCGGTACTTCAAAATAATATTGCCAGCATACTGAAGCAATCGCCGGCTATGAAGATATCTGACATAATCCTTTCAGGAGAACTTTCTTACTTCAATATTTTTGATATCTTCCAACTGGTTGACGTTGAGAAACTTACAGGGTGCCTGTATGTTTACTCACCTGCTGTGAGCTACGAGGTATATTTTGACAAAGGGTATGTAGTTTTAGCCACTACAAGCAGCGAAGGGAAAAATATTCTTTCCAGAGATGTCCTTGACAAAAAAGGCATCTCTAAGGAGGAGTATAATCGTGTTGTCAACCTTTCAAAGGAAAGAGGTATCACTTTATTGGAGGTGTTTGTCTCTGAAGGCATTCTATCTGAAGAAGCGATAACAGCCATTCTCAGAGAGCATATGGGCAATGTAATCTGTGATATAATAGACGTTGATGCAGGGAAATTCTTCATGGAAAAGGCTCCGTTGCCAGATTACATAATGAATATGCCTATAAGACTAAAAGCGTCTCAGTTCATTTTTGAAGCAGTAAAAAAAGTTGCGAAAAAAAGACATGCAATATAAAAATAATCTTCAGAATTTTTAGGAGTGGAATATGGCAAAAATCCTTATCGCGGATGACAGCCCGACAGACATCGAGTTTCTAAAGTCAGTTCTATCAAATACAGGACATGATTTCTCAATTGCCAGAGACGGGGAAGAGGCTGAGAAGTTAGTTAAAACCGAACCTTTTGACTTAATAATACTTGATGTTGTGATGCCTAAGAAAAACGGCTATCAGTTATGCGGGGAGTTCAAAAAAGATGAAAAATTAAAAAACATCCCTGTGATAATGTTAACAGGCAAAGACCAGCAAAGTGACATGCTATGGGGACAAAAGCAGGGTGCTGATGAATACCTGACAAAGCCCTGTGAGCCAATGAAGCTGTTGCTGACACTAAAGAAAATGAGAGCAGTGACCTGAAAGATAAAAAAACCGAATCAGAAGAAGTAACTTACAGCGTTTTCAAGGTAGGAGAAAAAGAATTCCTCCTGCCCGTGGAAAAGGTTATTGAAGTATTAGAAATATCCCGCGTATTTCCAATTCCCATAGCGCCTACATATATATCAGGCGTGGTTCCAATGCGCGGCAGCAAGGTAATACCTGCAATAGATCTGTCAAAGATTTATCAAACAGGAGAATTGTCTCTCAAAAACGCAAAACTTGTGGTCGTTAAGGCAGGGAATGAAAATATTGGCTTTCTTTCTGACATTATACCATATATGGTTTCCTTCAGTCCGGATATACCAGTTGATGGCTTGATCGATCTAAAAACCTTTTTTGAAACTTATAAGGTAACGGGTCCCTGGCATGGCAGAGCTTGAGAGTTCAGACCTGCTCGATATCTTCCTATTAGAAGCAGAGGACTGCATAACAATCCTTGATAAGGGGATTTACGAACTCGAAACCTCCAGTGAAAACCCTCAAACAATAGAGGACATCTTTAGAGCCGCCCACACTCTTAAAGGCGCTGCAAGCATTGTTAAACTTGATACTATAAGCAAAATTGCACATGTATTGGAGAATATCCTTGAAGATTTAAAACTCGGGAAAACAAGTTTTACCGCTGAGATAAAGGAGGTTTCATTCTATATCCTTGACACCATTAAGGATTTGACACACAGCATTGCAGCCGGCAATAAGGAAAATTATGAACTCGGGAAACTTGCACTTGAGAAAATTGATGCGCTGCTTTCAAAAGAACAGACGCAAGGCTATCTTCAAGAAACAGCACAAACCGCCTATCGGTCTTCAGAAACTATTGAGCCAGAAATTGTTGAGAAACGAGAAACCTTTGGCAGAAGGGCGGAAGATATGGAGTTCTTTACAGGCAACTTTGTGAAGGTTAATCTACAAAAGGTCGAAAAGATATTGGACATTATGGGCGAACTTGTAATAATGAAAAACCTTTTGTCCCATAATACATCAGATACTCAGAAGGTATCTGATGAGATAGGGTTCATTGGCAACAGACTGCTCAGAGAAATTGATAATTTCTCTGAAAAATATGCCTACTCCCTTCCCGTCAATGTAAAATATATTGATCCCCTGCTGTCAGAATTTGGAGAACTGGAATTTGACAGATATGATGAACTAAACCTCTTTTCAAGAAAACTTCACGAAATAATGAATGATTTAACCGAAGCGCTAAAAGAATTGTCTGTATATTTTGACGCCTTTTCCAGCAGCGTTAAGACAACGGGTAAACTGTTAAATCTGCTGAGGGCAGATATTTCTGAAATGAGGATGATAGAGATAGGGAGACTGTTCCACTGCTTTGTTAGTCCTGTGCAACGAGCATGTCCCTTTGAGTTGTTGAAGTAGGAAGCGGCCCCCGATTAGAATTGATT
>JASEGS010000018.1 GCA_030017995.1 Thermodesulfovibrionales bacterium
TTAAGATTATGCAATCGGAGTCCTTCTTACTTCAACTAAAGAAAGGGACAATATCACTATGAACTCCCGACCCATCACTGCCCATTTTGTATCTTGCAGAGAGAATATGGATATGTCGGCTATACTCTTTATATAATGCTCTTCGGAGGAGCGGTAACAGGTATGGGAACAGGCGCATTAATGCCTTTCAGGAAAGTTGGAAGTCTGTGTCAGATCCTTCCATTGATACAGAAGAGGCTTTCCATTGCTTCACTGATTTTCTATCTAATATTTTTTGTGATGGTAACACATGAGATTATTACATCATCTCTCATCATGGAGAGATGATGACCAGATGTTACAGCTTTTAGGTGTATTGCTCTTTTTCGAAGGAGATAGCCTTACATTCTATAATCGCCTTGGTAATCTTCTGTCTTGCGCTTGTTACAAGCCTCTGAATGGTTCCCCGTGATACACCCATGTTTTTGCCTGCCTCATACTGAGTCATCCCTTCAAAGTCACAGAGCCTCATTGCTTCGAGTTCATCACGATAAAGGATAACCATTTCAAGTTCATCCATAGGTATGCCAACAGGTTTAAATGCCTTGCCTTTTAATTTTTTAAAAGGACATTTGCATTTTCGCGGTTTCTTGTGGCGAGGAGACATGGTATATATAATAGCATTTTATTGCTTCTGTTACTTCTTTCTCGCTGCTTCTCTTATCAAGGACTGCCCGATGACATTCCTCTGGATCTGGTTTGTGCCTTCGTATATCTGGAGAATCTTTGCGTCCCTCATCATTTTCTCTACAGGATATTCCTTCATGTATCCAGCGCCACCCATCACCTGAACTGCATCAACAGTAACTTTCATTGCAACATCTGTGGCAAATGTCTTTGCCATGGCTGTTTCCTTTGATATGTCTTTTGTGCTGCTGTCGATAAACCTTGAAACAGAATAAACCAGAGAGCGCGCTGCCTCAATTTGTATTGCCATATCTGCGAGCATGTGCTGCACTGCCTGAAAACTTATTACCGGATGTCCAAACTGATGTCTCTGCCTTGCAAAAGCTACTGCCTCTTCAAATGCGCCATGGGCTACTCCTACACCCTGAGCGCCAACGCCTGTCCGTGACTTGTCGAGTGTCTTCATTGCAATGATAAAGCCCATGCCTTCTTTGCCGATAATATTTTCCTTGGGAATGCGGCAGTTGTCAAATATGAGCTCTCTGGTTACAGATGCCCTGATGCCCATCTTGTCTTCCTTTTTACCAAATGTGAAGCCGGGTGTGCCCTTTTCCACTATAAAAGCTGAAGCGCCTCTTGCGCCTTTTGATTTATCGGTTATGGCAATAATTGTATAAATCTCAGCCTCTCCGCCATTGGTTATCCATTGTTTTGTGCCGTTTAATACATATTCATTTCCATCGAGCCTTGCAGTGGTCTGAACTCCGCCTGCATCGCTGCCTGCATTTGCTTCTGTGAGGCCGAATGCAACAAGCCTTTTCCCGGATGCTATATCTGGCAGATATTTTTTCTTTTGTTCCTCTGAGCCGATGATCAGGATGGGGTATGTGCCGAGGGCATTGGCAGCGTAAGAGGTGGACACCCCGAGGCAGACCCTCGATATTTCTTCAACAGCTATGCAAAGCTCAAGACTGCCCTTACCTAATCCACCGTATTCTTCAGGTATAAAAAGGCCAAAGAGGTCTGATTGTGCTAAAGTCTTCATTATATCCCATGGGAATTCACCTGTTTCGTCAAGTTCAGCCCTTACAGGTTTTACCTTTTCCTCTGCAATCTGTGCAGCGAGTTCCTTGATCATCTGCTGCTCTTCTGTAAAAAAATAGTCCATATAAATCCTCCCTCTAAAATTTTAGACTTATGATTATAGATTTCAGATTTGAAATCATAAATCTGAAATCATAAATTTGAAATAATTTTTATCCGCTGATATCAATTTTTTCTATCAAAAGACTTGGAGTGCCTATATTACCATAAAATCTCAGATAGTCACCAGTCATTACCACATTTCTGAAGAGATTAATAATATTGCCCGAGATTACCGCCTCTTTAACAGGATACTTGATTTCTCCATTCTCGATCCATAGTCCTGAGACCCCTACAGAAAACTCTCCTGAAATGGGATTGGCTGTATGCATGCCCATAGTTTCAACAATATAAAGACCCCTGTCCACCATTCTTATAAGTCCGTAAAAGTCAGATGTGTAATCTTTTGAAGCAGGCTCTAAGTAAAGATTTGTCGGACCAACAGATGGAAGTCCGGTAAAACCTCCCCTGACTGCGTTGCCTGTGGAAGATATGCCTTCCTTTTTGGCTGTATAGGTGTTATATAAAAAGGTTTTCAAAATCCCTTTTTCGATCAGGGTTTTGCTTGCTGTTGGAACGCCCTCGGCGTCCACAGGTCTGCTGCCAAGCCTCTCTGGAAGCAACCCGCTGTCCATGATATTAATCCTTTCACATGCTACCAATTCTCCGGTTTTTCCTGCGAGCATGGATTTCTTTTTTTGAACGGCTTCGGAAGATAAGGCTGAAGATAGTATTTCCAGAAACTCAGAGGCGACAGAGTTGTCCAGCACAATAAAACCTTTTACTGGAGTTATTTTCTTTGCGCCGAGCAGTTGAATTGCCTTTTTAGCAGCATTTTTACCTACCTGCTCAAAGGATATGTTTTTGAGGAATCTGCTGCCTTCATAGTCCCATCCCATTTGGTTTTCATTGTCGTCTTCAGCTACAACTGTAATATAAGCAGAACATGAAGTGGATGAATAATATACATTGACATCACGAGAATTTAGAATATATGTATCATTTACACCAAAACTGCCGGATGCTTTTCTGATTTTTTTAATCCGTTTGTCAACATTATAGGCAGAGCTTTCAATGAGCATGACCCTCTGTATTATTTCGTTTTCAGGAAGCGAAGCCACATCATTGTCGAATATCTCAACCTTTGACGGTACAGCTTTTGATGGGAGGATGAGATAATCATCAGGTTCTGAATACTTCGCAGCCTCTAAGGCCTTTTCGGCCACCGCTTCGATCTCGCTCAGGTCTGTTGAGTATGAAAATCCGAGACGGTTATTTTTTATGACCCTGATACAGTATCCCGTGGTCATTGACGACTCTATAGTATCGATTTTTTGTTCTTTGACCTCTATCGTTAAATTCTTTGATGCGCTGGCATATACTTCTGCTTCATCAGCTCCTTTGCTTGTTGCGATCTCGATAAGCCTTGCTGCAAATTCCCTGTTGATCATTAATTCCATTTCTCTCTATCCTTCGTAATATGTCGCTGAAGCGGTTTCAGATTCCCAGACTGTCACGGCGGATAATGTCACATCATGGTGGGCTGTTAGTTTTTTCTTTAATGACTCAAATATCCATTTGGCAATATTTTCAGAAGAAGGGTTTATCTCTGTAAAAGGAAATATTTCATTAAGGCATTTGTGGTCAAGCTGGGACATCAGCTCATTGGCAAATCTTTTAAGCTCGTGGAAGTCAATGGCAATATCTATTTCATTTAATTTTTCGGTTGTGACATATACTTGAACCTTCCAGTTATGCCCGTGCAGATTTTCACATTTGCCTTTGTATCCCCTTAGTTGGTGGGCAGATGCAAAACCTGTTTCTATCATTAATTCATACATAAAACCTCCAAGCTTAGTTGAGGAGTCGAGGAGTCCATGATTATGTTTCTTTTTTGAATACCGCTATATATGGCAGATTCCTGTATTTGTTATCATAATCAAGCCCGTAGCCTACTACAAACTGGTTTGGGATTTCAAAACCCACGTAATCCACAGGCACATCCACTATTCTCCGTTCTTTTTTATCGAGCAAGATGCATAATTTCAGGCTCGCCGGCCCCTTTGAAAGAATTCTCTCCCTTAAATAATTTAAGGATATGCCTGTATCTATGATATCATCTATAAGAAGGACGTGTTTGTCTGTTATATCCTCCCTGATATCGTAATGCATCTTAATCTCTCCTGTTGATGTGGATTTCAAATAACTTGACGCTATAATGAAATCCAATGTAACAGGAATCTTGAGCGTCCTTATCAGGTCTGCAAAAAACATAAATGAGCCTTTCAAAATGCCTACGGCAATGATTTCCTTGCCGTCATAATCAGCAGATATCTTGTTAGATAGTTCCGTAATCTTTTCCTGTATTTGTTCTGTTGTTAAAAAAAGTTTGCCTATAATCATAAGTCCCTCCGTTATTAACTTGTACTATATATAATACTTTTATTTTTTAGCTTATCTCAACTAATTAATCCCATAATCAGTAAACGGACATTGTCAACATGGGTATCAGGTATGCTGAAAAGCCTTTAATAGAGATACCTTTTAAGGTTAATCCCAATTTATAGAATACGCATTTGAAATATTCTTAATAAGGATAATACAATAAAATAATGGTTGTATTATATGATTAATGTCTTCTATATACCATTTGGCTATGGTAACAGCACAGAATTCTTATTTAAAGAAGCTGTCAAGTCTGTGTCCGGGTTTGATTATTCCGGCATCCTCTATTTAGCTCCCTCATTAACAAAGGTCAAAGAATCTCAGAAGATATTTCACAAAGTTGCTTCATGTGAGCCGGCGCATACGGTCAATAAATGCTATATCCCTCCTGAAATGGCCACCATAAGGCAGTATTGTAAAAAGACATACTCTGCTTATGGTGATAAGAGAGTGATTGAAAGGCGATTGGTTCCTGTAATTATCTCTATGCTTTCTCAAAAAGGACTTGGTTTTTCAGCATTGATAGCAGACTTCATAAGCAACCTCAAACAACTATTCCCCGGAGATGATATTGATTCTTTGAAACAAAGACTCAGCAATGCCCTGCATGAGCTTAATATCCCGGAGACTGTTTCAGGTGTTGTTATGGATTGCATGGATATATTCAGGAAATATCAGGGTTTTATTAATGACAGAGGGCTCATAGATGAAGAGGACTTGATGAATTATATAGGCAAACAAGAAGACTCACTATCTGTTGCCAGTTATCGGCTGATGATTTTAGACGGTTTTTATGACATAACACCCTCTGAGAGGAATGTTTTAAGAACCTTGCTCCAGAATTCCGGTGATGCCCTCATAGCTGTGCCGTACGGAGAGAAGTTTAAGGATTTGGCTGAAGGGCTGATTGATTTTTTAAAAAGTAATTTTGAGATTGAAGAAGCGCATCTTTCTTCTTTCTTCAATATCCCTGATGTCTTTGCTTGCTATCCATTCAACAGCATTGAAGAAGAGGTGGAGGGCATTGCCAGGAATATCAAATCTTTATATGTATCCGGAAAATTCAGGGATTTGGATGAGATAATAGTTGCATTTCCTGATCTGAGTCAATACTCATCTGTTGTCGAAAGAGTTTTCAGGCGCTATGGGATACCATGTGATATTTCTATCAGAAAGCCTATGGTCAGGATGAGACCAATTCTTGACCTTATATGTCTTTTGCATTCAGTTGCAGATGGCTATCCGAGGCTTAAATTCTCTCAGTTTCTCTCATCCGGCTATTTTGTCAGGATTCCTGACGGGGTAAAGAAATGGATGTCGATTCTTTCCCTGCAATCAGGAATTATTTCGGGCAGAAACGCATGGCTCGGTTTCGTATCAGAAGGCTCAGAGATTGTGGATACAAGCGCCCTTAAGGAGCAGGTGGATATACAGGAAGGTTTGAAATGGGTTTTTGAGAAACTGGAGCCCCTTGAAAAAATAAGTCATGGAGCGCCTCTCGATGTTCATATTAAAAAGCTGGAGGCTGTCCTCGATGACCTCGGATTTTTGGGAGCGCATCAGGACGAGGATATGAAGGATCTCCTGAAAGCAGCGAAGGAGATATTTGAACAAATATCTTTTCTCGTAGGACTGCACAGGTCTCCTGTTGCTTTGACAGAGTTTATAGAAATACTCGGACATATCTTCAATGCCTCCTATACTGCAGCAGAAGAAAAGGGCGTAAGGGTGATGGATTTCAGCGAGGCATACGGATTGTCTCCTGAATATATCTATTTCGGAGGATTGACAGACGGGGATATGCCGAAAAGACCCGATACAGACCATCTCCTGCCTGACAGTGTTAAAAAAAAGCTTGGCTTCCTGAATCTCGATAAGTATATAGATATACAGAAATTCAACTTCTACAAGCTCATATCTTCATGCGGCAAGCTGCATCTTTCTTATCCATTGATGGAAGGCGATGATATGTTTTTGCCTTCGTCATTTCTCTATTTCGGACAAGAGATAAAAGAGCGCATACCTGGTGTCTTTTCGATGGATGAGCTTCTTATTAGAAGCGGCAAAAAGCTGTTTTCTGAACATATATTTGAGATTGAAGCCCGGCCTTCTGCATTTGTTCAGAAGTCCTCTTTTCTCAGAGTTACGGACATAGACTCATACAGGACATGCCGCAGGAAATTTTTTATTGAAAGAATACTGAATCTTAGGCCTATGAATGTAAAGGAATACGAGATCGAGGCAGCAACCCTCGGAACAATAATCCATAAGATAATGGAGCGGCTTATAAAAGAGCCCTTTGATAATATGGATGCCTTAAAGAAAAGGGCAGAGGAGATAATTACAGAAATCATGAAGGATAAGAGAATAGACGGATACTGGAAGAATCTCATCAAGGATACCTTCATTGAGATTCTGCCTGATATTTATGAAAAGGAGCTTGAGATAAGAAACGAGGAATACATCTCAACCGAGGTAGAAAAAACAATCACAGGCGAGCCTATAAAAGGGATAAGGCTTAAAGGGAAGATAGACCGGTTCGATAAAATAGGGGATTCTGTGCAGATAATAGATTACAAGACAGGTGGCGCAGGGCTCAACTGTAAACAGGTCATGGAGGGCAATGAGAATCTTCAACTGTTTCTTTACGCTGCAGTAATGAAAAATCAGGGATATAAAGTGGACAGGGTCGGCATATATTCATTGAAGGACATACAGATCAAGTGGTGTCCGCCTAAAAGGACCAGAAGACAGAAGTCAGAAGACAGAAGTCAGACTATTGATGATTATATAATTGCATCACTGAGGTTTCTTGAGGAGGCTGTAAAAGATTTGCGAAACGGCAATTTTACAGCAAAACCGATAAATGACTATATATGCTGGAGCTGTCATGAGCAGGCATTTTGCCCGTATATACAGCAGTAGGAAAGCATGACTGAAAACTATCTCGACATAAGCAAAAGCGTAATGATCTCTTCGCCTGCCGGCTCAGGCAAGACAGAGAAGCTTGCGAGGAGATATATTGCCTTGCTCAAAGAAGGCTCCGATGTGGAGCGGATACTCGCTATAACCTTCACTGAAAAGGCTGCGGCAGAGATGAAGGAGAGAATTCTGAATATTCTCAAAAAAGAAGACCCTGAGATGTTTATAAAGGTCAGGGAAAAGATGCCGAGGATGAGAATTTCGACAATTCATTCATTTTGCCTGAAACTTTTAAAGAGATTCTGCATAGAGCTTGAGATGGATCCGTCCCTTGAGGTGGTGGATAGCTTTAATGCTGATATTCTCTGGAGCGAGTCGATCTATGAATCTATCCTTGAAGATAATTTATCAGGAGAGGGATTGTTTCATGAAGTAATAATGGGCAGCGGCATCAAGGGCTGGGATAAGCTCTATGACATGCTCTGCGAACTTCACGCAAAAAGGCCTGCGATAGAGTTTGGAGTCAGGGATTCTGAGTTTAGAATTCAGGTCTCTGGTGAGAATAATTTTAAAAGAATTTTATCCATATATGCCGGATGTCTTGCGAGATACAGGAGAAAAAAACTGGATAGGCATTTTGTTGATTATAATGATCTTGAGCTTATGGCATACGAGGCGATCTCAAAAAATCCTGAATGGCAGAATGTCCTCTATTCATTCGATGAACATACTGATCATATACTTGTTGATGAGTTTCAGGACACGAGTTTTCTTCAATGGAAGATCATAGACAAACTGACAGAAGAGTGGAGATCAGGGCAGGGAGCAAAGAGGGAAAGAGGTGTCAGACCCACCATATTTTTAGTCGGAGACGATAAACAGTCGATCTATTCATTCAGGGGAGCGAATGTAAGCATTTTTAAGAATGCTAAGGAAAAGCTCAACGATTGGCTCAGAGATGAATACCATTTTATAGAGATAAGGAAAAACTATAGGAGCCTGCCTGCTATTATAAATTTTGTGAATACGCTTTTTGAAGGGCTGATGCCAAAAGGGCTTTATGACGACTACAAGGTTGAATACACCTCTTTTGAGGCTACGAGGCAAGGGGAGGGCAGTGTAGGGCTTATTCTCCTTGACAGCATAGGAAACACAAAAGATAACAGAAAGGCAGAGGCCGCTGTCATTGCAAAGAAGATAAAGGAATTAACTAAAAGATATGAAATATACGACAATAATTCAAAGAAACCATGTGGCTACGGGGATATGGCAATCCTGCTTAGGAACAGAACGCACCTGTCTGTGTTTGAGGATGCATTGAGACGGCAGGGGATTCCTTTTGTCGTTCTGAAGGGTATAGGATTTTATAATGAGCCTGAAGTGAGGATATTGAGGGATGCTCTTTTTTTCCTTATAGACCCAATGGATGACTACAGCCTTTTCAGCATTCTGCGCTCTCCACTGTTTTCCATAGGATATGATACTCTGCTGAAAGTGGCAGCAGATACAGCTATTGATGATGTTCCATATGGTTATTTATTCGAATCGCTGAAAAAATATGCAGCGCAGTCTTCCATTGATCAGCCGCTCTATCACTCCATCGCATCTATCAATAACTGGCTTGAGATGGCAAAGAGTGTGCCTTATGCAGCGCTGCTCGAGGAGATGCTTTCAGAGTCGCAGGCATGGCAGTATTTTCACGAGAAGCAGAGATATGTAAATGTGAAAAAATTCATAAGGCTTGTTGAAGAGTTTGAATCAAAGGGTCTTACAAGGCTTGAGATAAGGGAAAAGCTCATTAAGGCTTCTGCAAGGGCTGACGAGGCTAAGGCTAATGTTAATACAGAGGGCATAGATGCAGTGAAGATAATGACAGTTCATGCATCAAAAGGTCTTCAGTTCCCCGTAGTATTTCTGCCTTGTCTTGACGAAGAAAGCAGGGCAAAAGGCACGGGCAGAGTCTTTATTGATGAGAATGAAAACGGCATTGTCATAACTTATGAGGAAGATCCTGATGTGAGGAAGACAATGCCGGCGCTCAAGATTCACGGAGAAAGGATTCAGGATGAAGAGAAGAGACTTTTTTATGTCGCAGCAACAAGGGCAATGGATTACCTCTGTATGTCCGGGATTTTGAAGGATAATCCGACAGGGAAGCTGGCATATCTTGAGGATGCAGGTTTTGCGATAACAGATTCTGGATTCAGCAATGACCTCAGGATCGAGAGGGTGAGGGCTGATGATGAGCAGAAACAGAACTTGCACGAGAGGCCAGCTTTTCAAAATGCGGATTTCAGGATACATGAGCCTGCATTCACGAATGAAATAGTCTTTACAGACGCTCTCGATTACAGGCCGCAGACCTTATGGCTTGATGTCACAGAAGAAATGGAACACATAAGGAAAAAGCACGGGAATGACTGGGTTGTCCTTGGAAGGGCATTTCACAGGGTATTTGAGGGCATGTCAAAGGGCATTATAACAATGGAAAACCTTGAACATAAAACAGTGTATATACTCAAGAATGAAGTCTTATCTGATAACAAACTCCAGAAAATGAAAGACATTATTCTATCGGATGTGGCAAGGCTCGATTTCAGTGGATATCTGAAAGAAATCATAATGCTATGTGAAAATTCATATTCTGAGCTTCCGTTTATTCTCGATGCAGGAGACAGGGTTTATAAGGGCAGGATTGACCGGGTGATAATAAAGAATGACACTGCATTCATCTATGACTACAAGACATATCCTATTGCGGAAGGTGAAATCCCTGATCTTCTGGATAGATATGGGTTTCAGATGAAGATTTACAAAGATGCGGTTGAAAGGCTTTTTTCTCTGAAGGCAAATGCATTTCTGTTCTTTACACATGAATCAAAACTGGTTCAGGCAAGGTGATACCCGATATTTTCTGAGGATATGATGTATAATTAAACAGAATAATAGAATAAGGAGGTTTTATGTTTGCGCCATCGTTCATGACGGTTCTTTTTGTAATATTCGTGGTTGTTTATTTTCTCTCCAGCGCCATTAAGATTTTAAAGGAGTATGAAAGGGGTGTGGTATTCAGGCTCGGGAGGATTATCGATTTGAAGGGGCCCGGTCTCGTAATTATATGGCCTGTTATCGATAAGCTGGTTAAAGTCAGTTTAAGGACTGTTACTATGGATGTGCCTCCTCAGGATATTATTACAAGGGATAATATTACGGTTAAAGTCAATGCGGTTATTTATTTCAGACCGATGGAACCTATTAAGGCGATTACAGAGGTTGAGGATTTTTATTACGCCACATCCCAAATAGCCCAGACTACATTGAGGAGCATCCTTGGACAGAGCCAGTTGGATGACCTTCTTGCGAAAAGGGAAGAACTGAACGCAGATCTTCAGAAGGTTATTGATGTCCAGACAGAGCCGTGGGGCGTGAAGGTTTCGGCTGTGGAGGTGAAGAATGTCGATCTTCCTCCAGAAATGCTGAGGGCAATCGCAAAACAGGCTGAGGCAGAGAGGGAGAGAAGGGCGAAGATAATTCACGCTGAAGGAGAGTTTCAGGCAGCGCAGAAGCTGGCGGATGCAGCCAAGATTATTGCATCGGAGCCTGCAACCTTGCAGCTCAGATACCTTCAAACGCTTACTGAGATTGCGACAGAGAAAAACTCTACAATTGTTTTCCCGCTTCCTATCGAGATCATAAAACCATTTCTGGATAAGATGGGAAAGCAACCATAGACTCCTGATCTTGCAAGTCGTCTTTTTATGATGCGTGCTGAATAGTTGCATGGGCAATAAAATTAAGAATAACATTTGGCTTAAGCCTCTATTGCTTATAGTCATTGTTGGTGGCCTGACATTTATATTCTATAAAACAGGCTTAATTCATTTTTTTCTCAACAAAAAGAGGTTGCTGGATTTCCTTGATTCCCTCGGTCCTGTTGCATTCATAGGCTTTATACTCTTGCAGACCGCGCAGGTGGTTGCAGCGCCAATCCCTGGAGAGGTTACAGGACTTTTAGGTGGGTTTTTATACGGCAAGCTGGTTGGTATTTTTTTGTCTACCATAGGTCTCACGCTCGGTTCTTACCTGGCTTTTGCCCTTTCAAGGAAATTCGGAAGACCTTTTGTGGACAGATTTGTAAATAAGTCTACGATGGAACGGTTTGATTATCTTCTTCATCACAAAGGAGCGTTTCTTGTCTATCTGCTTTTTCTCATACCCGGGTTCCCTAAGGACTATCTCTGTTATATCTTAGGCCTTGGGCATCTCTCTACGATGGAGTTTCTTATAATAGGCGGCACAGGAAGGCTTTTCGGCACTATATTGCTAACTCTCGGAGGAGATTATATCAGGCATAACCAATACGGCAAGTTTTCCATATTAGTTGGCGTAGCTCTTGTTGTTGTATTTATTGCCATGGCTTATAGGGATAAACTTGAGAGATGGTTCAGGGTGTTGCATATCGCTGACTACAGAAGAAAAAAGTTAAAAAGGAATCAGGGGAAAAATTAAAAAATAGTTACCACTTAATCAGCGCTGATGCCCATGTAAGTCCGCCGCCAAATGCCTCAAGGAGAATGTAGTCGTCTTCTTTAATCCTTCCAGTTCTAACAGCCTCATCGAGGGCAATGGGAACGGATGCCGCGGATGTGTTTCCATATCTTTCAAGATTGACAACGACTTTGTCCATTGGCAGTCCAAGCCTGTTTGCCGTTGCCTGGATTATTCTCAAATTGGCTTGATGAGGAATAAGCAGGGAAAGCTGGGAAGGTTTCAGCTTGTTCTCCCTTAATGTCTCTACAACAAGACTTTCCAAAGTTCTTACTGCTACTTTAAATGTTTCGTTTCCCTTCATCTTTATGAAGTGCAGTTTTTTATTAATGGTTTCCTTAGAGGTTGGATGCTTTGAGCCGCCACCAGGCGTATGCAAAAGGTTCCACATGCTGCCATCTGAATGGATCTTTGTTGATATTATCCCCCTTTCCCCATCTGTAGCCTCCAGTATTGCTGCTCCGGCTCCGTCTCCGAACAGGATGCATGTGGTTCTGTCCTCCCAGTCTGTAAACTTTGTAAGGATTTCCGCGCCAACTACAAGAATTCTTTTGTGCATGCCGTTCTTTATATAAGCATCAGCAACAGAAAGCGCATAAATGAAACCGGAACACGCTGCATTAATATCGAAAGCAGCAGCCATTTTTGCATCGAGTTTGTCCTGAAGTATGCAGGCTGTGGAAGGTACCGGCATATCTCCAGTTACAGTTGCAACTATTATAAGGTCTATATCCTTTGCTTTGAGGCCGGCTTGTTTAAGCGCATTTTTTGAAGCCTCATAGGCAAGATCGGATGTAGCCTCACTTTTTCTTGCTATTCTTCTCTCCCTTATCCCTGTTCTCTCAGTAATCCATTCATCGGATGTGTCCACAATTTTTTCGAGGTCGGAATTAGCGAGTATTCTTTCCGGCGTATATGAGCCGGTTGCGATAATCTTACTCCTTAACATATGAGAAGTCCTCTGTGGTTTTATGTAGCGTATTTGCAATGATTTCATGCACTTTCTTTTTTGCCATCTCTGATGCAACCCTTATGGCGTTTTTTATCGCTCGCGCTGATGAACGGCCATGGCTTATTATGCAGGTCCCGTTTATACCTAAAAGGGGCGCACCTCCGTATTCAGAATAGTCCATCCTTTTTTTAAAGTTTTTAAGGGCAGGTTTTATCATCAAATATCCGAGCTTCCTTGCGGTTACATTGGCGATTTCCACCTTAAGCATCTTCATGATCGTCTCTGCGAGACCTTCGCTTACTTTCAATACAATATTTCCGATAAAGCCATCGCAGACTACAACGTCTGCAAGACCGCTAAAAATGTCTTTCCCCTCGATATTTCCTATAAAGTTTATATTTGCCTTTTTTAGATATTTGAATGTTTCTCTGGTCAGCTCATTACCCTTTGTGTCCTCTTCGCCTATGCTCAAAAGGGCAATTCGCGGCGATGGCATATTAAAGATAGCCTTGCAATAGGCATTCCCCATAAAGGCAAATTCCAGCAGGTTTTCTGGTTTGCAGTCTACATTGGCGCCTGCATCTAAAAGCAGGAAATAACCCGTCAGGGATGGCATCAGTGTAGCTATAGCAGGCCTTGCAACATTAGGCAGTTTACCAAGCACAAAAAGTGAAGTTGCCATTGCAACTCCTGAATGGCCTGCGCTGACAGCAGCGTCAGCCTCGTGGCTTTTAACTAATTCTATTGTCTTGCGGATGGAGGAATCCTTTTTTCGCCTTATTGCAGAAGATGGAGATTCATGCATCTCCACAATTTCCGAGGCATGATGTATGGAGATTCTTTCTCGTGGGAATCGTTTGGTCTTAAGGGATTCTATAAGCCTGTTCCTGTCTCCAACGAGGATAACCTCAACGTCATATTCGCTGACAGCCTCTATTGCCCCTGCTATGGTTACTTCAGGAGCAAAATCACCCCCCATTGCATCAAGGGCAACCTTTAAATTTTCTGGCATGGCTATTTGGAGACTACTTCAAGGATTTTTTTCCCATTATAAGAGCCGCAGTTAATACAAGCCCTGTGAGGTGGTTTTAGTTCTTTACAATCAGGGCACTCCACAAGGTTAGGCATCTGGCCTTTCCAGTTTGCCCTTCTTTTATCCCTTCTTGACTTTGAATGGCGATGAGTAGGATTTGCCATTGGATTGCTCCTTTCTAAAATATATTTTATTTAGCCTATTCTGATTTTTGTTTTTTTAACAATTGTTCAAGCACAGCCAGACGCTCGTCTATTTCAGAGACCTCACAGTTGCATTTTGTTGTATTCAAGTCTGCGCCGCATTTTGGGCACAGGCCCTTGCATTCTGCTGAACAAAGCGGCTTCATTGGTATATTCAAAAACAACTGTTCCCTGAGGATGTCATCTGTATCAATGATGTCATTTCTGTAAAATCCTGTATCAAGCTCTTCTCCTTTTAATTCGTGGTGCTCTTCCTTAGCAATGTCTTCAGCAGGATGATAAATAACATTTATCTGTGTCCGGATATTTGCGCTAATCTGTTTTAAACACCTGCTGCACTGTTGTTCAACTTCACCGTTTATGACTCCCTTTATAAAAACCTCTGAGTCTCTTTTGTCCAGTCTTAAAAGGGCGGTAACAGGCGTTAATAATTTAACAGACTCAGACGAAATATCCTCTTTTAATTCAAGCTCTATCCCCTCTTCAGGGATTTCTGAGATTACAACTTTCATAGATCATTTAAAATACTTAAACAAGACAATAGGTTAGTTACTATACAGATTTGGCCTAAAATTTGTCAAGGAAACGAACTCCCTTTGTCAAGCCAATTTATAGAGTCACAGGATTATTACTGTGAAACGACCTCGCCATCTTTTATATGTATAATTCTGGTTGCATGTGCTGCTATGTTTTGGTCGTGGGTTATCACTATCACGGTTTTTCCATGTTCATTCATTTTGCCGATCAGGTTCATTATTTCTGTTGCTGTCTTGCTGTCAAGCTGGCCGGTTGGTTCATCGCATAGGAGCAGCTCAGGGTCATTAACCAGCGCTCTTGCAATTGCAACACGCTGTTGTTGGCCGCCTGATAGCTGGGTGGGTCTGAATTTAGCCCTTTCCTCCAATCCGACAAGCATCAGGAGTTCTTTTGCGCGTTTTTCAGCATTGCCTTTATCTTTTTCTATATAAAGGGTTGGGAGCAATACATTTTCCATGACAGTTGCATATGGAAGGAGATAAAAGTTTTGAAATACAAAACCGATATGCTCATTTCTGATGATAGAAAGTTCATCATCTGTGAGGTTAGAGATCTCTCTGTCTGCGAGTATATAACGACCTGATGTGGGTATATCAAGGCAGCCTATAAGGTTCATAATGGTTGTCTTTCCAGAGCCTGACGTGCCCATGATAGCGACGAACTCACCTGAGTATATAGTTAAGTTTATCCCTCTTAGCACCTCAACTTTTTCGTCGCCCATTGTGTAGGTCTTTTTTATGTCTTCCATCAGGCATAATATTTTTTTCACTTCTTATTTTCTTTCTCCTTTTGACCTTCTTTTGCCGATACAGGAAGGATTAGTTTTGTGGCTAACTCGTCTCCCTCTTTAGCTCCTGATACGATTTCTGTTTTTTCCTCGCCCCTGATGCCTATCTTTAATTCTGTTTTCTGGACAATGTCACGGCCGATTACTTTATAAGCAATCTGTTTGCCTTTTTCAAATTTTATGGCGGCATTAGGCGCTGTGAGTATACCTGTTTTTTCGTCAAAGATTATTTTTACATGCGCTGTCATTTCTGGTTTGAGATATACAGCATCATCCCCGGCTACCTTAACAATTGCAAGGTAGTAAACTATATTGTCTTTTACTACAGGCTGTGGATATATCTTTTCTATCTTCCCTTTAAAGAGCTTGTTGGGGAATGTATCAACATAGTATTCAACAAAATGGTTTAGTTTTACCCTGCCAATGTCTGTCTCATCAATATATATCCACATCTCAAGGCGGGTTGGATCAAGGACTGTAACGAGGTTTGCCACCTGCAGCCCGGCAACTATTGTCTCTCCTTCCTGTGCCGTTACATCTGAAACTATACCGTCTATTGGCGCATAAATCTTTGTATATGTAAGCCTTGTTTCCTGCTGTCTCAACTGGGCAGTCTGGTCTTCTACATTTGCCTTTGCTATTTTTATTTGCGTTTTATATTCATCTTGAAGTCTTTTGAGATTCGCCTCTGATGCCTCGAACTGACTTTTTGCCTTATCCACTGTGTCCTTGGTTGTAAATTCGTGTTTTAATAGTTCCTTTTCCCTTTCATAATTTATCCTTGCATATTCGTAGTTCGCATTGGCTTCTCTAATCCGCTCAGGATATGTCAACTCAATCTGGGACAGTGTATGTTGCGCTGATGAAAGGGCTGCCTTGTGTTGTTCAATGGTCTTCTGTATTTCTCTGTCGTCAATTAGGGCTATTAATTGTCCGCTCCTGACCCTGTCGCCTATTTTTACATTCATCTTTACAATAGTCCCGGTTGTCCTTGCCCCGATTTTTACCACCGCTCCAACCTGCGATTTTGTAATTCCTGTTGCTACAAGCACCCCCCTTATGCTGCCTTTTTCTACCTTTGCTGTCTCTAAAATTTTTATGCCCGGTTTGCTGAAGAATTTTTTGTATGCGAAAAACCCTGCTGAGATCAGGACAATTGCAATTATGAGAACAAGAACTTTCTTCATGTTTATCCCCTTTGACTAATGAGTAACTGTTGATAGTGATTCTAAAGACCTAACCCCTGCAACCCTTTCCAACTGGGCTTTTACAAGGGTAATGTTCAGCTTTGAACTTACCAGTTGTTCTCTTGCGATAGAAAGAAGGCTCTCTGCCTGCACGAGGGACAGGATATCTGCCTTTCCAACTTTATATTCTCCAAAGGCCTGGGAGTAATTATGTTCTGCCTGTTTGAGTTGCTGCTCTGCAACCTTAAGCTTGTTAGAGGCTGTGACTAAATCCTCATAGGTCTTGTGGACTTCAAGCAAAAACTGCCTTTTCACTTCGTTTAGCTCTTCTGTTGCAACATTTTTCTCAAATTCAGATGAGCGTTTCTTAAAAAACTTTCCCAGTTCAAAAATATTCCATGTTGCGACGACCCCTGCGGTTTTTTCTTCTGGAGAGAGGGTATTAATCCTGCTGCCATCTGTTTTTGCGTAGGATGCAGTAAGCGAAACAACTGGATAAAAGGCGCTGAGGGATAGGGAAATGTTATTTTCCGATATTTTTAATGACTTTTCTGCCTGCTTTATCTCCGGCCTATGAAACACAATTTCATATAAACGGTTCTTGTCCGGCATCATGACTTCCGTATCTAATGTCCCCTGAATTTCATATTGGCTATCGAGACTTTTACCTATAAGGGAGTTAAGTTCTGAGAGCGCTTTCTTTGAATCGCCTTCAGCCTGTATAAGATTGAACCTTGCCTGTTCAAGCCTTACAGATGCCTGCAGTACATCTGAGAGTTTTGCGACGCCGAACTTATACCTTCCCTCTGCCACTTCATAATCCTTTTGCGCGTCTTGAAGCTGCACATTCCTTTGCTTTAGTATTTCTCTTTGTGCGACTGCGGTATAAAAAGCGACTTTGACGCTATATTCCAGTTCAATAAGGCTCTTCTGCAATTCTTCCCTGTCCATTTCAAAATTAAGCTTTGCAGTGCTTCTGTCTGCCTTCCTTTTGCCTCCATCAAAAACAGTATAGGATAAAGTAAGATCAAGTGTTTTTGAGTCATACTCATCTGAAGAAGCGTAATGTCTGTTATAAGAGGCAGATGCATCTAAGGTCGGCAAGTAGGGCGAGAGAGACGCCTTATATAACTCCCCTGTTGATCTCACCTTAAATGCAGATGCTTTATAAGACGGAAGGTTTTCCTTTGAGAGTGAGATGGCCTCATCAATGGTCAGAGAGCTGGCTAAGGCAGGGACAGAAACAATACAAATGGCCGCAAAATATATACAGATAAGCCTTAAAGTTTTTCTCATATTTAAATAAATTAACACATGCAATAAATTAAACTCAATGAATTCAACAATTCCTCAAGACTTCCTCAGAAAGTTTCTTTATGGGTATTTTTGTCTTCTTTGATATAGATTTCAAGTCCTCATACTCAGGCGAGATATTAACCACTGTGTCGCCGAGTTTTGATATTTTTATGCGGACATCTCCATATCTGGTCTTTATTTTTTTTATCTCCCTACTGAGAATTTTCCTGTGAGCTTCATAGAATCTGACACCGATGGTAGTAGTTTCTTTAAAAAGCATGTCGGTTAGTGTGTTTAGGCGTTTTTTGTCAGCAATTACGGTAAGCTTTATAGCAGGTCTCCCCTTTTTCATTATGACGTTCTCTATAAAAACATCCAGTGCGCCTGAGGCGAGTAGTTTTTCCATAACATCTTCGTATATCTGAGGGTTCATGTCATCTATATTTGTTTCAATAACCATGACGTGTCCTTCATCAGGAATATCTTTTCTTTCCCCTATGAAGAGCCTCAGCGTATTCGGCATGGTTTTTATATCCTTATTGCCTGCGCCGTATCCTATCTTATGGACATTCATCTTAGGTATAGGAGAGAAAGTGGAATCAAGTCCGGTTATAATGGCTGCCCCTGTGGGTGTGGTCAGCTCAAAAGGTATGTCTGATGCATATACTGGATAACTCTTTAAAAGTTCTATGGTGGCAGGCGCCGGCACAGGAAGTGCTCCATGGACAGTGTTAATTGTTCCGCTGCCCAAATTGATTGAAGATACATATATTTTCTCTACTCCAAGCGCATCAATACCTATAATCGTTCCGAATATGTCCACTATGCAGTCAATACCGCCGAGCTCGTGGAGATGGATTTTTTCAAACGGCTCTCCATGAACCCTTGCTTCTGTCTCAAAGAGTCTTTTAAATATGTGCAGACCTCTTTGTTTAATTTTATCTGACAGTGAAGATGCTTTAATTATTTTTTCGATATCTTTCCATTTTTTAACTTCTGACTTCTGACTTTTAACTTTTGATTTCTGAAGGATTACATCTACCTTTGAAGACGATATCCCAGCCCTATCAACCTTTTTGAGCGCAAGGTCATAACCTTTTACCGGTATCTTTTTTAATTCCCTTTTGATTATGCCGATATCTGCCCCTGCATCTATAATGGCGCCAAGACACATATCCCCGCTTATCCCTGAAAAACAGTCGAAATAGGCAATTTTCATAAACATATTTTACATCTTTGGCGGGGAGAAAGGAATAATTTGATTTTTGAGCTGAATAATTTGTATCCTGAAAATTAATTTTAGAAATCGGTGGTGTGCGCAAATGGAAGTCGTATCTGAATATAAGGTTAACAATAAAACCCTCAGGCTTGTTTTAGGAGACATCACTATGCGGGATGTACACGCAATTGTGAATGCAGCAAACTCGCATCTTCAGCATGGAGGCGGAGTTGCAGGCGCTATTGTGAGAAAGGGCGGGCAAATTATTCAGGATGAAAGCAACAGGATAGGTTTTGTGCCTGTTGGGAATGCTGCGATTACCACAGCCGGGAAATTGCCGGCTAAATTTGTCATTCATGCAGTTGGACCGAGAATGGGAGAGGGAGACGAGGACAAGAAGCTTAAAAATGCAGTGACAAACAGCCTGAAACTCGCATCTGAAAAGGGACTTAAGAGCATATCTATGCCTGCTATAAGCTCCGGGATATTTGGATTTCCAAAGGACAAATGCGCAAAGATACTCGTTACAGAGTCAAAACGGTTCTTAGATGAAAACAGGTCAGTATCTCTTGAGATAGTCGAGTTCTGCATCTTTGATGAACAGACACTTAGCCATTTTAAACACGAATTTGATAAACTAACTCCTAACTCTTAAACTCTGTTTTTGCCGGGATAGCACAGTGGTAGTGCAGCTGATTCGTAATCAGCAGGTCGAGGGTTCGAATCCCTTTCCCGGCTTTTATTATTTTATATGAGGGTGTATTGAAAATCACGGAAATAGCAGATGGATTATTACATGATGTCCATAATATTCAGGACAGGTTTGAAGCTATAACATATGCGCAGCAAAAACTGAAGGCATTTAATAATCTTATCGCATTGATAAAGACGTTGAAGCCGTGCCTGCCTTGCTTGATTATGGATTATGGGTTTGAGAAGATCGGATAATTTTGTTATAAAATATGATATGTCTACAATGGTCATTGAAGTAATCAAAAAGGTTCATAATATTCTTCAGGAGAAAAATCTGACCGTTTCTGTGGCTGAATCTTGCACAGGCGGGCTCTTAAGTCATTATCTTACAACACTGCCGGGTTCAAGCTCCTTTTTTGAAGCAGGCGTGGTGTCATATTCTGTTGGCGCAAAAAAATCAATACTCGGCATTTCATCAGAAACTATATCTAATTATGGGGTAATAAGCGATGAGACCGCGAGAGAGATGGCAGAGAAGATAAGGCTTATCTCAGGGGCAGACTATTCCATTTCTACAACAGGCAATCTTGGCCCTGGTGCCATGGAGGGCAAGGATAGTGGGCTCATTTATATTGCTGTGAGCAGTAGAAAGCAGACATTCTCAAGAGAGATAAGACTTTCAGGGGACAGAGAAAAAAATAAAGAGGATGCGGCTATTTTGGCATTGGAGTTTTTCATTGATATAATTATGGAGAGACATGGCAGAGAAGATACCTGAGGATATAAAACAAGACATAGAAAGGCTTGTAAAAGAGCTTAACTATCACTGTTACCGCTACTATGTTTTGGATTCACCTGTTATTTCAGATGAGGAGTATGACAGTCTTTATGTAAAACTAAAAGGGCTTGAGGAAAGGTATGGTCATATTCTTTCTGACTCCCCGACCCGGAGGATTGGCGCGTCTCCTCTCGACAAGTTCGAAAAGGTTAAGCATAAAGAGCCCATGCTATCCCTTGATAATGCTTTTTCTTTTGATGATCTAATGGAATTCGACAGAAGGGTTAAGAGACTCTTGGGCAGTGATGAGGATATTGAGTATACTGTCGAGCCGAAGTATGACGGTCTTGCCATAGAGATAACGTATCATAATGGCCTCTTATATAAGGCATCCACCAGGGGTGATGGTTATGAAGGTGAAGATGTCACTGCTAATATTAGGACGATCAGGTCGGTGCCCTTAAAGATAGATGAAAAGGGAATTCCTCATGAGATTGACGTGAGGGGAGAAGTCTATATGGACATCGATGAATTTGAAAAGCTAAATAATGAGCGGGAGCAAGAGGGGGAGTCGCTTTTTGCCAATCCGCGAAATGCTGCTGCGGGTTCTGTGAGACAGTTGGATTCATCTATAACAGCAAAAAGGAGGCTCCACCTCGCATGTTATGGAATGGGGGCTGTTAAGGGAACTGATTTTAGAAATCAATGGAAGTTTATACACTGGCTTGAAAAACATATGTTCCCGATACCAGTTATGGTCAGGCGCGTAAGAGGGATTGATAAAGTTATAGATGTTATAAAGGATATAGAGAGAAAACGGCGCGGCTTTTCTTTTGAGACAGATGGCGCTGTAATTAAGGTGAATGATTTTGACTTGCAGAAGTCTCTTGGAATTAAAACCAGAGAACCGCGTTGGGCAATTGCTTACAAATTCCCGGCACATCAGGGAACAACGAGGATAAATGAAATATCCTCCAGTGTGGGAAGGACAGGGGTCATAACGCCTGTGGCAATGCTTGAACCGGTAAGGATTGGCGGGGTCACTGTATCCCGTTCTACTTTGCACAACTGGGATGAAATAGAAAGGAAAGATATAAGGGTAGGAGATTATGTAATAGTTGAAAGGGCAGGGGAGGTCATTCCACATGTCATATCTGTGATAAAAGACAGAAGGACAGGAAAGGAGAAGCCATTTCCTATTCCGGATAAATGCCCTGTATGCGGCTCAAGGGTTATTAGAGAAAAAGGAGAAGTCGCTGTGCGATGTATTGGTCTTGATTGTCCTGCCCAGGTGCAGGAGAGGATAAGGCATTTTGCAAGCAGGGGCGCTATGGATATTGAGGGACTTGGAGAGAAGAATGTCGAACTGCTTTATTCTGAGGGCATGATAAGACATTTTGCTGATATATACAGAATCAAAAAAGAGGATATTCTCAGGTTGCCAAGATTTGCTGAAAAATCAGCTCAGAATTTAATGGATGCTATCGAAAAAAGTAAACATACTACACTCTCAAAATTTCTTTATGCCCTCGGCATCCCCCATGTAGGAGAATATGCAGCGAAACTCCTCTCCCGTAATTTTGAGAGCATGGAAGACCTGTATAAAATAAAACCGGGAAAAATCATGGGCATCAGGCAGATTGGTGAAAAGATCGCCCTGTCTGTATCCAGTTTTTTCAATGACCCTGAAAATATCAATACCCTTGAAAAATTAAAGGAATCAGGGCTTAAACTTACCAACCCTGATTATGAAAATAAGGGGAGCAGGGAGAGACTCTTTGAAGGTTTTACCTTTGTCATTACAGGCACATTGCCTGAACCGAGAAATTATGTAGAAAATATGATAGAGGAACTTGGCGGTATGACATCATCTTCTGTTTCAAAACACACCGATTATCTTGTAGTTGGAGAAGAACCGGGATCAAAGCTTCGGAAGGCGCAATCCCTCGGTGTAAAGACGATTTCTTATGAAGAACTATTAGGTCTGATAAAACATAAACGGATGCCTAAAAATCTAAAGCTTCAGTTTTAAGAACAATATCTAAGTTTTTGATTTAACAGTGAAATGCTGATGGCCTTCATTATTCATAAACTTTGTTATGCGGAAGACAAAGTATTTCCGCTTCATTCTCGAATATCATCCAGCCCTTCTCCGAAACTACGCCAGTCTGCTTAGACATCCATGTCACGCATGGGCTGTTGAAGTCGCTCTAACACTTTGTCTTCCGCTTTGGCTATCGTAATTTATGAATAATTTAGCTTTTAGTGGGCGCCGTGTATCAGTATCGGCAGACATCTTACGCAGACAAGTTTCTCCTCGCCTGAGTGAATACAAGGCAGATACACCCTGTTATTATCGGTTGCACCGCAAACAAAACATTTGATTTCTTTAGTCTCATTCATTAATTGCCTCCTATTTCGTTAATTTCTTTTACTACCTTCTCAGGATCAATATTGTGCATCATTGCGCCGAAGCTTAAAGATTCAACCTTTATGCCCGGGCATGTAAAGCATCCATTGCCAAAGTACTTTTCAATGACCTTTCTTGCTTCCGGGTCATTGATTACTTCTCCTATTACGGTATCCTTTGTTACTTTCTTTTTTGTTGTTTCCATTTTGTCCTCCCTTTTAAAGTTACGGTGATAAATTATTATTTTTAGTTTACAAAATATCGCTGTTTTATTTTATGATACAGGTCATAATGCCTTTATGACTTCTATCATAACAGAAAGCATCCTGCTTAATATTATGATTTTATAAAACAACCATGAGGAGGAGTAATGGATAAGTTTGTAAGAAATTTTATTGTGATGAGCATCGCATATCTCGCATTAGCGGCACTTCTTGGCGTCCTAATGCTTGCCAACCCATCTTACCTTTACCTAAAGTTTGTTCACTCTCATCTTAATCTGTTGGGATGGGTCTCCATGATGATCTACGGTGTTGGCTATCATATCTTGCCCCGTTTTGCAGGGAAAAAACTAAAAAGCGTGAAGATGGGTGAAATGCAGTTCTATTTAGCTAACATTGGGCTTATCGGTATGTTGTTGTTCTACATGTTTCAAACGGCTAACCCTGATATATCGCTCTACAGAGCGCTCTCTGCTGCCTTTGGTCTTGTGGAGGTTCTTTCAATAGCGTTGTTTTTCTATAATATGCTTGCCACACTGCTTTCCAAAGAAGAGTAAAAGGGGGCTATGCCCCCTAAAACCTCTGTCTTTTTTAAGTTTTTTATTGTAAAATTCTAATATTAAATCCCACCACATAGGAGGCTGTCATGAAAGAAGAAGAAATTATAGAGGCTTTAAAGAAGGGAAATGAAGAATTCAGACGCCTTTATCAGGAGCACAGGGAGCTTGACTCCCAGCTTTCAGAGTTAAACAAAAAGGCCCATCTTACATCTGAAGAAGAATTAGAGGCGCAGAGGATAAAAAAAGAAAAGCTTTACAAAAAAGACAAGATCGCAGAATTAATAAGAGCGTATAAAAAGCAGTCAATGAATTAATATAGCAGCAGAATGGAAGTGAAGTATTCTGTTGGAAGGGATATTATATTTATGACAATGAGAAGTAAAATCATTAAAAGCGGCATTGAGAGGGTCCCTCACAGGGCACTCCTTTACGCTACAGGCATTCCGAGAAGCGAGATGGGGAAACCGTTCATAGGCGTCGCTACAAGCTTTACGGACATTATCCCCGGGCACATAGGCATGAGGGACATGGAGCGCTTTATCGAAAAGGGTGTTCACACGGGAGGCGGCTATCCTTTCTTTTTCGGCATTCCCGGCATCTGCGATGGTATTGCAATGGGGCACAGGGGAATGCATTATTCTCTTGCTTCGCGGGAATTGATTGCTGATATGGTTGAGACGATTGCAGAAGCGCACCAGCTTGATGGCCTTGTGCTTCTTACAAACTGCGATAAGATAACTCCTGGCATGCTTATGGCTGCTGCAAGACTTAATATTCCAAGCATTGTGGTTACCGCAGGCCATATGCTCTCAGGTCATTACAAAGGCAGGAGGCTTAATCTTACGAGTGATATGTTCGAGGCGGTTGGAAAATACAAAAAGGGACTGATAAAGGCTGATGAACTTCAGGCCCTTGAGATGTGCGCATGTCCGGGAGCCGGCTCATGTCAGGGTATGTATACTGCAAATACAATGGCTTGCGTTACGGAATCACTCGGGATGAGCCTTCCGGGATGCGCAACATCTCCGGCTGCGCTTGCTCAAAAAAGAAGGATTGCATTTGATAGCGGCGTAAAGATAGTGGAGATGATAAAAAAGAATGTTACTCCGAGAAAGATAATGACGAGGAAGGCATTTGAAAATGCAATCACAGTTGACCTTGCCCTTGGAGGCTCGACAAATACGGTTTTGCATATACCTGCAATAGCGCATGAGGCTGGAGTGGAATTGCCCCTTGAGGTCTTCGACCATCTGGGCAGAAAGACCCCTCATATCTCAAACATGATTCCTGGCGGAGAGCATTACATGGAAGACCTCGACTATGCAGGAGGAATTCCAGCGGTATTGAAAAGGCTGAAAGATAATCTCAATCCGAATCCGACAGTGTCAGGCAAAAATATTATGGAAATTGCCGAAGAAGCGGAGATAATGGATGAAAATGTCATCAGGCCATTGGGTAAGGCTTATCACAAGGAAGGCGGGATCGCAATACTGAAGGGGAATCTCGCTCCGGACGGAGCGGTTGTAAAGCAGACTGCGGTGAGCAAAAATATGATGAAATTCGAGGGTAAAGCAAAGGTCTTCGATTCGGAAGAAAACGGAATGAAGGCGATAATGAACGGTCATATAAAAGCAGGAGACGTTGTCGTTATCAGATATGAAGGCCCTAAGGGCGGTCCGGGCATGAGGGAAATGCTCTCTCCGACTGCCGCGATAGCAGGCATGGGATTAAGCGAGTCGGTCGCGTTGATAACCGACGGAAGGTTTTCTGGCGGCACACGCGGGCCTTGCATCGGTCATATATCTCCAGAGGCTATGGAGGGAGGGCCCTTAGCAATATTGAAAAACGGCGACAAAATCAAGATAGATATTCCGAAGAGAAAGATAGATGTTTTGCTTTCTGACGATGAGATTAAAAAGAGGCTTTCTCAGTGGGAGAAGCCCGAGCCCAAGATAAAGAAAGGCTATCTTTCAAGATATGCAAAGCTTGTAAGCTCGGCAGGCAAAGGCGCGATAATGGAGTGAATTATATTTTCAGCCCATACTTTTCTATTAGCCCGAGGTCGTCTTTGTATGTCCTGCCTGTTGTGGTGAGATAATTCCCTGTAAGCAGCGAATCCGCTCCTGCCATGAATACCATAGAATTGAATTCTCCCAAGATCTGCATCCTGCCGCCGCAAACTCTTATTTCCTTTTGAGGCAGGATAAATCTGTAAAGGCTTATGATCTTAAGGGCATCGAAGGGGTGGAGATAATCCATTTCTCCGAGGGATGTGCCTTTGACAGGTATCAGAAAATTTATAGGCACGGAATCTACATCCAATTCTTTTACGGCAAAGGCCATATCTATTCTGTCCTGCCATGTCTCTCCAAGTCCGAAGATACCTCCGGAGCAGACAGAGAGTCCTGCTGATTGGGCTGCGTCAATGGTTTTCAGTTTGTCATAATAGGTGTGTGTCCTGCATATCTCAGGGAAAAATCTCTCTGAGGTTTCTATGTTGTGATGATAGCGCTCAAGGCCGCTGTTTTTAAGTAATGAGAGTTCATCTTTGTTTATAAGCCCTAATGTTGCGCAGGGCAGGAGGCCGAGTTTTCTGATGTCGGTTATCATTGCCGATATTTCTTTGATCTCGCTTTTGCCGATTTTTCTTCCGCTTGTTACGATGCAGAATCTTTTTACGCTTGCCTCTTTTGCCTCTTTTGCTTTTTCGATGACACTATTTTTACTGATGAGAGGATATATTTGTATGCCCGTTTTACTTTTGAAGGACTGCGCACAGTAAGAGCAGTCTTCGGGGCATGCGCCTGACTTGGCATTGACTATGGCGCAGAGGTCAATAGAATCGCCTCTGAATGTCGGTCTTATCTTGTTTGCCGCCGCAAAGAGGTCAGGGATGTCGGAATGCAGGATTTCTGAAATGACAAGGGCTTCGGATTTTGTTATGGATATGCCTGATAAAACTTTATCTTTGAGAGCATTGATCACAGGATATTTTCCCGCCTTTAATGCCTTATTATAAAATCGCTGAGGCCTTCAAGGCTCTCTTCCCATATAATATCAATATTCGTAACCCTCGATGCTGGCGGGCCTTGATAGCATTTCCCGATAGCTTCCTCTATGAGTCCCCTTTCTCCTTCAAAAACAGCCTCGACCCTTCCATCCGGCATATTCCGCACCCATCCCTTCAATCCGAGCGAATCGGCAGCCTCCTGCGTAAATGCCCTGTACCAAACGCCCTGCACCCTTCCGGCAATATAGATATGCGCCCTTGTTTTCATTTTACTCTCCAAGGTATGCCTTTTTCACTTCTTCGTTATGCAATAAATCCCCGCCTCTGCCGTGAAGTTTAATTGCTCCGTTTTCGAGGACATAGCCGCGATTCGAGAGCTTTAATGCAGCCTTTGCATTCTGCTCAACAAGGAGCACGGTAACTCCTTCATTGTTTATTTCTTTGATCGTTTTGAATATCCTACTCACCATGATAGGCGCAAGTCCAAGTGAAGGTTCATCAAGGAGAAGGAGTTCGGGATTAGACATCAATGCCCTGCCTATGGCCAGCATCTGCTGCTCTCCTCCGCTAAGTGTCCCTCCCATTTGTTTTGCACGCTCTTTTAATATCGGAAATAACGCAAAGACCCTTTCTAAATTATTTCTGAGTTCCGACTTCTGAGTTCTGACTTCTGAATAGGCGCCCATTTCGATGTTTTCCATTATCGTGAGCCTTGGAAATATCCTTCTCCCTTCAGGAACATGGCAGATGCCTTTTTTAACTATAATGTGAGGAGAGGTATCTTTTATCGGTTCATCTTTAAAAAGAATATCCCCGGCTTCCGGTTTAAGTATGCCTGATATTGTCATAAGCGTCGTAGTTTTACCCGCTCCATTACTTCCTATAAGGCAGACAATCTCGCCTTTATACACCTCGATATCTATGCCTCTCAATGCTTTTATCGGGCCGTATGATGTATGGACTGATGATAACTTCAACATTAGTGAGACATCTCCCTTCCAAGATACGCCTCTATGACCAGAGGATCGTTTTTAATGTCATCGGGCCGTCCTTCCGCAATCTTTACCCCGTGGTCGAGCACTACAATCCAGTTGGATATGCCCATGACAAGGCGCATATCGTGCTCTATGAGAAGTATCGTTTTCCCGAGTTCCCGAATCTTTTTTATAAGGGTCATTACTTCCGATGTTTCTGCCGGGTTCATGCCCGCTGTCGGCTCATCGAGGAGAATGAGCTTGGGTTCTGTTGCCATTGCCCTTGCAATCTCAAGCCTGCGCTGGCTTCCGTAAGGCAGGCTGTCTGCTATATCGCCGGCATACTCTTCAAGCCCCACAAGCTCAAGATACTCAAATGCCTTTTCTCTGATAGTCTGCTCTTTTTTTCTGAAGCCGTTATTTTTCATTATTGCGCTCATGAGGCCGTATCTCACTCGTGCGTGCTGGGATACCATCACATTTTCCATGACTGTCATTTCGGAAAAGAGCCTGATGTTCTGAAATGTCCTTGCTATGCCCATTTCAGCCGTTTTATGGGGAGGAAGTTTTGATATGTATTTATCAGTGAATAAAATATTCCCCTTCGTCGGTCTTGTAATTCCTGTAAGACAGTTAAATAGGGTGGTCTTTCCTGCGCCGTTCGGACCTATTATGCTCACTATGGAGTTGTCTCTTATTTTGAAGCCGACATCCTCTACAGCCCTTATTCCGCCGAAGCGTTTTGTCAGGTTGCTAACTTCTAAGACGAACACTTTTTATTCCTCCTATAATGGCCTCCCCAAAGGCCTTGAGGCCTGAACAGCATTAGCAGTACAAGCCCTATGCCCAAAATTAGCATCCTATAATCATGCACTCCGCGTAAAACTTCCGGCAGAAGCGCGAGTATGAACGCGCCTGCAACTACGCCATAAATATTCCCTATGCCTCCAAGTATGACCATGCTGAGCATTAATACCGATTCCATAAAGGTAAAGCTTTCAGGAGATACGAAGCGCATTTTTGCGGCAAAGAGTATTCCCGCGATGCCTGCCCAGAATGTGCCGAAGATAAACGCATACAGTTTGTATTTTGTCGCGTTTATACCCGTTGAAGACGCCGCGATCTCGTTTTCCCTTATCGCCTTCCATGCCCGTCCTATCCTTGACAGCTCAACGCGTCTGATTATGAAGACAGACAACAGGACAAATACAAATACGATATAGTAATAATGCTGCAATTTCCCTAAGGAAAATCCGAACAATGAAGGCGGGGCGATTTCTGTTATGCCGTTCGGACCGTTTGTAAGGCTGTCCCAGTTGTTCAGCACAAGGCGCACTATCTCTCCAAAGCCCAATGTCACGATAGCAAGATAATCTCCTCTGAGTCGTAGAGCAGGAACGGCTACTATAAGCCCTGCGATGGCTGCAAACATGGCAGACAGAGGCAGCGAAGGCCAGAAGCCGAGGCCGAATTTTGTATTCGCTATGGCATACGCATAAGCCCCGATAGCGTAATAGGCCGCAAATCCAAGATTCAGAAGTCCTGCGAATCCTACGATTATATTGAGGCCGAGCGCGAGGAGGATGTAGATGCCCGAGATTATAAGGACATCGAGATAATAGTCTTTGAGAAATATTGGAGATACAAGAAATGCGATCATCATGAGAGGAATAATGGAATTTTTGATGGATGAATTTTCTGTTATTATCTGAAGTCCGGCTTTTATCTTATTGAAACCTTCCGGTATTCTGTATTTACGTAAAAACGAAATCAGCATCAGCCCGGCAGAAACGGTTATAAACATGATGACCGCTGCCTGTATGCCTTTGAACGGCAGTAACAGCAGCGCTGCAAATAATGGAATGACAATGAGCCTGTTTCCCTTCACACTTTTTCCTCTGCGGTTTTGCCGAGTATGCCGGAAGGTTTTATCAGCAGGATTATGATTAGTATGATAAAGGCGTAGGCATCTTTATATTCGCTTGAGATGTATGCGGCTCCGATACTTTCAACAAGCCCGAGCACTATGCCTCCGAGCATTGCTCCAGGAATGCTCCCAATGCCTCCGAGGACTGCGGCTGTAAATGCCTTTATGCCGGCGATATATCCTATGTAATAATTTACAAGTCCGTAGTATGCAGCCACCATTATGCCGGCGACTGCCGCAAGCCCTGCGCCTATGACAAAGGTTGCGGATATAATGATGTCCACATTTATGCCGACGAGAGATGCCATTGTCTTGTCCTGCGCTGTTGCTCTCATGGCCTTGCCAATACGGGTCTTTTGGATAAACAGGTGTAGTAACAGCATAAGCAATGCTGATACTGCGATTATGATAGCCTGAAGATATGTCATGTTTACATTTAAAAACTGAAAGCCAGCACTGCTGAATTTATAGGGAAAGACCTTGTCAGTAGCCCCCTGAGTGAGCATTACATAGTTTTGAAGAAAGATCGAAACTCCGATTGCGCTTATAAGCGGACTCAGCCTTGGAGCGTTTCTGAGAGGTTTATAAGCTGTTTTCTCCATGGCAAAGCCATAGGCAGAGCAGAATATTATAGTGAGTAGCACTGTTAAAAATAATGCAATCGGAAGACTTGTGGCTGTGAGGCCTGCTGCGGTGAAAAATGCGAGAAAGATTATTCCTAAATATGCGCCGAGCATGTAAATTTCGCCGTGAGCGAAGTTTATAAGCTCGAGGATGCCATAAACCATGGTATATCCGAGGGCTATGAGGGCATAAACCCCGCCCAGAGTAAGGCCGTTTATCAATTGCTGGAGCAGCATAGCAGAAAGTTTAGCAGAAATATTAATATATTGTCATGATTTACACAGGACTCGACCTGCTCGAAAAGGAGTGGCCTAAACAATTAAGAAACGCAAGTGTAGGGCTTGTGGCGCATCCTGCCTCTGTAAACCGAAGGCTTGAGCATGCTACGGGCATCGCTTTGAAATCTAAAAAGTTCAAGCTAAAGGTGCTATTTGGCCCCCAGCACGGCATAATGGGCGAGACCCAGGATAACATGATCGAATGGGAAGGGTTTAAAGATAAAAAGACAGGCCTTCCTGTTTATAGCCTTTACGGAAATGTCAGGAAGCCCGCTTCTGAAATGCTTAAAGATATTGATGCAATGATTTTCGATCTTCAGGATGTGGGTTCACGCTATTACACATTTATCTGGACAATGGAGCTTTGCATGCAGGCATGTCTTGAAAACGGTAAATCCATTGTTATCCTCGACAGGCCTAATCCCATCGGAGGGCATATTACTGAAGGCACAGTCCTTGATCCAAACTATTCGTCATTTGTAGGTATGCGCCCATTGCCTGTCAGGCATGGCATGACCATGGGAGAGATAGGCGATTATTTCAAACATGAGTTTTATCCTCCCCTCAATTTTTATGTCATTAAAATGAATGGATGGAAACGGAGGATGTGGTTTGACAATACGAAATTACCTTGGGTTTTGCCTTCTCCGAATATGCCTACACTCGATACCGCTATCGTCTATCCGGGCATGTGCCTACTTGAAGGGACGATGCTCAACGAGGGAAGGGGCACTACAAGGCCTTTTGAGATATTCGGAGCGCCATTTATAGAACCTGATGTGCTTGTGAAAAGGCTTGATGAATTTAAACTGCCAGACGTATTTTTCAGACCAATATATTTTCAGCCTACATTCCAGAAACATGCCGGAAAGCTCTGCGGAGGCGCGCAAATTCATGTGGCAAACAGGGATAAATTCAAGCCTTTTAAAACAGCCGTTGCGATCATAAAAGCTATTCACGATCTTTATCCAAAAGGCTTCCAATGGAAACAGCCTCCATATGAATATGAGACCGTAAAAATGCCGATAGACATACTTGCGGGAACGGATAGGCTCAGGAAGGACATAGAAAAAGGCGCATCTCTCAACAATATGGAAGAGTGGTGGAGCGAAGAGTGTTCATTATTTGCAAAGGAAAAGAGAAGGCAGTATCTTCTTTATGGATAAAGCATTAAAGATTTTTCTCCCTGCTGCGGGTCTGGGCGAAAGATTAAGGCCTATTACATATCATATGCCAAAGCCTTTGCTGCCTATGCTCGGTAAGCCGATAATAGAAACCATCATAGAAAAGTTCTCCCTTGTATCCTTCGGCAAGATAGGCATAAACCTCCACTATAAAGCCGATATGATAAGAGACTGGGCCATGAATTCTGCATTCTCAGAGCGCATTGAATTATTCTATGAAGACCCTATACTCGGCACAGGCGGGGCACTGAAAAATGCTGAGAAGTTTCTATCAGACGGATATTTTCTTGTGCACAACTCCGACATTGTCTCAAATATTGATTTCTCACTCCTCATAGAAACGCATTTTTCAGAGGGCAATATCGCGACGCTCGCGACTCATGACTATCCTAAATACAACAATGTTGTTTTGGATGATAAAGGATATGTCATGGATGTCGAAAATCCAGGGATGTCGATGCCAAATCCCGACACAGAAGGAAAGAAGGTTGCATATACAGGAATTGCAGTCTACTCTCCTGAGATTCTGAAGTTTCTGCCAGATGGCGTTTCACATGCTACGGTTGCATGGCTTGCAGCAGCAAAGGCTGGACATAAGGTAAAGTTCCTCGATTTTACCGGATGCTATTGGAACGACATGGGAACTCCTTCGGCATACGCATTGGCAATAGTGGATGTATTGAGGGCTGACGGAGAGACAATATATATTCACGAGGGAATAAGCGATTGCTCGAATATAGAAATGGATGGGTATGTTGCGATAGAAAAGGGTTGCGTGCTCGATAAAAAGTCATCTCTGAGAAACTGCATTATCCTTGAGGGCAGGATTGAATCAAAGGCATACGAAAACTGCATAATCGGCCCTGACTTTGAAATACCATTGAACGAAACTGAAATGTTCGGAGTTGATAAAGACGCCGGAGAAGATAATGGATTAATACTTATAGGCACAGGCGGCTCTGACAGAAAGTATTACAGGGTGAGAAAGGACAGTTCAATGGCTGTGCTCGTCAGATATAAAAAAGACGATACTGCTTTTCATCGGCATATAGAGTACACCAAATTTTTTAGAAGCCATCAGATACCTGTTCCTGAGTTGTTTGAAGCTGATCCTCAAAATATGACTGCCATGTTTGAAGACCTCGGCGACCTCTCTCTTTATAGCTGGCTCAAGTGCAGGAGGAGCAAAGAGCAGACAGAGGAAATGTATCGGAAGGTCCTCGATATTCTTATTCATATTCATGCGATGCCTATGGATAGCCTTCATGAATGTCCTCTGCTTCAGGAAAAAATTTTTGACTATGACCACTTCAGATGGGAAACGGATTATTTTATAGAGCGATTTGTGAAAGGAATAAAGAGGGTTGCTATTAAAGGCACATCAGTGCTAAATGACGAACTTCACATGCTTGCATCAAAGGCTGGTTCTTTTACAAAGACCATTGTGCACCGCGATTTTCAGTCGCAGAATATAATGATCAAAAATGGTTTGCCGAGGCTGATTGATTATCAGGGTGCGCGCATAGGCCCTCCAGCCTACGATGTAGCCTCAATGCTGTGGGATCCTTATCACAGGTTTGAAGGCGATGTGAGGGAGAGGCTTTTGCAGTATTACATTAACAGAAGGACGCAAGGGGGCAAGATAGAGATAAATGAATTTATGGAATCACTTGTTGTCTGCCGTCTGCAACGGCATATGCAAGCACTTGGCGCCTATGGTTTCTTGTCTGAGGTAAAAGGCAAAAGATATTTTCTGAAGCATGCAGAGGAGGGACTGAGATTACTAAAAGAAGATGTTCATGCTTTGCAGTTAGAATATCCTGCATTGAATGCTTTAGTGGCAACGCTTTAGAAATCTCTCAGGGTTTTCACTTATACATTTCATTATCTGTTCTTTATCGAATCCAATCTCAATAAGCCTTTGAGTGGATTCGATGATTGTCATACAGCCTCCGATAAGTTTGTCGTGCCTGTCTTTTATTCCGCATATTTTTGCAGATTGTGTTGTCTCTTTTACTGTATCTGAGACTATGATTATCCTCTCAGAGTTTTTTACTTTGAAAATCAAATCAATGGTTTCTGAATGCAGATGGAAGGGGTCTGCAATCACCTCAATATAAATATCCGGATTCATGAGCCCAAAACCAGCTATGCCGGGCTCTCTGTGGTGAAAGCTTCTCATGGCATTGAATAAATGGGTGATTCCTTTTGCTCCTGCTTTAAAACCAGCCTCTGCCTCATTATATGCTGCATCAGAATGCCCTATGCTCACAATGATTCCCATATCAGATATTTTTTTTATGAGCTTAATAGCCCCATCTAATTCAGGTGCAATGGTTATTATTTTTATTATATCTTCAAATCCTTCTAAGAGTTCCATGAGATTCCGCTCTGTTGGCTCTATGAATGTCATTGCATTCAGGGCTCCGGACTTTGATGGATTTAAAAAAGGCCCTTCAAGATGAACGCCGATAATAGTTGAGAGTTGAGAGTTAGGAGTTAGGAGTTCAGAGTTACAACCTACCTTATGAAGCTCCATTGCCTTCTTTACCACTGCCATATTTTCTCGCATCACCTTTATGGTTGCCGGATATACAGTAGGGATGATTTCTGAAACCCCATGAGAGCCTTGTATTTCTGCTATTTTGAGGATATGCGCGACATCGGTAGTTCTTGTGTCGTAGCCGCCGATGCCATGGATATGTATATCTATGACCTTATGCATTACGCATATCCTTTAAATTCGCTATGTTGTCCCTCATGCGCCACAGCAGCCATAATCCAGGCAATGCGGCGAGGGCGGTGATGAAGAAGAATTGCGCCCATCCAAGCGATGCCACGATGAACCCCGACGAGGGGGCAATAAAAATCCTTCCGAGGGAAGCGAGCGATGACAGAAGCGCGTATTGCGTTGCGCTGTATCGCTGATTGCATATTGTCATGAGCAGCGCAACAAAGGCTGCGGTCCCCATGCCTCCGCTTAAATTTTCAAAAGCCACCGCAAAAATAAGCATGCCGTAGCTTTTGCCGAGCCACGCCAGAACCATAAATGAGAGATTCGATATTGCCTGTAATACTCCAAAAAATAAAAGTGAGCGGAAAAGGCCAAGCCGCGCCATCAATGCGCCGCCAAACATGGCTCCAACAATTAAGGAAATAAGACCGAGTCCCTTGTTGATTGTTCCCACGTCTGTCGGCGTGAAGCCCACGCCTTTTATCAGAAACGCCGTAGTCAGAGTTCCGGCATAGGCGTCTCCGAGTTTGTAAAGGATGATCAAAAGCAGCAGCATTACAGCGCCGCGCCTTAAAAAATAATCCTTCAACGGCCCCCATATCGCCTCTTGAAGGTTTTTTGGGGGGATGATTTTTTGTTCAGGCTCAGGCCCTAAAAGTGTGGAAATTACACCTATGCCCATAATTCCGGCCATGATGAGGTAAGTGTTTCGCCAGCCTATATGGTCGGACATAATAAGCGCCAGCGCTCCTGAAACAAGCATAGCGATACGGTAGCCCATTACGAATACTGCAGCGCCTGAGCCGCGCTCTTTCTCGCGCAGCACATCCGTCCTGTAAGCGTCAATTACAATATCCTGCGATGCTGAGGAAAAGGCTACTACAAGGGCAAAGGCCGCTATGAGCAGAGGGGCTTGTTTGGGCGAATTAAAGGCCATTGCGGCAATGCCGAGCATTAGCGCTATTTGTGTTATAAGAATCCAGCCCCTTCGTCTTCCAAGACGGCTTCCTAACTTAGGCACGAACCTGTCCATAAATGGAGACCAGAGGAATTTAAGAGTGTAGGGCAGCCCGACAAGGGCAAAAATGCCGATAGTCCTTATATCCACGCCGTCCACAGCCATCCATGCCTGCAATGTGCCGCTTGTAAGAGCAAGCGGCAGTCCGGACGCAAAGCCAAGGAGCGTAACGGCTGCAATTCGCTTGCTGGTGAATGCCTGAAGATAAGGGGTTAATTTGCTCAAATATTATCCTTGATTCTATAAGGTTTTTCTTGACTATGTAGTTTTTGGTTTCTATAATCTATCATAATGTTGGATAAACATAGAAGACAATTTTGCGGTAGCGCTTTACACCCCAATGCAGAAGCTAAGCGTTGGCTGTATTATTAAGGACAAAGCATGATTACACAAAATGATTTTGAAACGAAAAGGACACCTGAAGAACTATATGCTTTCGCATTGCATCGCTATTAGCAAAGTATCTACGAGATTTAAAGAGGACTTAGCAAAGAATAAGACTTTAGATAAAATCATAAGAAGGATTGAGTCAATTGTCAACAGGCTGTCAAGACCTGACACGGATGACGGATGCTCGTGGCCGGAAGATATGCGTCCTCAAATAGGCTTCCTCCAATGAGCAATAAGCTTGATGTTATCCGAGATAATTATATTTTATTATGTTTGACATATTATTAGAATGCGCGAATATTTTTACAGACGGCAGGCATCAAAAGTTATGGACAAACGGTATCGGACGAACTACAATATTCAACAACACGGGCGGGGAACATCACACGAACAAACCGAACCACATTCTGAAGACAACGTTCCCACAGAGAAGAAAACAACAATGTCATACGGACAGTTACACGATATGAGCTGGACAGGGTGATATTCCCCCGTTTTCACGGACACTCCAGTTAAGTTAGGCTGCCATAGCCTC
>JASEGS010000019.1 GCA_030017995.1 Thermodesulfovibrionales bacterium
AAAGGAGGTTGCAGCTTAAGATTATGCAATCGGAGTCCTTCTTACTTCAACTAAAAAAAGGGACAATATCTTCCCTATTTCGGTGTCCTTCTCCCTTATAGCTGCCTCAAGATTCCCTATTTCGGTGTCCTTCTGCTGAATCAGCGTTTCTGCAATATCCACAAGGTATGAGTTTTCGAGTTCTTCCCCTCTCGTTACCACTTCTTTAGCAAGTGACCATTCAACCGCATTCTGACTATTGATGATGTTCTCATCAGCGGCAAAAGGCGAATATCTCTTGTGGATTATCCGTGCAGTCTCTAGAAATGCCATGCGGTTACTGCTTGTGATCGTCGTCCCATCAGTTCGCATGCTGATCTCGGCGGTTACTTTCTTGATATGATAAAAATCACTGTATTGGGAAAACCGCAACCACAGATCCCAGTCTTCATGAGCCTCAAGTTTTTCATCAAACAGTCCTGCCCTGCAAAGTAAGTCTTTTCGACACAGCACATTAAGCATAGGAATGAAATTAGCTATTAATAATCTCTGGCGATCGAAATCTTGACTATAAAGGACTTCCTTGCTGACAGTTACATACTTATCTGTTATCCACTCCTGAAATGCATAATTGGAATCCGTATATGCAACCTGATAATCGCTTTGCATAAGGAAAGAGACCAGCGTCTCCACATGCTCTGGATAAAATTCATCATCATCATCCAAAAATCCTATGTATTCCCCTTTTGCATTCTCTATGCCTGCATTCCCTGCACGTGCCCTCCCTCTATTTTCTGCAAGCCTGATATAATTTAGTGATACATCTCCGAGGATGGTTTTAAGCCCATCGATATCAAGATCACAACCGCCGTCATTTACAAGCACCACTTCTATAGGTCTATAGGTTTGGGCGGCAATGCTCTGTAATGCCTTTTCCAGAAGTTTTGGTCTGTCCTTAGTCCTTACTACTATAGATACCAACGGTTTCTTTTCGTTCATTTCAAATTCAGCCTTTTTACCTGTTTGATCACGACTCTTATTGAGAGGTATTGCGCTATTAATCCCATATGCAGTTTTAATATATTAAGAATATCAGTCTGTTAACGCTTTTTTCAAGCAACTGCATAGGGAAGGGAATATTTATCGCCCACATTTGAAATCAGGAAATGTTCTTCATAAACTCTATCCATATTGGAAGCGCTGCTCTGGCGCCTGTCTCTTTATTGCCTATTGGCTTGTGATTATCCCTTCCGACCCATACGCCTACTACCAATCTGTCATCAAACCCTATGAACCAAGCATCAGAAAAATCATTTGTGGTGCCGGTCTTGCCATATACAGTCCTATGCAATTCTTTTGCTTTCTGCGCTGTGCCGTCTTCGATTACTGCGCGTAATGCCTCCTGCATTTTTGCCACAACTTCCTGTGAAAAGACTTCTTTTGATGAATGAAAAACATTTTCCACAAGCATACCGTCTCTACTAAATATCTTGTCGTAAGTCGCTGGTTCAATTTTCCTGCCTGTGGCAAATACAGAATAAGACGCAGTGAGTTCCAGCATTGTTATATCAGATGCGCCGAGGGCTGTTGGCAAATATGGATGAAGGGCGCTTTTAATGCCGGATCTTGTTGCTATCTCTATCACTTTGTTTATGCCTATTTTATGAGAAAGACGCACAGTAGCAGCATTTAGAGAAAGGGAGAGGGCTGTTTTTAAAGATACAGGACCCCTGTATTTGTTGTCATAGTTCTTAGGCGACCATGCGCTTTTTTTGTTTGCGCCTGTAAAGGATATGGGGGCGTCGAGGATTTCGTCTTCCGGAGACATTTCATCTTCAAAGGCTGCAGCATATACAAAGGGCTTGAATGCAGAGCCGGGCTGCCTGAGCGCCATGGTCACCCTGTTAAACTGAGTTTCCCAAAAGTCATTGCCTCCAACCATAACCTTTATGTGCCCATTCCTGAGATCTATTGCTATCAAGGCAGCCTGCACGCCCCGCTTTGTGCGCTTTTCAACAGCGGTTATACCGTTTAAAACTGCACCTTCTGCAATCTTTTGCATCCGGTAATCAATAGAAGAATGGATTTTTAATCCTGATGTGTATATCTTATTCCCATATTTGGCTTCGAGCTGCTGTCTCAATAACTCCATATAATAAGGGGCATCATATCTTCTGTAATGCGGCTTTACAGGCAAAGATTCGAGAATTGCCTTTTCATATTGTTCCTTTGAAATGAATTTGTTATCGAGCATTTGCTTTAAGACAAGTTTTCTTCTCATTGAGGCTTTTTCAGGGTTTTTAAAAGGGGAATACATGGTTGGGGCCTTGGGCAAGCCGGCAAGCAAAGCAGATTCAGATAAAGTCAGATCATTGACAGGCTTTCCAAAATAGGCCTGTGCTGCAGCTCCAATCCCATATGCCCTTGTGCCAAAATATGCCTGATTAAGGTACATGCCGAGTATCTCATCCTTTGTATATCTCTTTTCTATCCGGGTAGAGATTACAGCCTCTTTTATCTTTCTCGATAAACTCTTTTCCGGCTTCAGGAAAAGCATTTTTGCAAGCTGCTGGGTAATGGTGCTTCCCCCTTCAGCCATGCTTTGTGTCATTATATCCCTGTAAAGAGCGCGGATTATGCCTATGACATCCACGCCTGGATGGGAATAAAACCGCTGGTCTTCAATGGCTATAACCGCCTTCTTTACCATATCGGGGATATTGTAGTGTGGAATAAAATTTCTCCTCTCCAGATACATCTCGGCAAGAACCCTGCTGTCTGAAGAGTAGACAACAGAAGACTCCATTGGCGCGTAACTCTCAAGGCTTTTAATCGTGGGCAGATCAGAAAGACTCCAGTAGATACCCCCCCCGAAGATGCCTGCAAGCACTGATAGAACTGCAATAAAAATTAAATGCCGCCAGCGGAGCAAAGGCATGATTAATTATAACCTAAATAGCTTAATCATATAAATGGATAACGAGCGTATTCCACGCAGCAAGCTGCGGGGAATCTTCAATTTTTGTGATATAGTAGTTTAATGACACTAAGCATCTCAAACATCCCTTCAAAATCAGGGGTATATATATTTAAAGGGCAAAAAGAGAGGATCCTTTATGTCGGCAAAGCTAAAAACCTCAGAAACCGCCTGAGGAGCTATTTTTCAGAATGTGGGCAAGAGTCCACAGGTCTTGATCAGCGCAAGGCTGCAATGGTCAGGCTGGTTAAAGATTTCTCTTATATCGTGCCGGACAACGAGCTTGAGGCCTTAATACTTGAAGCAAATCTTATAAAGCAGTATAAGCCCAAATTCAACATCATTCTCAGGGACGACAAAAACTATCCTTATATAAAAGTAACAATTACCGAGGAGTGGCCGAGGATAGAGGTTGCAAGAAAAATAAAGAAGGACGGCAACCTGTATTTCGGCCCATATGTTCCCTCGCAATCTATGTGGGAGGCTCTTGCATTTATCAGAAGGAATTTTCTTATAAGGACTTGCGGATACTCCCTCGACAAGCCGATGAGGCCGTGCGTCCAGTATCAGATGAAGCGTTGTATAGCTCCCTGCGCCGGGCTTATAAGCAGAAAAGAGTATATGAAGATCATCGCCGAGGTGATACTTTTCCTTAAAGGCGAGAAAAAGGAACTTGTAGCCAAGCTCGAAGAGACTATGCAGAGGCTTTCGGATGAGATGAAGTTTGAGGATGCTGCAAAGATCAGGGACAGGCTATTCAGGCTTCAGCGGGCGTTCGAGTCGCAGAAGGTCGTCTCGCCCGAGCTTGGAGACATTGATGTTATCGGATATTACAGAGAAGGTGCCGGAGAATACGCCAGGGACTACGATCATATAGCGTTTAATATCCTTTTTGTGCGGAGCGGCGTATTGATAGGAGCAAAGGATTTTTTTCTGGATAAGATTATCGTATCTGACGAATCCGAGATAATGCACAGCTTTATAGAGATATTCTATGCGAAGGAGATAATGCCGCCTGAAATAATTTTGGTAAATGCAATGCCCGAGGATGCAAAGGCATTAAAGAAATGGCTGAAAGAAAGGCGTGGAGCAAAGATTGCAATAGAAGCGCCTAAAGACGGTAAAAAGGCTGATCTGCTTAATATGGCAAATGAAAACGCGCGGCTACATTTCCATCAGAAAAACAAACCTGCCAAGGACGACATCCTGCCTTTAATAAAAGACCGGCTGCATCTGAAGAGAATTCCTAAATCCATCGGTGCATTTGATGTCTCGACGATTCAGGGCAGCGAATCAGTTGGCGCGTTTATTTATTGGGAAAATGGCGAGTTCAAAAAGGATAATTACAGACATCTCAGGATAAAAGGCGTGCAGGGAGTTGATGATTATGCAATGATGCATGAGATTGTCGGGCGCGTGCTGAGAAAAGAGCACCTCATTCCTGACCTTGTTGTTATTGACGGAGGCAAGGGACAGCTCGATGTTGCAAAAAAAGTATTGGATGATTTGGGCATAGATACTGAGCTTATAAGCATTGCCAAGAAGCCAGACAGGGCATTTTTATTGAACGATGAGATTATTGATCTTGAGGACAGAAGCAAATCATCTCTGCTTCTGAAAAAGATAAGGGATGAGGTTCACAGATTTGCAATTTCTTTTCACAGGAAGCTGCGGGACAAACGACTGATGGAATCGCCTCTTGAAAAGATTCCGGGCATTGGCAAAAAGAGGAGGCTCGAACTCCTGCGCCATTTCGGCAGCATCGAAAATATCCGCAAGGCCTCTGTGGAGGATATTTTGAAGATAAAGGGATTTAATAGAAAGGTTGCGGAGAAAGTGGCGGAGGGGGTAAAGAAGGGGATCTCGCAACGTTCATAGAAAAATCGGGGATTTTGAGATAGAATAAGATGTAAGTCAAGGAGGTAATAGAAATGCATAAACAGCAAACAGCAGATTTATTGGACAGAATCACTGTTAACCCCGATGTAATGGTCGGCAAGCCTACCGTCCGGGGATTAAGAATAACCGTTGAGCAAATACTCAAGGCCCTTGCGGGCGGCATAACAGTCGAGGACTTATTGGAGGACTATCCCGAACTCGAAAGAGAGGATATTCAGGCGGTTCTGCTATATGCCTCAGAGAGGATCGGCGAAGAACAGGTTTTTGCTGTTAACGCAGGATAGAATTAATGGCCTATAGCGGTTTGCGATTCATTGTTGATGTCGGCGTCGGCAAAAAAGTAGAGGAATGGCTTAGGGCTAATGGATATGATGTAAAAACCGTACGCGACATAGACCCAAGAGCAAAGGACAGCGCAATACTTCAGATTGCAGCATCAGAATCCCGTATGGTTATTACAATGGACAAAGATTTTGGCGAACTCGTATTTAGATCCCGCAAGGCGCATACAGGTGTTTTAATTCTTAGGCTTGAGGATGCGACAGGTGCTGAAAAAGTAGAAATCATAAAGAAAATACTGTATGAGTATAAGGATAGGATAAAAAATAAATTTTGCGTATTCCAGGATAAAACACTCAGGATATCCCGTTCATAAAAAACAAGAACTTTAAAATATCAAGGAGAAACTATGAATATTTACATTTCAGGCTCGATGGCTTATGACAGGATAATGGACTTTCCGGGAAAGTTCTCCGACCACATCCTGCCCGACAAGATTCACATCCTGAATGTATGCTTTACAGTCAACGGAATGATAGAGAAGTTCGGCGGCACTGCCGGAAACATAGCCTATTCCCTGCGGCTTTTAGATGAAAAACCCACAATACTCTCGACCATCGGCAAGGACTATAATGAATATTTCAAGTGGCTTGAGAAAAACAATATCCCGACTAATGGGATAAAGATCATAGAGAATGAATTCACTGCCGGCGCATACATAACAACCGACAAGGCAGACAACCAGATAACCGGATTCAATCCAGGAGCAATGAAATACCCTTCGGGATATGAGTTCAAAGAGGCGAATCCCGAAAGATCAATCGCCCTTCTTGCGCCCGGAAACCTTCAGGACATGATGGAATACGCGAAGATATATAAACAAAAAGGCATCCCATATATCTGCGATCCGGGACAGTCCCTTACTGCGTGGAAACCTGAAAATCTCAGGGAATGGATTGACGGCTCATACATGCTTATCACAAATGACTATGAGCTTGAGCTTGTCATGAAGATGACCGGCATGGACAAGAAGGGTCTGCTCGAAATGACAAAGACAATTATCACGACCCTCGGAGAAAAGGGCTCTCTTATAAGCGCGGCTGACGGAGATACGCAAATACCTGCGGCAAAGATCTCAGGGATTCTTGACCCCACAGGCGCAGGAGACGCATACAGGGCAGGGCTTATCAAAGGGCTTGTAACAGGCAAGGACATGGAAACCTCTGCAAAGATGGGCGCAGTGGCTTCCGCGTATGCGATTGAGAAATACGGCACTCAGGAGCACTATTTTACTTATAATGATTTTGCGGAAAGGCACAGGAGCAATTTCGGAGAAATGTAAGTGCTCAATGAAGACGCAATAAAGGCCTATCTCCTCAAAAAATTTAAAGATGCTGCTCGCGTTGACATCACAAAGCTCGGCGCCGGAGTTCACGGAGCCGGCTTCCTTATCGAGATCCAACTCGCAGAAGGCGTTAAGCAGTATGTTATAAAAGGCCTTTTCCCTGAAGGCCTCGGACATGATTATCCTTCTGACAGAGCTCAGGTCTTTTTGCTCGATCTCGAAACATACGATGGAATTCCGAAACACGCAAAGGCATTAGATGTACTTTCAGAGATGCCTGATGGCTCGATAAAGTCCATCGGCGGTGGAAAAGAATACTATCTTCTGATGGAAAGGGTCGAGGGAAAGGATTATTTCAATGACCTTCGGGAGTTCTCACGCAAGGAAAAGCTCGACAACAAAGACAAAGAAAAGATAAAGGCAATGACATCGTATCTTGCGGAAATCCATTCGATAAAGAAAGATTCGCGCTCATTATACTGGAGGAAGCTGCGGGATATTATCGGGCACGGGGAATGTTTGATGGGAGTATTTGACACATATCCCGATGGAGTATTGAGCTATGAGAATATGGCTGAAATAGAAAAGATGTGCGTTGACTGGAGGGCAAGGCTCAAGCCGAAGACGCATAGGCTATCTCAAATTCACGGAGACTTTCATCCGGGCAATATATGGTTCAAAGACAATGGAGACTTTGTTCTTCTCGATAGGAGCAGAGGGCCTTTTGGAGAGCCTGCTGATGATATTACTGCGCTCGCGATCAACTATATTTTTTTCTCAATAAAATATCACGGCGATGTCAGAGGAGCATATCTTCAGGGGCTTAATCTCTTTTTTGATGAGTATGTCAGGCAAACGAATGACAATGAATTATTTGAGGTGGTCGCTCCGTTTTTCGCCTTCAGGGGAACTGTTGTAGCAAATCCCATTTTTTATCCGGAACTTACAATTGAGGCTCGAAATAAAATATTCAGGTTTGTGCAACATGTTCTTACAAGCAGAAAATTCGAGGCAGAAAAAATCAAAGACTACATTAATGTATGATATAAGGCTGATCAGACGCTGCAATATGTCTCGCTCGTCAATTTATATTTAACGGGGAAATTTTATATAATCTTCCCAGATCAGCAATAATTCCTTTGTTGCCCGGAGATCTCCAGCACAATACCTGGCAATATCCACATGCTTCCCTGCTTTGAACAGGTCTTTCACATCGTAACCAGTTATTCCTTCTGACTTTGGACTTTTGATATTAAAGGTCTTGCACCACATATCAAGGCTAAACCTTCTTTTAGAAGCGCCATAGAACGTCATCTGATCGAGGAGGTCTATGTGGGGCCCATTGTATCTGTTGGGCATAAGATCTCTTGTAGGCTTTATTCTGTTCACAGCCGAGCGGATCATGATAAACGGACAGTCAAAGGATCTTCCATTGAATGTTACAAACCGGTCGCAGGTCTTTATTGTGCTCCAGAATTTTTCTATTATCTCTTTTTCCATGCCGCATTCAAACCGTATGCCGTCCTCTTCAAACGGCAAGAGCATATCTCGTGGGGTCTGGAAATAGACAACGCCTTTATTTGAATCAGGATTGAGCATGCCTATAGTTATGATCTCGCCGGTAAGAGGATAAAAGGAAAGGCTTTCTCTGACCCTCTCTTCTTCATCTTCGGTCTCAGCCCATTTCATAAGATATTCCTGAGTGGAAGGCTCAAGGGAATCAAAATCCACGCCAACGGTTTCTATATCAAATATAATCCTGCTCATATTTTTGTAATGCGTAATAAGTTAAAGGCGCATCACTCGTAACTATAGCGCTATGCTGCTTTTTTAGGCATTTTCTCAAAAACCTTCCATGCCTTAAGCGTATCAACAGCCCTCTGTAATTGTATATCATCCTTTTCGTCTACATCCACAGGGACTGTCTCTTTATCCTGCTGTTCCTCTTTCTGCTGCTCGTTTTTAAGATGTCTGTCAAGATCCTTTTCTCTGAGCACCACATGCTCTTTGCCGTTTTTGGCATCCAGTTTGACCACTATATCAGGAGTTATGCCGATATTCTGAATGCTTGTTCCATTTGGGGTATAATATTTTGCAGTAGTAAGCCTCAGCCCTGAACCATCAGTCAGAGGAACAAGGCTCTGAACAGATCCTTTCCCAAAGGTCTGAACCCCTAAAACTATAGCCCTGTTCCAATCCTTAAGGGCTCCTGCAACAATCTCAGAGGCGCTGGCGCTGCCCTGATTTACAAGTACAACCATTGGCATATCTGCATAATATGGCACTTGTCCTTCTGTAAGGTAATCGGTCTTTTCGCCGCTCTTGCTTTTTATATACACCACCAATTTCTTTGGAGGGAGGAACTGTTCAGAAACCTCCACAGCGCTGTTTAAAAGTCCTCCGGGGTTGTTTCTCAAATCAAGTACTAAAGAGGTCATGCCCTCTTTTTTCAATTTGTCCAGAGCAGCAGAAAGGTCTGAGGCAGTGGACTCCTGAAACTGTGTAAGTTTTACATATCCTATTCCGTCACCCATAAGTTTTGACTTTACGCTCTTTATCTTTATGATATCCCTAATTATGGTAAAATCCTTCGTCTCCTTCCACCCTTCCCTGAAAATGGTCAATGTAATAGATGTGCCTTTCGGCCCTCTCATTTTAGTGACTGCATCATGAAGCCCCATGTTCTTTGTTGACTCTCCTGAAATCTTGATTATCTTGTCACCAGCCTTTATGCCGGCTTTATACGCAGGGGTGTCTTCAATTGGCGCTATTACTGTAAGGCTTCCATCCTTGCTGCCTATCTGAATGCCGAGACCGCCAAACTCGCCTTTTGTTTCCACCTGCATCTCTTTAAAAGCATCAGGGGACAAATAACCTGAATGCGGGTCCAAAGAATTAATCATGCCTTTAATAGCGCCGATGACTATATCCTTTGTTTTTACTTCATCCACATAATTTTTCTTTATCAATGTCAGGACTTCTGTGAATATCCTCAGCTCTTCATAGCTGCCCTGTGCGTCAACTGGATCAACAGTCCATCTGCCTATAACCATCCCTGTTAGTGCGATGAAAATACTTATTGTTATAAGCAGCCATTTCTTTCGTGAAAACATAGCTCTATCCTCCGTCTTAATCTCTTATTGCTGGCGTTTCAGCCATTGCTGTGGGTCAAGGGGTTTCCCTTTATATCTTATCTCAAAATAGAGACCGCTCGCCCCCAATGCATTTGATTCGCCAACTTCTCCGATTATCTCGTATTCTTTTATTATACCTCCATTTTTTGAAAAAATCTTTGCGAGGTTTCCATACAATGTATGATAGCCTTCTCCATGACTGATTATTACTAATTGACCATACCCTTTAAAATCATCTGCAAACACAACCTTGCCTTCATGAACTGCTTTGACAGAAGAGCCGCCGGCTGTTTTTATATGAATGCCGCTTCTAAAGACAGGCAGATTAAAAAGCGGATCAACCTGCGCTCCATAATGCAGCGCAACTGCGCCATTTACAGGCCATGACAGCCTGCCTTTCAGACGCGCAAAATCGCTGTCTCCTAAAGGTTCCTCTTTCTTCCCGGTCTTTGCCTCTCTCTTTTTCTTGATCTCTGCCTCCCGTCTTTCAGATTCCTGTATTATTTTCAACATCCTGCTTGAAGCTTCTTTCATTTCTCCTATCATCTTCTCATATGATTCCCTGTCTTTCCTGACATTAGCCAAAAGCACCTGTTTTTCTTTCTGTTTGTCTTTCAGGGATCTGTTAAGCCTTGTAAGTTCTATCTCTCCTGCCTTCAGCTCAGCAAACACCCGCTGAAACTCCTCTTCCTTGCCGGTTAAAGCAGACAGGGTCTCTTTATACCTCTCTATAAGTCTGTAATCGTAGGCCGAAATATCATTGATATAACGCATAAGTCTTGCTGTCCGCGATATATCTTCTCCAGTCAGCAACACAAAAAGTGAATCACTTTCCTTGTTTACTTTTTGTAATGTCTTCAGTCTTTTCCTAAGCAGGTTTTCCTGTTGCTGCAGGCTTTCTTTGGTTTTGACAATATCTTCTTGCAGAGCTGATATATCATTTTGGAGCTTTTTTATTTTGGCATGCTGAACAGAAAGCTTATCTTTTATTTTATTGAATTCAGAGATAGTTTTCACAAGCTCGTCAAGAACAGACTGTTCCTTCTTTTTAATGGATTCCAGTTTCTTTTGGCGGGTGCGGATGTCTTTTTGTATGCGTCTGTATTCTTCTCTTGAGGCATCGGCGTACACATCTGTTGACAGGGCGGTGAAAAAACAGAGCAACAAAATGCAGAGCATGATGAAATTCTTTAAGCTTAACTCTTGCATTTTACTGCCTGCATTCTGCATTTAAGGTTTCAAGCGCCCAATGGCTATGGCAGAGCCTATAATGCCCAGCATAATCCCTGTTAAAGGCAGTAAGATCAATATCTCTTGCGGAAGGATCAGCATCTTAAATAGGGGGATATATACACTTAGTCTGTACGTAACGGCAAAATAAAAACCTAAAATGCCTGCTGCGGCAAGCCCTCCGCCGATGAGCCCAATAACGCTGCCCTCTATAATGAACGGCGCTCTGATAAAACCCTTTGTTGCGCCGAGCAGCTTTAAAATATCTATCTCCTCTTTCCTTCTGAAAAACAGGATTTTCACAGTGCTATAGGAAACAAAAATCACGCCTGAGGAAATGATCGCAAGAATTATGATACTTATGTTCTGAAGGGATCTTTTGAAAAGGTGAATCGCTTCTGCAATCCTTTCCCCGCTTTGCACATCCTCAACGCCTGACATCATTCTTATCTCTCCTGATATTTGTCTTACAGCAGATGAGGTGACATAATCCTTCTTCAATTTTATCTCAACAGAGGAAGAGAGGGGATTCTCACTCAACCCCTCAAGAATATGACTTGAGTCTCTGAGCACCTTTTTGATTTCTTTTAATGCCTCGTCTTTGGATATATATTTCAGGCTCAAGACATCCTGCCTCTTTTTGAGAGTATCTATAACATTATTTATCTCCTCTCCGGATAGTTTTTCATTCAGATACACTATTATCGAAAAACGTTCCGGCAAACGATTAGCAATGACTTCAAAATTATACAGAAAAAATGAAATAAGACTTATAATCAAGAGCCCTGAAAAGACAGTAAACATGGAGAGCATGTTGATCCATTTCTCTCTCCAAAGACTCTGAAATGCAGACCTAAATGAATACTCCAATGCCATTAACCAACCTCTTCTCCTATAAGGTTTCCGCCATCCAGCTTCAATACCCGCTTGCCGGTATATCTGAACAATTCCCTGTTGTGCGTTGCTATAATTACGGTTGTCCCACTTATGTTTATTCCACGGAACACCTTCATTATATCCAACGCTGTATTTGAATCAAGGTTCCCTGTAGGCTCATCAGCAAGCACTAAAAAAGGCTCAGCCACTATTGCCCTCGCAATCACAACCCTCTGTTGCTCCCCGCCTGAAAGGCTCTTCGGAAAATTATCGGCCTTATGCCGCAGATGAACTTTTTTTAATGCTGTAAATGCAAGGGTTTTGACTTCCTTTTCGCTGACTCCTCTTATCCGCAATGACAAGGCAACGTTGTCAATTACAGTCAGGTTGTCAATAAGCTTAAAATCCTGAAATACAATGCCAATGCCCCGCCTGAAGAAAGGTATTTTGGACGCCTTAAGAGATGCAAGGTGAAAATCACCAATAACAATATCACCTTCATCAGGCCTTTCTTCCATATACATAAGTTTGAGAATGGTAGATTTACCAGCGCCGCTCGGCCCCGTTATAAAGGCCATTTCAGCTTTCTGAACACTAAAACTTATATCTTTTAGAACAATATTGTTGTCATAATGCTTGGAGACATTTTGAAAGGCTATCATATATTTATAATGCGTAATCCGTAATGAGTGATGAAAGGCATTATTTTATTCATTACCCATCACACATTAGTCATGACTGTCTTTACTATTTCCTCTGCTGTGAGCCCATGAATCTTCAGCAGTTCCTCAGGCTTCCCTGATCCTCCAAATGTATCCTTTGTGCCTATTCTCTTTATAGAAACAGGATGGTTCTCTGATAAAAACTCTGCTACTGCGCTGCCAAGACCTCCCACTATGGAATGCTCCTCTGCTGTAACTATTAATTTTGAATTACTGGCAGCCTCAAGTAGAGCCTCAGTGTCAAGAGGCTTTATAGTCGGCATGTTTATTACACCCACATCCATTCCTTTCTGCAAGAGCATTTCTTTTGCTTTAAGCGCTTCAGAGACCATTATTCCATTGGCAATGATGTTTGCATCTCTGCCTATATGGAACTTATAAGCCTTTCCTATCTGAAATCTATAGCCTGCCGGCATGACAGACGGAACCTTTGCCCTGCCGAGTCTCACATAAACCGGACCGTCATACTCAGCAATGGCATCTATGACCTGCTTTGTTTCAAATCCATCACAAGGCGTTATTACTGTCATATGAGGAATAGCACGCATCAATGCCATGTCTTCCAGCGCCTGGTGGGATGCCCCGTCTTCTCCCACTGTAATCCCTGCATGTGTAGCAACGATCTTGACATTAAGGTTTGAATAACAGATAGTCTGTCTTATCTGATCCCACGCTCTGCCAGATGCAAACACTGCAAATGTAGATGCAAACGGTATTTTACCGACAAGGGAGAGTCCCCCGGCTGTTGCCATCATATCCTGTTCGGCTATTCCCATATTGAAGAATCTTTCGGGGAATGCCTTTGCGAATTTTGCTGTCTTTGTTGAACCGGAAAGATCAGCATCAAGCACTACTACACATTCATTCCTTGTGCCCAAATCAAGAAGCGCTGCACCATAAGCATCCCTTGTTGCAACAGCCTGTCCGAAGAAATCAACTCCAGACTCCTTACCCTTGACTACTGATTCTTCCGGCCTACTCCCCATTCCCTGCCAACTCCTTTAATGCAAGTTCGAGTTCTTCCTTTGTTGGTACAATTCCATGATATTCTACCTTGCCCTCAAAAAAAGAAACCCCTTTCCCCTTTATTGTTCTGGCGAGGATCACAGATGGCTTCCCCTTTATCTTTTCTGCTTCGTCAAGGGCGTCAACTATCTGCTCCATGTCATGTCCGTCTATCTCAAATATATGCCAGCCAAATGCCTTCCATTTATCAGGCACAGGTTCTATCTTCATTACATCAGAACATCTGCCGTCTATCTGCAGCTCATTTAGATCTACAATAGCGCAGAGATTATCTAAAAAATAATGGCTGGCTGTCATAGCTGCTTCCCAAACCTGACCTTCCTGTGTTTCACCGTCACCGAGGAGGCAATACACCCTTGCCGGATTCCTGTCAAGTTTAAGACCCAATGCCATCCCATTTGCTATGGATAGCCCCTGGCCAAGAGAGCCTGTTGACACTTCAATCCCGGGCAACATTTTTGATGACGGATGCCCCTGCAAAGGGCTCCTGATTTTTCTTAGTGTATTAAGAAGGGATTTATCAAAATATCCTGTCAATGCAAGGACAGTATAGAGCAGAGGAGCTGCGTGTCCCTTTGAGAGAACAAATCTATCCCGCTCAGGCCACTTAGGGTCATCCGGTCTATGTCTCATCTTATAAAAATACAGCGCTGTTGCTATATCTGCAGAGGATAAAGATCCTCCTGTATGTCCTGACCCTGCCTGAGCAAGCATTCTCAGTATTTCTACTCTAACTGCTCTTGCCTGTTCTTTCAAAAAGTAAATGTCACGGGATTGTGTTACAGCAGCCAAATGTTTTCCTCTCTCAGTAAAAATTAAATTATTATATAATATCTGAAAAGAAATTTGGTAATGTTATGCCTGCTGCCTATGATTATTGCGGGTTATGGTTATAACCATGGGAGGGGCTATGCCCCTCCCATGGTTTAATAGAGGGTTAGAACAAAACATCAAAGGTTAGGTAGATATCGTGTGCATTCTTAACCGGTGCAAACAACTGTGTTCCCGATGGATCTATTGTATTTAAATCAGAGATCTTCTTCGGCTCTCCAATCCAGTTGTTGCTCCCTGTATATTCAAACTTGTAATACTGGTAGCCGAGTCTTGCAAATGCCTTTCCTTTTTTCGAAATAGGCTTTAGATTAAGCTCCTGAATTACATATGCCTCATATACATCGCCCCTTGTGCCGAGCTTTGATGTCCACATATCATCAGATGCTGGTATCATGCCAATCCAGTATTTTGAGCCATGATTGTACTCAACGCCGATTTTTGTCCCGCTCTTGAGATCATACCTTGCGCCAAGATAGATGGCAGAGCCAGTGTGGCTTTTCTTGTTCCCCTCGTCATAAAGCAATCCAAAGCCGGCATTCTGCCAAGTCGCTCCGCCATCCATCGAGAAGAATGGCAAAGAGAACATATTATTATTTGGATGCGTCATGCTCAAGGCGCAAGATGCAAAGAGATTAAGGTCACCGGGGCCAACCTTTTTCATTTTCCCCATGACCACCCCGCCTAACCATTCAATATCACCAAGATTCGCCGTGACTGGTGTATTGACTGTCACAAAGTTTCCGCCGCCCATATCCACTAATTGATTCATACCATCGGATGGCGCATTGAAAATATTAAATCCCCTCTGATACTGAAGTTCTATATGCAAGTTCTCTGTATCGTAGGGAACAACATTAAAGCCGATGAAATCAGTGTCTTTCAGGTTCGAACTGAACCCGTTATCAAATCCCCTTCCAGCTCAAAGCTTTACATAGGCACCAGGGAGCGCCTCTATATCAGGCGCAAAACCAAAGGATGCACCATCAAATGCATAATCAACCAATAGATTAGGAATTCCTGCTGTGCCAATCCTTTCGGCATTCTGTCTCAAATTACCGGGCACGCCGCCAGTTGACGGCCTTCTACCAACGGATAACCAGATAGGCGCATCCCCGATATTGCTCCATGTGGCGTATGCATAATCAACCCTTAGGGTATTGTCAGAAGGCACATGGGTTACAACGCCGTCAAATGGGCCAAATGCCCTATCTGCAAAGAAATTACCCTGAACAGGAGTCATGGTCTCATGCCCGAATACCTTGTACATCAGAAGGCGTGCCTTGACATTAATATCCTCTGTCGCCTTTGCCCTGAGGTTCAAACCGAAGCGGTTTGTAAAAACAGTATCATTTTTAGCTGTGTAACCAGACACGGGAGAGACAAGAAAAAGAGGGTACCCGGGTGCTGGTTGGTAAGGTGTTGTAGTAAATGGATTATACTGCATATAGTCATGAACTTTACCTCTGAGAGAGTCAAACCTGAACCTGTAATCCCCGCCGATTTCAAGCCATGAAAGATGGCCTGCGCCGTCGGCGGCCTTTTCGGCCTTTTGTTCAACAACTGTGATTCGTTCCTCCTTTAAAGCCTCTTTCTTCTGCATTTCCTGCATCTGCTATTTCAAGCGATCGAGTTCCTTTGAGAGGGCTTCGAGCTTCTGAAGAAGGTCTGCCTGATCAGCAGCAAATGCTGGCAGAGGAAGAAAAAGGGAGAGAGAAAGGAGAATTGCCAGAAAATTCCTCATAAACACCTCCTTAATTTTTTCTAATTCTATAACACGGGACAAAGGATAAGTCAAGAACTTTTTTTATTTAGAAATTACGAAACTATATATAATATGAAAAGTTTGACACCAGAACAGTATTTCTGGTATAAAAAATAGGTTTTAAGCCTGATTCTAAAGGCTTGAATTCTGAAATTCCTGGGTAGCTCAGCCGGCAGAGCGGGTGGCTGTTAACCACTTGGTCGGGGGTTCGAATCCCTCCCCAGGAGTTCATAAGAAGAGGGGCGGGATAGTTCCCGCCCCTCTTCTTATGAAACCTCTATCTTTATCTCTTTTGGCTTGGCTTCTTCCTTTTTAGGAAGCACTATCTCAAGCACTCCGTTTTTGAAAGATGCCTTTGCCTTGCCGGCATCAACCTCTACAGGCATAGCTATTGTCCTTGTGAAGCTTCCATAGCTCCTTTCTGCTGCATAATAATCTTCTTCCTTCACCTCTTCTTCTTTCCTTATCTCGCCTTTCAGGGTGAGAGAATCTTTTGTTATTGTCAGATCTATGTCCTCTTTTGAAATGCCTGGAAGCTCTGCCTTTAAAACAATATCGTTTTTTCTGTCATACATCTCTACGTTCGGCACAACTACTCCTGCCTCAGGCCTTATCCAGCGCCGCCTCCTGCTGACAGGCGCAAAGAAATCCTCAAAGAGCCTGTCCATGTCCCTCCTCATCTCCTCCAATTCCTTTAAAGGACTCCATTTTACGATTGACATAGCCAACCTCCTAAATCACGTATTGGGTAATCCGTGATGCATGATGGGCAAAAATGCTGATCACCCTTTACTGGTTACGAATTACGCATTACTGTATTTTATAGGGCCAAAGGCCCTTGTTATTGCACAACTTCAGCAACTGCTATCTTGCTGAAAACTATCTTGTTATCTCTATAATCTGCCTCTACAACATCTCCCTCATGAAATGTTCCATCGAGGAGCTTCAATGCAAGGGGATTGAGTATCTCTTTCTGAATTGCCCTCTTTAAAGGCCTTGCTCCGAAAACAGGGTCATAACCTGCATTTGCAATATATTCCATTGCATTTTCTGTAAGCACGATGTCGAGTCTTTTTTCCCGCAGATATTTCTTCATCCTGTCTATCTGGATAGCTACAATCTGTTTCAGAAGCCTCTCGCTTAATGAGTTGAATATTATAATCTCGTCAATCCTGTTTAAAAACTCAGGCCTGAAGAATGCCTTCAGATCTTCCATTACTTTCTGCCTCAGGTCTTTTTCTGTATCCTCTCCCCAGTAGGCAGCAGGCCTCTTTGCCCTGTCTTCAAGCAATTCCTGTATATGCATACTTCCGATATTGGAGGTCATAATAACAACCGTGTTCCTGAAATCAACTGTTCTTCCGTGCCCGTCGGTGAGCCTGCCGTCGTCGAGTAACTGCAAAAGTATATTAAAGACATCGGGATGCGCCTTTTCAACTTCATCAAAAAGGATAACCGCATAAGGCCTCCGCCTAACAGCCTCGGTAAGCTGTCCTCCTTCTTCGTATCCTACATAGCCGGGAGGCGCTCCTATGAGACGTGATACTGTATGGCGCTCCTGATATTCGGACATATCAATGCGTATCATTGCAGCCTCGTCATCAAAGAGGAATTCAGCGAGGGCCTTTGCCAGCTCTGTCTTCCCTACGCCTGTAGGACCAAGGAATATAAAGGAGCCTATGGGCCTGTTCGGGTCCTGAAGCCCTGCTCGCGCCCTTCTGACAGCATTCGACACGGCATTAATAGCGTCGTCCTGACCGACCACTCTCTGCTTTAAGCGGTCGTCCATGTGTATCAGCTTCTGGATCTCTGTCTCGAGCATTCTGGACACTGGTATTCCGGTCCACTTTGAAACAACCTCCGCAATGTCCTCTTCGTCAACCTCTTCTTTCAACATCTTTCTTTTTGCCTGTGTCTCATGGAGTTTTCTGTTTTCAGCTTCCAGCGCCTTATGCAATTCGAGAAGCCGGCCGTATCTAAGTTCTGCCGCCTTTGCGAGGTCTCCTTCCCTCTCTGCCCGCTCCGATTCGATCTTCGTCTTTTCTATCTGCTCTTTTATATCCCTTATCTTCTGGATTGCCTCTTTCTCGCTCAGCCATTGAGCCCTAAGGTCATCTCTCTGAGATTGAAGCTCTGCCAATTCCTTTGACAATTTATTAAGCTTATCCCTCGCATCCTGAGAGCCGTCGTCCCGCATCAATGCCTGTTTTTCTATCTCGAGCTGCCTCATCCTCCGCTCTATCTCGTCAAGCTCAACAGGCATGCTGTCTATCTCCATCCTGAGCCGGGCAGCGGATTCGTCAATGAGATCTATCGCCTTGTCAGGCAGAAATCTTTCGGTTATGTACCTATGCGAAAGAACGGCGGCTGCTATCAGCGCGGAGTCTTTTATCTTTACTCCGTGATGCACCTCATATTTTTCCTTCAGACCGCGCAATATGGAAATAGTGTCCTCGACAGAGGGCTCTTTTACCAAAACAGGCTGAAATCTCCTTTCAATCGCGGGGTCTTTTTCTATGTGTTTTCTGTATTCATCAACTGTTGTCGCTCCTATGCAGCGCAACTCTCCCCTTGCAAGAGCGGGCTTAAGCATATTGGACGCGTCAACAGCCCCCTCTGCTGCGCCTGCGCCTACAAGGGTGTGAAGCTCGTCTATAAAGGTTATTACCTTTCCTTCAGCCTGCTCGATCTCCTTTAATACGGCCTTGAGCCTCTCTTCAAATTCTCCCCTGTATTTCGAGCCTGCAACAAGAGAGCCGATGTCTATAACAATAAGACGCTTATCTTTCAGTGTCTCAGGCACATCTCCGGCAACAATCCTCTGGGCAAGGCCTTCGACTATCGCCGTCTTTCCTACCCCGGGGTCTCCGATGAGCACTGGATTGTTCTTTGTCCTCCTTGAGAGAACCTGAATTACCCTTCTTATCTCTTCATCCCTTCCTATCACAGGGTCGAGCTTCCCTTTTTTTGCGAGGTCTGTAAGATCCTTGCCGTATCTTGTCAAGGCCTGATATTTTTCTTCCGGATTCGGATCTGTCACCCTGTGAACTCCGCGAATCTCTCGCATCGCAGACAACACATTGTCAGGGGTTGCCCCATTTCTTTTGAGGATCTCCGATGCCGGACCATACGAATTTATTATCGCAAGCAAAAGATGCTCGATGCTTATGAATTCGTCCGTTAAATGAGTTGCCTCCTCAAATGCCTTTTCGAGGACGTCTTTCAGGCGCGGAGATATGTATATCTGGCCGAGAGGTGTTGCGCCCGACACCTTAGGAAATTTTTCTATTTCCTTATCCAATTCCGATCTTAATGAATTTATATCGGCACCGAGCCTCTTTAGTATCTGATATGCTATGCCTTCCTCGTCTTCCAAAAGCGCATAAAGGAGATGCTCGACATCCATCTGCTGGTTGCCCTTTTTCTCTGCAAGCCTCTGGGACTCCTGAAGCGCCTCCTGACTCTTTACAGTCAATCTATCAAGTCTCATTTTTCCTCCTACTCCTCGCTGAATATCCTACGGAGCCGTTTTTCAAATTCATCCCTCATGTCATCTTCTAAAAATCTCATCATCTCATGAAATTCATCCTGCATTGCCTGCATCCTGCCCTTCATCCTTAGAATTATGTCAACGCCCGCCTTGTTCACTCCGAGCTCTTTTGTGAGTTTGATAACAAGATTCAATCTGTCTATGTCGTCATCGGAATATAATCTCTGGCGGTTTATTCTCTGGGGCGCGACAAAGCCTTCCCTCTCATACATCCTAAGGGTCTGCGGATGCACTTCGAGTATGCGCGAGACAACGCTTATCATATAAACGGGCATGTCTTTTTTTTCTTTTTTTCTGAACATTATCTCATCCCCTCATTTCATCCCTTTTCTGGGACTCTCTTTATATAAGGACTCTATGGTTTTGATAGCGTCCTTCGCCTTTTCAGAGATGTCCTTGGGCACGATTATTTTTATGTCCACATACTCATCTCCCCTCCGCCTCGATCCCGGAGAGATGAAGCCCTTGCCTGACAGCTTGAACCTCTGTCCTCCCTGCGTTCCGGGAGGAATGGTCATCATAGAGGCTCCGTCAATTGTAGGAACCTCCGCCTTTGCTCCGAGCGCAGCCTCTCCGAATGTCACAGGAAGCTGAACATAAACGTCGTCTCCTTTTCTTTTAAAAAACTTATGCGGCTTTATAGAGACCTCAAGCAGCAGGTCTCCTGAAGGCCCGCCTCCCATTCCTGAATTTCCCATACCTCTCAATTTGACCACAGAGCCGTCGTCAACTCCAGCCGGTATTTTTACCTTCATTGTCTCCGTAAATATGTTCTTCCCTCTTCCGCCGCATTTTTTACAAACAGATGTAACCTTCCTGCCTGTTCCTCCGCATTCATGGCATGTCTGGGCGATCTTGAAGAATCCTTTTGCGGTTTGTATGAGGCCTGTTCCTTTACAGTTATGGCATGTCTGGAATGTCTCTGCGCCGCTCCCTCCGCATGAATCGCAGTTGAGAGTCCTTGTAATAGGCAGCGGCCTTGTTATGCCGGTGAATGCCTCTTCAAGGGTCAGCTCGACGCCCATGAGCATGTCCTCGCCGCGCGAATAGCGCGGCCCTTTTTGAGTACCGCCCAAATTTCCAAAAATGTCTCCGAACACATCCCCAAAGTCAAAGCCTCTTGCAAAGTCGAAGCCCCTGAATCCCTCAAAGCCGCCGAACTGCTCGAATGTAGTGCCTGCCCTGTCATACTCTGCTCGCTTCTGCGGATCGCTGAGCACAGCGTATGCCTCGTTTATCTCTTTGAATTTCTCCTCGGCGCTCTTGTCCCCGGGATTCAAATCCGGATGGTATTTGCGCGCAAGCCTTCTGTAAGCCTTTTTAATATCATCCTGAGATGCGTCCTTGCTTACGCCCAATGTCTGATAATAATCTTTTACCGTAGCTGCCATCTTATCTCTCCTCTATTAATTCTAATAATAATACTTTAGTCGCTTCTTGTCAAGTATTATTGGGCATATCATATCATGCGCCGTCACCCTATAATTTGTATACATTTATTTATAAAGGCAGGGCAGGTATGGATGAAAAGTCTTTAGCAGCGATACCTCAGCGCCGAGCCCTCCCGCATGTTTAAGGGCAATTTCAGTATCACTTATCCATTAAGCAAACAAACAGGCTATCTAAAATCTCATCACATTGCGAAAGGCTTTGAAACCATGCTTGCCTTGCCGTAATCGCTAACTCATGGAAATGCATCATAACCCCCTTTTCTGTTATCATACCCCATGATTGTCATACCTGCAATAGACCTGAAAGACGGACAATGCGTAAGGCTTCTTCAGGGTAAGAAGGAAGATGCCACTGTTTATTCCGACGACCCTGCGTCAACTGCAAAAAAATGGGAGTCGTGCGGAGCGAAACTCCTGCATGTGGTTGACTTAGACGGCGCATTCACAGGCAGCCAGAAAAACATCGAGAGTATACGCAAAATAAGGCAGGCAGTGAATATGGAGATAGAGGTCGGCGGCGGAATAAGAGATATGGATCGGATTGATCTGCTCATATCTCTCGGCATCAACAGGGTCATCCTCGGCACTGTAGCTATAGAAAAGCCTGATCTTATCAAAGAGGCATGTAGGAAATATCCGGGCAAAGTGCTTGTCGGAATAGACGCTAAGAACGGCCTCGTTGCGGTAAAAGGCTGGGTTGAGGTTACAGAGGTTAAGGCAAAAAACCTCGCCTTAAAAATGCAGGAATACGGCGCTGCAGGTATAATTTACACAGACATATCAAAAGACGGCATGATGACAGGGCCTAATATTAAGGCTACGCGCGAGATGGTCGAATCTCTCAACATCCCGGTCATAGCATCAGGCGGGGTATCGTCTATCACAGACATAAAAAACCTGATGGCCATAAAAAACCTCTTGGGAGCGATAACAGGAAAGGCTATATATTCAAGCGCAATTGATTTAAAAGAGGCAATAAGGATCACGGAGGCTTAATGCTTGCAAAGAGAATAATCCCCTGTCTCGATGTAAGGGACGGAAGGGTCGTCAAAGGAGTTAATTTCGTGAATATCAGGGATGCGGGAGACCCTGTTGATAATGCTATTTTCTATGACGAGCAGGGCGCGGACGAGCTTGTATTCCTTGATATAACGGCGTCGCATGAAAAAAGAAAGATAATCCTCGATGTCGTTGAAAAGACCGCAACCGATGTATTCATGCCTCTTACAGTCGGCGGAGGCATAAAGGGTCTTGACGATATAAGAGACCTTCTCAATGCCGGATGCGATAAGGTCTCGATTAATACAACAGCAGTGAATAATCCCGAATTCATAAAAGCTGCAGCAGAGCGTTTCGGTAGCCAGTGCATAGTCGTTGCCATAGACGCAAAGAGAGTTCATGATTCGAGGTTTGAAATAGACCAGAAGAGGGAAATACCTGCATGGCTAAACTCTTCTACTGAACTCAATCAGAGGCTTTTTATTTTTAACCCTTCGGAAAAGGCATGGGAAGTCTATACGCATGGCGGCAGAAGGCCGAAGGGCATAAATGCCGTTGAATGGGCTAAATACATGGAAGAGCTCGGCGCCGGAGAGATTCTCCTCACGAGCATGGACAGGGACGGAACAAAAGAAGGTTTTGACCTTGAGCTTACAAGGGCAATCTCTGAATCCGTATCAATTCCAGTAATCGCATCAGGCGGAGTCGGCAATCTTGAACATCTTTATGAAGGCATCTCAATCGGAAAAGCAGACGCAGTTTTGGCCGCGTCAATCTTTCACTACCGAGAATACACGGTCAGACAGGCAAAAGAGTATCTAAAAAATAAAGGATTACCGGTAAGGCTGTAAGTCATAGCACTCTCTTCTGCTTGCAAAAGGGAATTAAAAAATATATACTTATAATATATATGCATGGAGGTGTGCCTTGAAAACCGCAAAACTTTTTCAGAACGGGCAGAGTCAGGCCGTACGGCTGCCAAAGGAATTCAGATTTGAAGATGACCATGTCTTTATCAAGAAGTCCGGCAATGTCGTAGTGCTCATTCCGGCAAAAGGGTCTTGGGATTCTCTATTTAGAAGTCTCGATAAGTTTTCTGATGACTTTATGCCAGAAAGAAAGCAACCAAAACTTCAAAAAAGAGAGTCCCTCTGATGAAGTTCATGCTGGATACCAACATCTGCATTTATATCATAAAACAAAAGCCTGCAAAAACACTGAAACACTTCTATTCTCACAATATCGGCGATATCGGCATTTCGTCCATTACTCTCGCCGAACTGCAGTATGGCGTTTCAAAAAGCCAGTATGTCCAGAAAAATCGGCAGGCCCTATCTGAATTTATTCTGCCGCTTGAGATCGCGGATTTCGACGAAAAGGCCGCGGAGGCTTATGGGAACATACGCGCTGCGCTTAAGAAATCAGGCACCCTTATCGGCTCTATGGATATGCTTATAGGCGCTCATGCCCTCAGCCTCGGCGCTGTTATTGTAACAAATAATGTGCGTGAGTTCAAACAGATAAAGGGATTGAAGGTTGTGGACTGGACTGCTTAATTTTAGTCATGGGTAATAATTTGAATCTCGAAGACATCAAAAAACGGCTTGCTAAATTTGCCGAAGATAGAAATTGGGATCAATTCCATACCCCAAAAAATCTCTCTATGGCCTTAGCAGCCGAAGCCGCAGAGCTTCTTGAAATATTCCAATGGCTGACAGACGAGCAGTCAAAAGAGATAATCAATAATGAAAAAGAGATGTCTTTAGTCAGGCATGAGATAGCCGACATTCTTATTTATCTTATCAGGCTTGCGGACAAGCTCGAAGTGGATATCGAAAAAGCGGTCATGGATAAAATTGAAGTCAATGAACAGAAATATCCGGTAACGCTGTCCAAAAATAACGCGATAAAATACAGCAAGCGCAGCTAATAAATTGCGGATTTTTCCTTTTGCTTTTCTGCCTGCTGTATTCTGTATGAATCAAGCAGGCTGTTTGTTGCAGGGCTTGCCGATAATTTAAAATCCGAACTTTTTCCTTTTACGCTCACTTCAACCCTCGGCAATTTTTTCGCATCCGAATAACGCGCGCATATTGACGCGGAAAGATTTAAGTCTTCTTCTGTTGCATTGCCGCAGATAATCGTCAACGGGCTTCCATACCCTTCAACCCACAAGAGACAATCGTTATCCTCCGCAAGTGATTGAATGGCATTGTTCTCATTCTCATCCCTTCCGACCATTATCCTGCATTCATCGGATAATCTGAAATGCCTGCCGAGCCTCAAAAGATTTACGTCTTTCACGGATGGATCAGGATTGTAATCAAGCAGTTCTTTAAGGCGATAGGAGTAGATAGGGTCTGTGAGAAGGCATCCTCCTGCAGGTGCGGGATATTCGGTCAATCCCAATCCTTTTGCAAGTCTCATCTGGGGTTTTCTTGATCTGCCGTTAAAATCGCAGAGCCTTCCCCTGTCAACGAGTCTGGACTCTTCGGCAATAGTAGGCTCTAAAAGCTTCGCGCTTAGAGGCCTGAGCACATAATCCTTTAAGCCCGCTTCCCTGTCTATTTTGGGAAATGTGTCCCTTCTCTGGCTCATCGGCCTCTGTCCCAACACCTCGCCTGTGATTATGAAATCCGCATCTGTCATCTCCATAAATTTCTTTGCCTCTTTGAGCATGAGGATTCTGCAGTCAATGCATGGGTTCATGTTCTTTCCATGCCCGAATTTAGGGCTTTTAACTATATCTATGAATTTATCCGCGAGATGGCAGAGTTTTACCTCAAACCCGAATTTTTGCGCGGCAGAAAAGGGATCTTTTGAACATGCGGATTTATCCGATATATCGCAGCCGAAATGAGTGAGGAATGTGATTGCGGTAACCTCTATGCCCTGCCTCATTGCAATGAGTATCGCAAGAGTGCTATCGAGTCCGCCCGAATATAGAGCTATCGCTTTGGGCATCAGTTTCTACTGTCTTTGAGAGAGTCGAGAAGGACATCAGGGGTTACGACCGCTGTTCCTATTTCCCCGACAACTATTCCTGCTGCATGGTTTGCTATAACTGCTGCTTCTTCAAGCGAAGCGCCTGCAGCATGAGCAAGGGTAATAGCCGCTATCACCGTGTCTCCTGCTCCTGTAACATCAAAGACCCTTTTCGCAGCAGTAGGAATATGCTTTACAGTGACCTGTTTATTCGTATTTTTTTCAAAAAGGCTCATGCCGTCTTCGCCGCGCGTAATGAGAACTGATTTGCACGAAAGCCTGCGCATCAATGTCTCCCCTGCCTTTAAAAGACTTTTTTCATCCTTGATTTCCACGCCAGAACCTTGCGATGCCTCCATAATGTTTGGTGTAATCAAAGAGACATTTTTGTAAAAATGGAAATGTCCCACCTTTGGATCAACTGCCACAAAAGCATTAGCTGGTTTAGCATATCGCAAGACAGATTTTATAAGAGCAGAAGATATAACACCCTTCTTATAGTCCGATATTATTACAGCATCATGAGATGCAACTGCTTTTTTAATATAGTTAAGAAGATTGATTAGACTCCTTCCTTCAAGCCTTTTTTTATCCTCCCTGTCAAACCTGACCACCTGTTGATTGTGTGCAATGACTCTTGTCTTTACAGTGGTTGGCCGTTTATCTTCGATCAATCCTTCTGTGTTTATGCCCTTTTCCTGCATGATTTCTTTCAAGATCATCCCTGCCGAATCCATTCCTATAAGCCCTGCAATAGACGCCTGCCCTCCAAGAGCAATTATATTATGAGCCACATTTACCGCTCCTCCTAACAAAAATGACTCATTCATTACCTCCACTATTGGCACAGGCGCCTCAGGAGATATCCTGTTTACGTTGCCGTAAATATACCTGTCAAGGATAAGATCGCCGATTATCAATATCTTTTTGCTTGCGAATGATTTGACAATATTTGCAAAACCCATACAAAAAAATAACTTACAGTGCGCTGAAAAATCAAATTAAATTTGACTTTTTATCCAGATATTATATAAAGTTTTATGAATTTAGGAGGGATAAGGAATATGGAACATTCAGCCATTCAGTTAATCCTTCAAGCTGGCTATTTAGTAAAAGCAGTTTTTGTCATTCTCCTGTTTTTCTCCATAGTGTCATGGACAATAATCTTTTACAAATGGCGATATTTTTCAAGAGCGGACAAAGAGACGAATACCTTTTACAGGACATATGAATCTACCCGCGATCCAAAAGACCTGATATCTCTGTCCAAGAAATATTCTGTCAGCCCGCTGGCCAACTTATTCAAATCTGTCTATCTCGAAAAGACATACTCAGAACGGGATGAATTGAAAAGAATGCTAAAGAGATACAGCGCCCTTGAGGCTGCAAAACTGGAAAGGTATCTGAACTTTCTTGCCACAACAGGTTCAACAACTCCATTCATAGGTCTTTTCGGAACTGTATGGGGGATTATGAACTCCTTCAGAGGTATTGGAGGCGCTGGCTCAGCCTCTTTGGCAGTTGTTGCACCCGGCATTGCAGAGGCGCTGATAGCAACAGCTATCGGTCTTGCAGCAGCCATCCCTGCTGTTATTGCATATAACTATTACTTAAGCAGGGCAAATCGCATGATAATTGAAACGGAAGATTTTGCAGAAGAATTAGTGGATTATATCTTAAGGCATTAGTAATGGCACTGAGACCTGCCAGACATAGGACTGTCCTTTCAGAAATCAATGTAACCCCATTTGTTGATGTAATGCTGGTGCTGCTTGTTATCTTTATGGTCACAGCTCCTCTTCTCCAACAAGGGGTTGATGTAAACCTCCCGAAGGCAAAGGGAAAGGACCTGCCCCCTGAAGAAAGAGTCACCATAGTGATTAAAAGAGATGGGATAATATATATGAATGACAACCCTGTATCAATGGCTGAAATGACAAGCAAGCTGTCTGCAATCAGCAAACTTAACCCAAATGTTTTCTTAAAAGCGGATAGAACTGTTTCATACGGACTTGTTGTGGAGGTTATGGGTGAAATAAAGGAGGCGGGAATAGAAAAGCTCGGCATGATAACAGAGCCAAAAGTATCCATGCCATGATGACCTCCGGCTTTTACAAGTTTTTCAGCCTTTCAATTGTTCTGCATCTACTTGTCTTTGCATCAAGCATAATATTGGTAAGAAACCAAGGACACATGCCCCGTATTCCATATGTGGTATCCATCGTCGATGAACCAATAACCACATCTTCCAACAGCGACAACATTGAAAAAGAGATTCCGGATTCTAAAGAGACACGCAAAGAACCTGTTGCTGTAAAGACACAGGACAGATTTAAGAAAAATGAAGAACACATTGTATCAGAACGGATAGCGGCGTTGAAGGCTAAAAAAAAACTGGAGAAAGTAGCAGCAATTAGAAGGACAATAGATGTCAACAGACAAAAAAACGACCCTTTACATAGTGTCAAAGCTACGCAATCCGGCAGCGAACAGAAAATGTCCGGAGAAAAGGACTATTATTCATTAGTTGAAGGGAAGATAAAGCAAAACTGGGTATATCCTGAAAGCTTAGATAGAGAACTGGAGACAATAATCACCATAAAGATATCCAAAGACGGGAGCATAACAATAAGGGCAATAGAGAAAAGTTCTGGCAACCGCCTCTTTGACCGCTCGGTTATAGGCGCTATAGCAAAGGCAGGCCCTTTCCCGCCGCCTCCCAATGAAATGGAGATAGGAGTAAGATTCAGACCATGAAGAAAAACAGAAGTCGGAAGTCGGAAGTCAGAGAAAAGATAACAGAAACCAGAAGCCAGCCCAAACAGAATCTGAGATTGTCTGTGTTCTGTGTTCTGTGTTCTGTATTCTGTCTTCTGTATTCTGTCCATGCTGAGAAGGTTTATATTGACATCACATCCCCGGGCATCAAGAAATTACCCATAGCCGTCCAGAACTTTACAGACGGAAAAGAAATATCTGACATAGTCAAGGACGACCTCACCTTTACAGGCCTTTTTGAGTGCATAGAAGATGCCGCTCAAATAGAGAGTCCTGAGCAGCCTTTTAATATCAATAACTGGAAAGGCCTCGGCGTAGAACTTGTCGCAAAGGGCAAAGTAAAAAAGGATAAAGACCTGATAGTTACTGTCTTTATCTATGATGTATCTGAAGGAAGGGAAATAATGAGAAAGGAATACACTGCAGCAGCAGAACTCCTGAGATCAGTTTCACATTCCATAGCAAATGATATATATAAGATCCTTACAGGGCATCAAGGGATATTCAAAACAAAAATAGCATTTGTAGGAGAGAATGGAGGGAAAAAAGAGATACAGCTAATGGACTTGGATGGGCACCGCATGTATAGCCTTGGCATAACAGGCGGTATATTGCTTACTCCAAGGTGGTCAACAGATGGCGCCAAACTATTATATTCTGCTGAAAGAACCCGCATCTGGGCTGTGTATTTATTTGACTTGAATACCTTGAAGGAGAAAAATGCGTCTATGCTGAAAGGGCTAAATATATCGGGCAACTTTTTCCCCAACAACAAGGAATTTGTTTTCACAGCCTCAAAAAATGGAAAATCAAACATATATATTTCTGATATTGTCAGCATGAAAAGCAGGGAGTTAATATCCTCACCATGGATTGACATATCGCCTTCTGTTTCGCCTGACGGCAATCACGTGTTGTTTGTTTCAAACAGATCAGGAAGCCCTCAGATATACATTGCAGACAAAGACGGAGAAGGGATTAAAAGACTCACCTTTGACGGTTCATACAATACTTCACCGGTATGGTCCCCAAAAGGAGACAGAATTGCCTTTGTAAGAATGATAGGCGGCAAAAACCAAATATTCATAATGAAGCCTGACGGCAGGGATATAACGCAATTGACAAACAGAGGAAGCAACGAAGAACCCTCTTTCTCTCCTGATGGCAGATATATAGCCTTCACATCAGACAGGAACGGAACAAAGGGAATATACCTGATGAGGCTTAACGGCGAAGGCCAGACTCTTATAACTCCAAAGGGATTTAAGGCGACCAGCCCAGGCTGGTCGCCTTTGTAAAAGCCAATTATTCCTGAATCGAAAACGTGCCTGTCTTGTCTATCTTGATTGTCGAATCGAGACACGCAACCTGAAAACCATTTTCCTTTAAGAGGTGATATCCCATCTCTGCCCTCAACCCTGTATCGCAATAAAGCACCAGCCTCTTGTCCTTTGGTATTTCCGCAAACCTATCAGCAAGCTCATCCAGAGGTATATTCTTAGAGCCTTTCACATGACCTGTTGCATATTCATCTGCATCTCTCACATCTATGATTATCACATCAGGCGGAAGATTTGCAGCGATCTTTTTAAAGTCTGAAGGCAGCACTGTTCCGGGCTTTGGTTTTGGCACATAAACTATTGCTGTCTTTGCAGGGCCTGAGCTTATTGGATTTCCAGCAGCCTTCCATGCCTCAAAACTCATAGGCAGAAGTCTTGTTCCTTTATAACCCCAGCTTATCGCCTTTTTTGCGGCATCTTCAGCCCTCTCCCCATAAAATACTATCGGGGCCATTTTATGCTGCGGGAACTTGTCCTTCATGCTGTCAAGTTCATTAACCGCAACCGCAACTGCGCCTTTTATATGACCCTTTTCTACTGCATCCTTTGGACGGGTATCAACAAGCACATGTGGAATATCTTTTTCTATTGCGGTTTTAAGCCATGAAGGAGTTATGTTCGTAGTCTCTGTCTGTATCCAGTCGGGAAATCCTCCGATATAGACCTTTACATTTGTATAGCCAAGGCTCTTTGCCTTAACAGCAGCAAGCGGGCTTGAACATCCGCCAACACAGTAAAAGACCATAGTCCTGTCCTTTTCTTTAGGGAGTTTGTCAGTCATTTTCTCAAAGGCTGCTGCCGGTATTACTATCGCCCCCGGGATATGCCCTTCTTCATATCTCGGCACAGGTCTTGCATCCACGATAACAAGGTCTTTTCTTTCTGCAATGAGCTTTTTAAAATCCTCCTTTGAAAGTTTGTCCTCTGGCTTTATTGTCTTGAGAATATCAAACCTTGTAATATTGGTCGCAACCTTTTTGCCTTTCTTCTCCACAAAGTTAATCTGAAATGCCTTCCCCTTGTATTTATTCATATCCTCGATGCTGCCCATGTTCTTGACCTTTGTAGAATCATCAAACTTCACTATCTCTTTTGCAACAGCGAGGTCGAGCTGTATAGTCTCTGCCTGATAGGAGACACTATCAAGGAGCCCCATCAGCACTCCCGGCTCAGGCTTGTGGCAGCCCGCGCACAAAGGATGCAGGGTCGGTTTTGCCTGCTGTCAAAAAGCTGTCAATGGCAAAAGCAAAAACATCAGAACCAAAGCACTTTTAAAAAATCTTTTCATATTTCATACCTCCTCAATCTTTTTATTTAGTTTAATATATTCTAAACTCGTTTTCAATTGAAAGATACATTTCTCCAGATAAACCGACAAGTTTAATTTGACCAGTTACATATTTCTATTTTAGAATATTTTTAGAACTACGGAGGGATATAATATGAACCTGTTTAAAATGAAGTTAAAAAACAACAAAGGTTTTACGCTTGTTGAATTGCTTGTAGTTATGGTCATTATAGGGCTTTTGGCAGCCCTTGTTGCTCCCCGAATCTTTCCTAAATTGGGTAAAGGGAAACAGTCAGCAGCAAAAGCCCAGATTGAATTATTAGGCCAAGCCCTTGATCAGTACAGATTGGATACTGGTTTCTATCCAGGCACAGAACACGGACTGAACGCACTAATAGTGAATCCGGGAGTAGAAAAATGGGAGGGACCATATCTCAAAAAAGGCGTTCCTCTTGATCCATGGGGAAAACCGTATATATATCAAAATCCTGGTTCGCATGGTGAATATGATCTTTTTTCTTATGGAAGAGACGGCAAGCCGGACGGCGAAGGTGAAGACAAAGATATCGTAAGCTGGGAATAAGAAGGGGGAGCTTGAAATGCCAATATTTGAATATAAATGCTGCAGTTGCGGTCTGGAGTTTGAAAAACTCGTTTTTGGCGATCAAAAAACAATTTGTCCCAAATGTGAATCAAGAGATGTTAAAAAGAAACCTTCTGTATTCGGAATGAGCGGCATAAATAACCCGACCTCATCAGGCTGCACATCTTGCAGTTCAAGCTCCTGCAGCACATGTAAATAAGATTTAGAGTTCAGAATACCTGAACGGATTTGCCCTAAGAACATTATCCACTTTAAGAGGCCTGCCCTTTAGAACAAATACTGCCATGCCTCTCTCCTCTGTGGTTTGCTCTCCTTTTTTCCACTTCCCTTTCCATGAAACATTCAAATAAATAGCATTTTTATCTATTTCCATAAAAACATGGCTGAAAGATAGTTCAGCTGAATCAAAGCTTTTCATTGCACTGCTGATCGTTCTAAACCCCTCTTTTGTTGAGTTTCTTTCTATAGCAATCAAATCCTTCTTGATATAGGCATTTCTTATTGTCTCGACAAGTTCGAATGCCTCTGTTGCTATTATTGAGTCTTCTGATACTTTTTTTACTTCCTTTTTTCCGCATGAAGGCACGAATACCAAAATCGCAATCACTAAAATAAAAAGTCTTTTCATACAAGACCTCCGCATCTCGTTTATAAAACTGCTCTGAATTATATCCCATTTACCTTCCTTTATTAAAGTGCTAAATACTGTTATCATAATGATTATGAAAATAGTGTGCCAGAATAGAAAGGCTTATCATGACTATAGCATTGAAGAGACCCTTGAAGCAGGCATCCAGCTTCTTGGCACAGAGGTCAAATCTTTACGTGACGGCAAAGCAAATCTGAAAGATAGTTATGTAATAATAAAAAGTTCCGAGGTTTTTCTCCTTAACTGCCACATAAGCCCCTACACGCATGGGAACATCATGAACCATGACCCTCTCAGAACAAGAAAACTCCTTATTCACAGAAAAGAGATCGAAAGATTAAGAGGCAAAATGCAGCAAAAAGGTTATGCCCTGATACCGCTCAAAATCTATTTCAAAGGGCCTTATGCAAAGGTCGAGATAGGACTTGCGAAAGGGAAAAGACAATATGAAAAGAGGGAAACAATAAAGGAGAGGGAAGCGAAAAGGGCGATCGAAAAAGCAATGAAGAGCCGATGATTATGTTATAATAAACTATACCTTCATCGGGGGCGATAGGGCTCGACGGGGGTTATGAGGCTCAAGTGGCATGCGGTGGTTCCATCACCACCTAAAAAGATGGAAAACACACAAACGCCAACAACGAACTGGCACTTGCTGCTTAATTAAAAGCAGCACGCTTCTGCAAAGTTGTCTGTGCTTTGCAGACAGCGTCAAACAGCAGGCTGCCGTCAGGCGACTTCCTTAAACCTGACGAAAGCACCAAGGGATAGGTTATCAGCAAGCCAGCCTGTCGGCGCTCTGATAATCGAACCTTAATAGGCAGGATAAGCATGTAGAGGCTTGAGAGTAGTGCTTTCGGACGCGGGTTCGATTCCCGCCGCCTCCACCAAAGTTTATTTACAGCGTGATTTGCCTCGCTCGGGGCTTCGCCCCTCGCTTCGGCAGGCATTTCGGCAAGATAATTCC
>JASEGS010000001.1:0-54796 GCA_030017995.1 Thermodesulfovibrionales bacterium
ATACGTTGAGTCATCAAACCTCCGGTAACATTTTACTATGAGTCAACTGGGTGAATTTTCCGTGAAAATATCAGCTTATGCAGTTTTTATTATGCCACCTGCTCATTCCTTTCCGGAGTCCAAATTTAGGTTGCCGAAGAAAGTATAATTCCCGGCAGGAAATTTGATTGTGCTATAATTTTTGTATGGGCTGGAAATGGACGGACCATATAGAAATACAACTGGGTGAAAGAAAAATATTGAAAGAATTGGTTGAAATAGCCCTTAATAATCCTGATAAGGTGGCAACTGGAAAGAAGAACCGTAAAATCTATCAGAAGGTAGTAAGCGATAAGCTTATCAGGGTTGTAACGGAAGGCGATAGCCTTATAACTGTTTATCTTACAGACAAGGTAAAAAAATACATGGGAGGGGTTAAAAAATGAGAATACATTACTCTCACGAGGCAGACGCCCTATATATCAGGCTAAAGGAAACCGATATAGCCAATACTGATGAAATTACCGAAGACATTATCATGGACTATGATGAAAACGGTAATGTGGTAGGCATTGAGGTTCTTTCAGCCTCTGAAAAGGCTGACACTACGCAGCTTATTATTCAGGCATTTGATAAAGTAATGGTAGAGCAGCCAGTAACTGCCTGAAAGACTGTAGCAAAAATGTAGCAGAAATTATCAGAAAGGGCAGAAAATAAGCCGTAGCCAAACATTTACAGAAACAAAGCAGGCATGGGTGAAAAGGCTTTATCAGCGATACCTTAGCGCCGAACCCTCCGACATTAGAGGCAATTTCAATATCACCCTTTGCATTCAGCAGTATAAACAGGCATTTAATAATCTTATCGCATTGATAAAGACTTTGAAGCCGTGCCTGCTTTGCTTGATTACGGATTATGGACAATTTCCCATTCACTTTATTATATAATAAATAAATTATTGGATTTCCCGAAAAATAATTAGAATGATAAAAAGAATATTCATAATCTGCCTGATTGCCGCGATATTGTATCCACAATTTGTATTCGCCACAGTATCATCGAAGGCGGACAAGGTAGTAGTAATTAAAAGCAAGAGAGTTATGATGCTGCTGAAGGACGGGGATATTATAAAAACCTATAAGGTTTCACTCGGCAAAAATCCTGTTGGCCCAAAAGACAGGGAGGGAGATAATAAGACGCCAGAGGGAAATTACATACTGGATTCGAGAAACCTCAAAAGCAAGTATTATCTCGCAATCCACATATCGTATCCTAATGATAATGACATAATAAATGCACAGAGGGCAGGCGTCCCACCAGGCGGAGGCATAATGATACATGGCCTGCCGAAAGAGTTGGAAGAACTTGGGAAATTTCATCGAAATCTCAACTGGACAAATGGATGCGTCGCCGTAACCAATACTGAAATAGAAGAGATATGGCAGCTCATTGCTGATGGAACTCAGATAGAAATAAAACCGTAGAATGACTAACGATAAAGCAAATCGAACAGACTTTCAGCCTTCTCCTTGTCAAGTTTGTTAAGGATTATATACTCTTCATAAGCAGCGTTTCTGTCTCCTGCAAGCAAATATGCAATCCCGATATTAAAGCGCAATTCAGCATTCTGGGGATGTGAATTGATAGCATCTTTAAAACTGCCAACAGCCTTCTGATACTCGCCTAAAATGATATAGATGGTTCCAATTTTACTCTGGATTGATATGTCCAGTTTAATTTTCAATGCCTCGCCAAGCACCTCAATCGCCTCATGATATTTCGCAAGTCTGTAATAAACAAGTCCAAGGTTCACATATGCCTCAAAATAGTCGGGTTTTAACTTCACTGCCTGTTTGTATGACTCTATAGCATATGCATACTTCTTTGTTCCTTCATTAGACTGGCCGCGCTTAAAATATTCTCCGGCGCTCTCGGCTATCTGTTTCTCCGTCTTCTCAGGTTTATCCTGCCCCAAAGATACAGCCGATGTATCAGATGATTCGACAGGTTTTGAGATCGAAGCTGCTTTATCAGCAGGCTTTTCAGGAATATCCTTTTTAGGCTGAGGTTTCACTGATCTCCTATATATCTCTACCTGCTTCAGAATATATCTAACAACAGCATTTCCCCCATGCTCTTTAAGCCGCGTTGTTGAAAGACCATTAACATCTATTTTTAAGAGCGCTATGTCAAGAACTGCGTTATAGGAGATTAATCTATCCAGATGATGCAGGCTATTGTAATCTGTCCTGACAACAAGCACATTCTGAACATCCTCAAGCCATTTTTTTACAAGTCTGCACTCTGTTGCAATAATGCCGCTTTCATCAACAACAACACCTTTGTCCGAAGCTATTTCTAAGCCGTCTTTGTCGTTTATATGAACTGTCACTACAGTCTTTTTCTGTTTTAATAAAAATTCAGGGATTTTGGCTTCGGCAATAGAAAACATAAAGACATACAAAATAATGAAATAAAAGACCGTCTGAAATAATTTCTCTCCAACCTTCATAATAAGCTATTATATGCCAAAAATTATCTCTCTCTCCTCCATATCCACTCTGTCAATACGCACACTCAACTCATCTCCTATACTAAATATTTTTTTCTTATGAATGCCGCGCAAACGCATATTGCCCTCATCATACTGATAAAAGTCATCTGTCATAAAGGATACATGAAGAAAACCTTCCACATAATAATCTTTTAGCCTTATCTTCAAACCATAAGGCGTAATAGAAACAACCTTTCCTCTGAATTCCTCCCCGATTTTATCCTTCATAAACCACGCTCTCATTGCATCCAAAACCTCCCTTTCTGCTTCATCAGCCTGCCTTTCCATACGCGATGAATGAAAGGCTATGCCAGGCAGAATTGATTCGAGCTCTTTAAGTCTTTTATCGCTCAAATGTTTTTTTGCAAGAGTCTCTCTCAATATCCTATGAACTATTAGATCGGGATATCTCCTTATGGGCGATGTAAAATGAGAATACGACTCCGATGCGAGCCCAAAATGTCCGACATTCACCGCTGAATACCTCGCCTGCTTCAGGCTCCTTAATATCATATGGTTTATTATCTCCTCTTCAGGAGCGCCCTGAATCTGTTTCAAAAGAGATGGAAAGTCCTTTGGCTTTATTCCCTTTCTGTTTTTGAGGACGCCGAGCGAGGTTATAATTTTCATCATGTCCTCAAGCTTTAGAGGGTCAGGCTCTTCATGTATCCGGTAAAGATTCGGAATTCCCAAGCCTTCGAGATGTTCCGCAATCGCTTCATTCGCAGCGATCATGAACTCCTCTATGATCATATGGGCAAAATTCCTCTCTGCCCTTATGATGTCCTCAGGGTTGCCTTGAATATCAAGAAGCACCTCCGGCTCCGGCAGATCAAAGTCGAGACTGCCTCTTTTGATTCTCCATGATTTCAGAATATTGCACAACTCTCCCATCGTCTCAAAATCATGCAGGAGGTAATCATATTTTTTTCTTTCGTGCCGGTCTTCATCAACGACTACTTTTTTAACAGATGTATAAGTCATACGCTCGTTGCTATTGATTATGCTCGGATAAAACTTCGCGTCGAGCCTGTCGCCATGCTTGCTGAAATCCATCTCAACAGTAAATGCGAGCCTGTCAACCTTTGGTTTTAGGCTGCATAAGTCCTCGGAAAGCTCTTTGGGGAGCATCGGGATAACCCTGTCAGGGAAATAAACGCTTGTGCCTCTTTTGCGAGCCTCGATATCAAGAAGCGAATCCTCTTTCACATAAAATCCGACATCCGCGATATGAACCCAGAGCTTATAGCCTTCATCGGTCTTTTTGATTGATATGGCATCATCAAAGTCCTTTGCCCTTTCTCCATCAATCGTTACTGTCGGCAAAACACAAAGGTCTTTTCTTTTATGATTCTTAGCTTCGATTCCCTCTGCATAGAGCGTCTTAGCCTCTTCTATAACATCGTGAGGAAATCTTCGCGGAAGATTGAATTCATCAATAATTCCTTCGACCTCATCCAGAGGGCTTTCAGGCTTCTTTAAAATCTTGACAATTTTGCCTGATGGAGGACTTTTATCTGCGGGATAGCTGATTATCTCCGCGATAACGCTGTCCCCATCCTTTGCCTTATTCGTCTCCTTATGCGAGATATAAAGATCAAAGGGAATAGCCCTGTTTTTAGGCCTGACATAAAAACCCGCTCTTCCAGCCTCGAATGTTCCGGCTATTCTCGTATGCGCCCTTTGCAGTATCCTGATTATACTTCCTTCTCTTCTGTGTTTATTCTCTATCCTTGCTATTACCCTGTCATTGTCCATTGCGCCGAGGGTCGCGCGCGCCGGGATGAATATATCCCTCTCACCGGGCTTTTCTAAAATCACAAATCCATAGCCGTCTCTATGAGCTTCGAAATAGCCGGTTATAAGGCTCATCTCTTCCGAAGTGCCGTAAAGTCCTTTTCGTGTCCTTATAACTGAGCCTTCATCAACCAACTCTCTCAGCAGTTTCTTCATCTTTCGCCTTTCGGATAAAGCGAGATTCAATCTGTCAGAAATATCGCGGAAGCTAATCGGCTGGCTGACCTTTTGTTTAAAAAATGATAGGAGGAATTCTTTTGTAATCATAAGACTCAGTTTTTTACTTTAAACTCATTTATTTTAGCCATTGCATCTTCCTGGTTATGCAGAATAATTCTTTTGAATTCCTTAAATCTCTTCTGTGTTTTTTTATCTTTATCCTTCACATAATTCTCAAGTATTTTGAGTTTATTGTCAGTCAGCCTTGAAAGAGAAAAATATTTGCTATATCTCTCTTTATTTGTTTTAATCGAAAAATCGCCCGGAACCTGCCATTTATCCTTAAAGAAAAGCCATGATGCAAAGTCTTCCAGCTTATAACCTTCTGCAACCTTAATTGATGTTGCGCTTTTCATATCAGCAATCCTTAACCCATTTTTATCAGCCACAATCTTATATCCTCCTTTGAATGCTTCCCTTGCCCCCTGATCATCCATATATTCCCATGTTGAAACAGTTATCTGTTTCTCACCGTGGCAGCTATCGCATTTCCTCGCCTTACCATAAGGGTGCGCAGCCTGCTGTATTTCAAGCCAGAGCAGGTGTTTGTTGTTGGCAAGCGCATTGAAAGTCCCGACTACATAATACGCATCCCTTGTCTCTCCACTTGGCCATCTGAACATTACTCTTTCTGAAGGCTTCACATCAGGCTTTATATTGCCTACGCTATGAGGCCATATCTTCACAGGCATCCACCTGCCTTTCTGATCTTTCATTAATACAGGTGGACTCTGGATACCATAATAAAGGGAATATTTTTTAAACGGATTTTTCTCTCCTCCAATTATGCCAGGCCCCCATATTGTAATCTGGTACCCCCTCAATTCACTTATATGGCATGTAGCGCAATCAAGATTTTTATGAATACTCTTTGAGTGCGCTTCCTCTATCTCTATATGACAGTCCTGACAATTAGCCTTTCTCTGCATATCGCCCATACCCTTTTCGCCGGTGGTATGGCAGTCGATACAATGTATATTCTTCAGATAATGAACATCCGGCTTCATTCCTGTTGGAATGGAGTAATCGCCCCCTATATAGGTTTCCCCCCTCCTGCTCTGCATAGCGCCGGGATGACAAATGCTCGTTCCCCTTCCATAACCGGCGCAACTCAAAGAACTTGGTTTATTGGTAAAATTGTGAACGCCCTTTTTCTTATCAGGTTCATAGTGGCAGTCAAGACAGCCGGCATGACATACATTGCAGAATTTCTGTTTGACAACTGCCTGTTCTCTGGAAAACGGGGCGTTGACTTCCCTCAAAATATCTTCCGTATTCTTGAATGAGAACCCTGCGCTTTTTAATACCTCCGACGGAGGCATATCCGCAAAGGACGGTCCTCAGTTCTGAGGGCCATAAGGCTCAAGCCACGTTCGCATGGTGCGTTGTCTGAAATTAGTCGCCATTATAGTGGTATTGAACTGTTTCAGTTCTTCAGGATGGCATTCTGCTTTTCCGCATGTCTTTTTAGCGATATCAGGGTCAAAGTTAAATGTCTCTATATTCCTGTCATGCCAGAGCACATTACGCACTTCGGGATGGGGCTCCAATGCACCATTTCCTTTTATCTTTGGCAGCATCTCTCTTATCTTATCGTCTCCTGAGGGCAGCAAGGCATAGGGATATATATTTTTTCTGTTTAGCATCTGGCCATTATGCCCAACGAGCAAAACCCTGAGCATTCCTTTATGAGCCTTATCAGGATCATTTGACCTGCCGTTACCTAAATGGCATTCATGACATTTCACATTAGGATGCTTAGCTTCATTTTCAATCATCTCCTGAGTTACATAAAATTGCGGATAGTTCAATTTGGCCATTTTTTCTTTATCGGAGTGACACTTTAAGCACTCAACACTGGAATTTCTCCATGCCTGATACCCCAAAAGAGTAATGACCAATATAAGCTGGATTAAAAAGATAACAACCGTCTTTTTATTGATATAATTGCTTATAGTTCCGACCTTCATTGTCTAATCAATCCGAAAGAAATTATTACTGGTTGCATTTTATACAGCAAGACATCCTTAAAGCAAGGTTCAAACTATCTTTACGTATATGTGCCAAATTGAAACTAATAGGAAGGCTGCACAGCTACTTTTAAGGACTCATCAATAGCCGGAAGGTTAAGTCTTAAGACTTGACCGCTGCTGCCAACGTTTTCAATCTCTTTACCGTCATATATCAGTTTGATTCCTCCGGCATTACCGATCAATATATTAAAAGATTCACTGGCAGAATAAATTGCACTCTCACCCTTCTTTAACAGCGCCTCCTTTTTATCAGTGCCGTCTATGATTACCTGCAGCCACACCTTATCTGTGGCCACCACATCAAGCCTATGCTTCTTGTTCATAACCATATCCGGTGCCTGAGACGTACCATTTGAGACAGCCTGCTCAACTGTTATACCCTTATTTTCAATAGAACTATCAGGAAGTATGTTTTTGTCTGTTTTCTGAACATTAGAGATTGGAGGGATCGGTTCAGGCATCTTCGCAACAGGAACTGGATGCCTTTGCTGAGAAACCGCTAAATAAACAGCGAAAACCAGAAAAACAGGAGCAAGCCAGACAACCCTTTTCAAATGCTTGCGAGGAAAACTCAATGATGATTGTATATCTTCCGGTTTTGAATCTAAATTTCTCTCGTTCCCCTCCTCCTTTGCTAAGAGATATTTTTCATACTCAGAAAGCGCCTGTTCATGAGGAATTCCGAGAAATTTAGCGCATGTAATTATATAACCCCTTGCATATACCTCTGCGGGAAGTTTTGAAAAATCTTCTGCCTCTATCGCCTTCAGATAATACTTGTTGATACATGTCTGCGCGGCAATATCTTCTATTGCCCAGCCAAGCTCTTCCCTGCGTTTCTTAATCAGCCCCCCCATAAACAACTTAAATTTAACACAATTTAATTGAAAATAAAAGTCTTTAATGAATCCATTTGTAAACCAGTTTATGCTATTATAGTTTACAATGAAAAGGGTTGTAATTACAGGGATTGGCGCAGTCACTCCGCTGGCAAATAATTTTCAAGATTCATGGGCGCTTGTTAAAAAAGGCATTCCAGGAATTGACACTATTACGAGGTTTGATGCCTCAGCGCTAAAATGGACAATATCAGGCGAAGTCAAAGAATTTGATGCATCTTTATTCCTTACAAAAAAAGAGGTTCTAAGGCTCGATTCTTTCGTACAGTATGCAGTCGCAGCAGCATCAATGGCTATGGAAAACGCAGGGCTCACTAAATTCGAAATTGATCGTGCAGGCGTGATCATCGGCTCAAGCAGAGGTGGAATCATTACAATAGAGAAAGAATTGGAAAAATCATTTGCATCGCGTATTACGCATCACACATCACGCATTACGCCCTATCTAATGCCCTCGACCACCATAAGCATGGCTGTCTCATGTGTATCTCAAAAATTAGGTATTAAAGGGCATTGTATTGGAATCTCCAATGCATGTGCATCAGGAGCCAATGCTATTGGAGAGGCCTATCGCCTCATAAAACACGGTTACGCTGGTCTAACAATAGCAGGAGGCGCAGAGGCGCCAATATGCAGACTTTGCATCGAGGGCTATGGAATGTCAGGAGCGCTGTCAAGGGTCAACGGACGTTCAGCAAGCAAACCTTTCGACAAATTTAGAGATGGCTTTGTAATTTCAGAAGGAGCTTGCATTCTGGTACTCGAAGAATACAAATCCGCAGTAAAAAGAAACGCAAAGATATACGCAGAGGTTATCGGATACAGCAATACAACGGATGCCTTTCACATAACAAGACCTGATGTTCAGGGCGAAGCACATGCCATGCGTGCTGCCCTTGATGATGCAGGCATTTCGCCAGAGGATGTTGATTATATAAATGCCCATGGCACATCCACGCCGATCGGCGATAAAACAGAAGCGCAGGCGATTATATCAGTCTTTGGAAAAAATATTCCTGCCAGCTCGATTAAATCAATGACAGGTCACATGCTTGCAGCATCGGGAGCGTTTGAGACAGCATGCGCTGCTATGAGCATCAAAGAGGGCGTTATCCCGCCGACTATAAATCTAACCGAAAGAGATCCTGACTGCGATATACATGTTGTAACAGAGAAGAAAGAGGCAGATATAAAAATTGCTATAACCAATTCCTTTGGTTTCGGAGGATTGAATGCTGTGCTTGTTTTAAAGACTACCGACAATATATAAAGACAGACGATCCATGGCAACTACAATCTCTTTTCATAAATCCTATACCTTTTATAAAGCCGAGCACCGAACATCTCGCAGATCCTTATCACTAACATGTTATCTTCGAGTATCCACGAAAACTCTATTCGCTTGTAACCGCCTTTAATGATATTCTTATGGCCTTCTTTAAAAAGAAGCGCATCAACACCCCTGTTGCGATATTCGGGCTTAATGCCGTAGAGCAGCAATCTAAGGTCGGCTATTTTCTTTGAATAATAAAGCGCCTTTAAAACAGTCAAAGGATTAAGTTTTCCTCCCATGTGCCGCAGGACAAAATTAAAGTCAGGAATTAGACCAAGAAATCCTATCGGCTCTCCATCCTTTTCTGCTATAAGTGTCAGATCACAAACAACTAAAGGCTTCAGCCTTTCGGCACTGTAAGAAAGTTCGTCATCGGTAATGGGAATGAACCCCCAGTTCTTCTCCCATGCCGAATTATAAATACTCTTAAAGACCTTCATATCAGCCATAAAATTCTTTTTATCAATAGGCCTGACTGTTATTCCCTTTCTTTCAGCCAATGCAGCCACCCGCAAAACCTTTTCAGGCAATTCCTCATGCATATCGTAAATATATGCATGGAGATCTTTTGATTTTGACATGCCGAAGGCTGTCATCAAATCATTATAATATGGCGGATTATAAGGCGTCATAAGCATGGGCGATGAGTCGAATCCTTCAATAAGAAATCCGCACTCCTCATTTGTGGAAAAATTCATAGGCCCGCGCATAATCTCCATGCCCCGATTTTTCAATTCATTCTGAACTTTTCCTAACAAGGCATTGGAGATATCGCTATCATTAACACACTCAAAAAAACCGAAAAAACCTGCCTTTTCATTATGGAACCTGATGTGGTCTGGATTGATTATGCAAGCTATGCGGCCTGCAATCTTTCCATCCTTTAATGCGAGAAAAAACCTGACATCAGCATGCTTTAAAAAGGGATTCTTCTGAGAAAAGTGTGTTTTTAAATCTCGTGTTAACTGAGGCGCATAAAGTTTGTCGTCCTTATAAAGATCGAGAGGAAATTTTATAAAGGCACTAAGGTCTGATTTCGATTTGACTTCTTTTATTTCAAAAGGCATTGCCTATATCAATCCAAGCGCCTTTCCGACCTTTTTGAATGCATCAAGCACTTTATCGAGATGCTCGTCAGTATGAATAGCCATGTAACTCGTTCTTATAAGGGCTTTCCCATGTGGCACCGCCGGTGAGACAGCAACATTAGCAAATACTCCTTCTTCCTGAAGCATCATCACGAATTTAAAGGCAACTTCATCTTCTCCAACAATAATCGGTATAATCGGCGTCTCACTCGGTCCCAAGTCAAAGCCCAAGTCTTTAAAGCCCTTAAGCATCTTATGCGTATTTTCCCAGAGCCTTTCTATCCTCTCAGGCTCATTTTCTATTATATCGACAGCCGCACTCACTGCCGCTATCGATGCAGGTGGTGGGCTTGCGCTGAATATCAATGCCCTTGCAACGTGCTTTATATAATGAATAATATCAGTATCCCCGGCGATAAACCCTCCTATTGATGCCAGAGATTTGCTGTAAGTTCCCATTATCAGATCAACTTCGTTTTCCAATCCAAAATGCTCTACTGTTCCCCTGCCTGTCTTTCCTAACACACCGATGCCATGGGCATCATCAACTAAAAGTCTTGCTCCATGTTTCTTTGTTAAACTTACCACTTCCGGAAGATTAATAATGTCTCCCTCCATGCTAAAGACACCGTCAACCACTACAAGCTTACCCCTGTCATTATTATCATTCAGCACTCTCTCAAGGTCAGCCATATCATTATGCCTGAAGCGCTTGATTTCTCCGTATGAAAGCCTGCAGCCGTCAACGATGCTCGCGTGGTCCATCTTGTCGATAATGACCACGTCATCTTTCCCGACAAGGGCAGATATTACTCCCAGATTTACCTGAAACCCTGTAGAGAACACAAGGGCAGCCTCTTTTTTCATGAAACGCGCAAGCTTTTCTTCGAGTTTTACATGGATATCGAGTGTGCCGTTCAAAAACCTTGAACCTGCGCAGCCTGTCCCATATTTCTTCACAGCTTCGATTGCAGCTTCTTTAACCTTTGGATGATTCGTGAGTCCTAAATAATTATTCGACCCGACCATTATCATCCTCTTGCCGTTCATGATCACTTCAGGATCCTGCGCGCTCTCTATTATCCTGAAGAACGGATAGACCCCCGCTCTCTGAAGCTCTTTTGCAGTCTTAAACTTAAAACACTTCTCAAATATGTCTGTCTTCTGTCTTCTGTTTTCTATCTTTTCGTTCATAGCCACCGATGTATCCTGTACCAGTCTGCTGTCCATCTTGTTCCTTCCTTTATCTTTACTTTTGGTTTAAATTTCAAGACCGATACCGCCTTAGCCACATCGCAAATCCAGTAAGAATGTCTCATCTCCTTTATCTTATCCGGATTGATTATATTCACACCCCTCGTCTTTTCAGATATAAATCCCAGAAGCGGCATAATAAATCTGGGCATACTCAGCTTCAACGGCTTTTTTTGCACAGCATCGGATACGGCGTCAATAATATCATCGCTCGAATAAATATTGCCATCTGACATAAAAAAAATCTCTCCCTCTGCCTCTGTGTTCAAAGTAGAAAGTATTATACCATTTATCAAGTCTTCTATATAGATAAATGAATAGTAACATCTGCCCCAATACGGGACGATTCCAGTCCTGATCATTTTAAAGAAAACGAGTAAATCCTTATCTCGCGGGCCATAAACTGCAGGAGGCCTTATAATTGTTGAAGGCAAATCTTTGCTGTGCGCTAAAACTATTTTTTCCCCTTCCAGCTTCGTTTTACCATACACAGATACGGGCCTCATTTTGCAATCCTCTCCAAGCGGCCTTTCATCACAGCTTGGCCCCGCAGCAGCGAGACTGCTCAGATAAACAAACCTCCGTATGCGGGGGTTATTGTCAAGTACCGCTCTAACTATATTCTCTGTCCCTTTTACATTAGCATTAAAATAATCTTCCTCAGAGCATGCCTTTGTAAGTCCGGCGAGATGAAACACGTAATCAATATTTTTTACAGCTTCGTTCAGTGATTGCCTGTCTGTACAATCTCCGTGTATTAATCTGACATTAAGTCCCTCAATGAATCTCAGATTTGATGTTTTTCTTACAAGGCAATAAACATCAAACCCATTTCTCAAAAGGGCATCAGTGAGATGGCTTCCAATGAAGCCAGTTGCGCCTGTAACCAATGCTTTCATAAATTGCAAACTACGAATAATGAATTACGGATTTGAAGAATTTTAATTTATTCAGCAGAAATAATTCCACAATTGTTAACTCTTGATTTTCTTAACCCTGATCTTTAATCCCTTTACATCCTCAACAACTACTTTATCATCTTTCCCGATAACTTCATCTGAATATGCAGACCAGTATTCACCATGAACAATAACCATCCCTCTGTCAGGAGTAATCTCTGTCTTAGCAATACCTTCAAGACCAACAAGACCCTCTGCGCCTGTGACAGGTTTTCTTTTGTATGCCTTGTAAGCAAGCCTGAATGTAAGCACGAAAAAGAGGGCAGTCACAATAGCAGCAGGAAGGATAACAGACAGGGACACTTTCAAAAAAGGCAGAGACGACTCAAAGAGCATTAACGAACCGAGAACCAATGATATTATGCCGCCAACAGTTAACATCCCATAAGATGTGACCTTTACTTCGAGGATAAAAAGAATGAGCCCGATTACAATAAGCAGAAGTCCGGCATAATTAACCGGCAGTGTCTGAAATGAGTAAAAAGCAAGGACAAGGCATATACCGCCGATTACTCCAGGGAATATTGCACCGGGATTTGTCAATTCAAAAAACAGGCCGTAAAAACCTAAGAGCATAAGCAAGTAGGCGACATTTGGATCGCTGATTAAATTCAAAATCTTGTGTCTCAATCCAATCTCGTGCCTGATGAGCTTTGCATTGGCTATCTTCAGCGTTTTTTCTCCATAAGAAATTTTTACCTTTCTGCCGTCTATTTCCTGAAAAAGCGCCGTCAAATCTTTCGCAACGAGGTCTATAATATTATTTTTCAGCGCCTCAGACTCTGTCGCTGAAACGCTTTTTCGCACAGCATCCTCAGCCCATTTTACATTCCTGCCCCTCATCTCTGCAATCGACTTTATATATGCCGCAGTGTCATTCGTGACCTTTTCTGCAATAACCTTATCCATTTTCTCACCAACTGCAACAGGATGTGCAGCGCCTATATTTGTTCCCGGAGCCATTGCAGCTACATGGGCAGCCATGGTTACAAAAACCCCTGCTGATGCTGCCCTGGCGCCTGATGGAGAGACATATACAATAACAGGAACGCTGCTTCCGATAATGTCCTTCACAATGCTTCTCATAGATGTATCGAGACCGCCCGGTGTATCCAGTTCGATAATTAATGCCTCTGCATTCATCTCAGACGCCTTTTTTATTGATTTGCCTATATACTCAGCAGCAATCGGATTTATAACACCGTTCACTGTAATGACCATGACCTCAGGCTTTTTGCTTTCCACAGACGATGAAGATGTGAGATATAAGAATATAGAGAATACTGCAACCGCGAGAAATACGAATCTCTTACTCATGTAACATTATAGCATAGTCAACTCAGTGATAAAGCACGATCAGCATAAATCCGGCAAGCATCAGAACAGTGCCGAGCATCCTCTCCTTTATTCCCGATTCTTTAAAAAAAAGGTAACCGTAAAAAACACCAATTAGCAGACTCAGCCTTTTTACAGAGATCATATACGCAACGTTTGCCAGGCTCATAGCTATCATATGTGAGATGATCATTGCTGATTGAAGAATCCCGGGGATAACTGCTGACTTTATAGCTCCGTTTTTTAAAACCGGCCTCAACTCATCTCTTCCTTTATATAAGGCGATAGGAGTCAGGAAAAACACTAACACTGCAATATATGCAGCGCCGAAAAATACAGGCGATGAGTGCTCTATTGCCATCTTGCCCAAAGACGAAGTGAAGCTGAAAATAAGGGCTACTATTATCATATAAACTGAACCCTTCTCTCTTTTTATTGCCATAAAAGGCTCGAATATCCCTTTTTTGAATTCTTTTATATTGAGAGTGTAACCTCCTGCTGCGATCAGGAAGACCCCTATCCCTCCAAAAATAGAAATCCTTTCGCCTAAGAGAACATATGGAACAACTATCAGAAATACAGGAGTCAATGAAAGAAATGGCAATGTAAGGCTTAATGGAGAAATCCTGAGCGCTTTTATATAAAGTATAGTTGCAGCCACTTCAAGGGGCAATGCGATAAAAAATGCTGTAAAAAAATCCTTATCGAGGGGCGGTATAGGTATAAAAAGCAAAGACACAAAGAGTATGGGCAGTGAAAGCAAAAGCCTCAGCCATGCAATGAGATACTCATTATGAATTAACAACGCCTTTTTTGTAAAGGCGTCGCTCGTGGCAAGGGTAAAGGCGGAAACAAGCGCAAAGAGTATCCAGATATTCTCCATTTACCATTTTAACTTAGAACCAATAACAAAAAACCATCTAAGATGACATGGCATTGTATTGTAGCGGTTTCAGCGGCTCGAATTTTCGCCGTGATGGCGAAACCGAGCCGGTGCCTCGGAGACGGACATGGATGTTCGTCGAGAATGAGCGGAAATACTGTGCCATGTCATCTTTTTTTATTGAACGCTCTTAAATTATGTGAGAAATTATTTCCAAAAATGTGTAAAATAATAACTCGTTATTTTAACAACCATATAAACACTATATAAATGGAGGTAGACATGATAAAAATTTATTATGACAAAGACGCAAAACTTAGCGCCCTCAAGAAAAAGAAGATTGTAATCATGGGATACGGCAGCCAGGGACACGCACATGCTAATAACCTCAAAGAAAGCGGCATGGATGTTATTATCGGACTGAGAAAGGGATCAAGCTGGGACAAGGCTGCGAAGGCAGGATTTAAGGTGATGACCCCTGCTCAGGCCGCAAAAGTAGCGGATGTGATAATGATACTCCTTCCAGACGAGTTTCAGTCAGATGTATATAAAACCGAGATCACGCCTAACATGAAGAAGGGCGTATATTTAGCGTTCGCGCACGGATTCAATATCCACTTCGGACAGATCGCACCTCCTGCCGACGCTAATGTATTCATGGCAGCCCCGAAAGGTCCCGGACATCTTGTGAGGTCTGAATACACAAAAGGAAGCGGAGTTCCTTGTCTTATAGCGATACATCAGGACCCTTCAAAAAACACAAAGGAGATTGCGCTCGCATACGCGTCCGCAATCGGCGGGGGAAGAGCTGGAATAATAGAGACAAACTTCAGGGAAGAGACAGAGACAGACCTCTTCGGAGAGCAGGCAGTTCTTTGCGGAGGCATAACATCATTAATTCAGGCAGGCTTTGAAACTCTTGTGGAAGCTGGATATGCGCCTGAGATGGCCTATTTCGAATGCCTACACGAAATCAAACTTATTGTTGATTTAATTTACGAAGGCGGCATCTCTAATATGAGATATTCCATAAGCAATACTGCTCAGTACGGAGACCTCACGAGAGGGCCGAGGGTAATCACGGATGAGACAAAAAAAGAAATGAAGAAAATACTCGGCGAGATTCAGGACGGCGTATTCGCGCGGGAGTGGATGCTTGAGTGCAGGGCAAACAAGCCTGTATTCAATGCATTGACGAGAAAAGGCGAAGGGCATCCAATCGAAGAGGTCGGCGGAAAGCTCCGCGCGATGATGCCGTGGCTCAAAAAAGGCAAGCTTGTAGATAAGTCAAAGGCGTAAGTGCAGTAACGATGCGGTTGAGCAGCTTGGCTTAGCAAACAACAGGGCTAAGTCCGCTCCAACTGGCGGTTAGCCATTTGAACTATGATTTTTTGCAACTTGTCATCTCCAACTAACTCGATTGCACCTTGACCTGCTTAGTCGTCCCCGGTTATCTTCCGGGTTTGATACACATCGTAATCCGGCACAAGACGATCATAATCGCCATCCATCAATGGAGAGGAGATCATAAAATCTGCAGAAGCGCGATTGCAGGCAATGGGGATGTTCCAAACGACCGCCATGCGCAAGAGCGCCTTGACATCTGGATCATGGGGCTGCGGTTCGAGCGGATCCCAGAAAAAGATGAGAAAATCGATTTCACTATCGGCTATCTTGGCACCGATTTGCTGATCCCCGCCCAATGGTCCACTCTGAAGTTTGGTAATTTAAAAGCCAAGCTCTTGTTCCAAAATCTTGCCGGTTGTCCCTGTTGCATATATCTTGTGGTGAGCCAAGAGCACTCGATTGAATTTTGCCCATTCAACCAGATCACTCTTCTTGTTGTCGTGCGCAACAAGAGCAATCTTCTTATCATGCTCCATGGCGATTTTTTTATGAATCATATATATTTACCCCCTTCCATCGCAATATAGTGCGCATAATCCATGGATTTCATCGGCAAGAAATCTCTTGCTGATAAAATCCATACTCTTGAAAAGCCTTTTAAGTTCTTTCTTTATATAGTCTCTATTGACCATATTTATCGCCTTACCGCAAAAAATTACTTTATCGCTGTCTTTTCCTGCTTTACGCGCTCGTGGAGCCAGACCTTTATCAATGCGCCCCTGTCAACCCCAATCCTTTGGCGAATATCATCTATCTCGTTTACCAGAGACTCGGCTATGTCCAGCGTTAACCGCACCTTTTTGCCATGATGAATAATCTTTGCCTTTGACATATCTATAAGGTCATGTATGTCCTCGCCTGCGTCGAATCGTCTGTCAAATTCAGACGCGCTCTTAGCTAATTTTTTCTTTGCCATGTTTCCCCTTGTTCGTCTTGCTCTTGGCATCATCCCACTCGAATTTCATATTTAATTATACAGTATTTGATTAAATTTTGGACAAAAAATCCTTGATCGTAATTGCCCATAATCCGCAATCAAGCAAAGCAGGCACGGCTTCAAAGTCTTTATCAATGCGATAAGATTATTAAATGCCTGTTTATGCTGCTGAATGCAAAGGGTGATATTGAAATTGCCTCTAATGGCGGAGGGATCGGCGCTAAGGTATCGCTGATAAAGCCTTTTCACCCGTGCCTGATTTGTTTCTGTAAATGTTTGGCTACGGATTATGGAATTGCTCAATATCTCTGCTTTAATGTTATAATTTCTTATGTTCAAACTCGCACCTGAAGGCTATCCGTTCATCGGTTTCTTTGGCGTTATTACAATAATCTCCTATATCGCAGGAGGGGCATTGACAGCCTTCCTGCCGTTTGTTTTGACGCTCTTTATGGCATATTTCTTCAGAGACCCTGAGAGACAAATACCTGATGGAGAAAACATATTCGTTTCCCCTGCTGACGGAAGGGTCATACTTATACAGAATGTGCGCGAAGGACAATATTTAAAATGCGACGCCCTGCAAGTGAGCATCTTCATGTCTCCATTGAATGTCCATGTCAACAGGGCTCCTTGCGATGGCACAGTGGAGTCCGTAGTCCATACCCCCGGCAGATTTTTGTCCGCATTCAAGCATGAAGCTTCCTTACAAAATGAAAATATTGCTATGGTGATGAATACGAAGCACGGCAAAATCCTTGTCCGTCAGGTGGCTGGATTCCTTGCGCGAAGGGCCGTATGCAGGGTAAAATTAAATGATAGGTTAAAAAAAGGGGAACGTTACGGAATAATAAAATTCAGTTCGAGACTCGATGTCTATCTGCCAAAAGATGCTGATATTAAAATCAGGATTGGGGATAAAGTAAAGGCTGGAGAAACAGTTATAGGCATTATAAAACGCGAGTCATTGTCAGGCATGACCTGTTAAACGGCTATGAGAGTCAAAAAAAGAGATATAAATATAACACCCAAAAAAGGCGTATATCTTCTACCCAATACTCTAACGCTCTGCGGTATGTTCGCGGGCTTTTACGCAATACTGTCCGCAATAAACGGTAATTTTCTTCATGCGGCATGGGCAATAATTCTTGCAAATATATTCGACGGGCTTGACGGCTGGATTGCCAGACTCACAAACACAAGCACGAGGTTCGGCATTGAACTCGATTCGCTTTCAGATCTCGTTGCATTTGGCATCGCTCCGTCAATAATGATGTATAAATGGGCGCTCATGCCGTTCGGAAGGGTGGGATGGGCTGCTGCTTTTTTGTTTGTTGCATGCGGAGCTCTGAGACTCGCGAGATTCAATGTGCAGACAGGAGCGCCTGGTTCAAAGGCATTCAAAGGCATGCCTATACCAGGGGCTGCTACCATCCTGGCATCAATCATAATTTTTTACTATGAGTTTAAAACAGGGATTCCCGGGAGAAATATATTTTTCCTGATTATCACAATACTTCTATCCTTGCTGATGGTCAGCACACTCCGTTATCATGGATTGAAGGAGATCGACTTCAAGGAAAGAAAACCGTTCTGGGCATTGATTGTGTTTGTCATAGCCCTTTTTGTCCTTTTTGTGCATCCTTCAACAGCCATATTCATCTTTGCCATGACATACCTCCTTTGGGGTATAATTGAAAATGTCGTTCTTCTTATAAAAAGAGGAAGGGCAAGGCATGAGATAGAAGCTGGAGGATATACGGCGGAGCAAAAATGAGGCCAAAATGAGAATAATCAAGATATTCGACACGACATTGAGAGACGGCGAGCAGTCGCCCGGCGCATCCATGAATGTGGATGAAAAAATACAGGTCGCAAAACAGCTTGTAAAGCTCGGCGTTGACATTATTGAGGCAGGATTCCCGTTTGCATCGCCAGGAGATTTCGACGCTGTCAAGCGCATAGCGGATGAAGTAAAAGGCGCAACTATTGCAGGACTGGCGCGCGCAAAAGAAGATGACATAAAGAGCGCATACGAAGCGATTAAGGGTGCGCCGATGAAGAGGATCCACACATTTCATTCCACATCTGATATACACCTTAAATATCAGTTCCGGGTCAGCCGCGAAGAGGCTTTAAAGAGATCTGTTGAAATGGTGAAATTCGCGCGCAGCCTTGTTGAAGATGTTGAGTTCTCGCCAATGGATGCGACGAGAACAGAAATTCCTTATCTGCTGGAAGTGCTTGAGGCTGTAATCGAGGCAGGAGCGTCAACGGTCAACATTCCTGATACCGTAGGATATATCACGCCGGTAGAGTTCGGGAATATGATTAAGGCTATCAGAGACAGGATCGGAGATAAGGCGGTTATCTCAGTGCACTGCCATAATGACCTTGGATTGGCTGTTGCAAACTCCCTCGCTGCGATAATCAACGGTGCAGGACAGGTGGAATGCACTATAAACGGCATTGGAGAAAGGGCAGGAAACTGCTCTATGGAAGAGATTGTCATGGGTTTAAAGACACGCAAGGATTTTTACAACGCCGACACGAATATAAACACAAAAGAGATCATCAGGACAAGCAGACTGATAACGAGAATTACAGGCATGGCAGTACAGCCGAACAAAGCTATAGTCGGCGCAAACGCATTTGCACATGAATCAGGCATCCATCAGGACGGCCTGCTCAAGGAAAAAATGACATATGAGATAATCAGGCCCGAGGATATAGGCTTACAGAAAACGGAGCTGGTGCTCGGAAAGCATTCAGGCAGGCACGCGTTTAAAGATCGGCTTCAGGAATTGGGTTATGAATTGAGTGCAGAAGAGATTGATACTGCCTTTAAAAAGTTCAAGCACCTTGCGGATCAGAAAAAAGACATCTTTAATGAGGATCTGGAGGCGCTCGTTTCAGAGGAAGTATCAAAAATCCCTGAGACATACAGCCTTGTTGACCTCTCTATATCAAGTGGCATAAGCGTAAAGCCTACTGCTGCATTGAAGCTGAAGGTCAACAATGATGTTGTTGAAAAAATGGAACATGGAGATGGCCCTGTTGACGCCGTATACAAGGCTATTGCAGCTATTACACAGACAAAGAGCAATCTTTTAAAATTCGAGGTAAAAAGCGTAACCGGCGGGATGGACGCTCTCGGAGAAGTAACTGTCTCGCTCGAAGAAGACGGCAAGAGCGTAAGAGGACACGGCGCGGACACCGACATCATTGTTGCAGCAGCAAAGGCGTATATAAACGCCCTAAATAAACTAATTATCAGAAAGAGATAAAATTAATCAAGGAGAAGAAAATGCAAGGTAAAACTCTTTATTTTTACATAATCGCAGCTTTTATTTTCCTCTTGTCTTTTCAGCCGGCTTATTCTGATGACCGTAGCGCTGATTCAGGTTTAGAGCAGAAAAAAGCACAGATACTCGAAGATATCGGGACATTGGAAATAGGAGTGTCTGAACTTAAAAATTGCATATCCAGAGCAAAGACTGCCGTTGAACTACAGAGATGCCGTGAAGAGATAAAGATACGGAAATTCCATGAAGTTCAGGATATGTTATTTGAAATGGGTATGGATAAAGAGGAAAGAAAGATGAAAAGATTTCCGGAGAGATAATTTTAAGGCTTGATTTCTCTTAGATATTCTATTCCTCAATTACGGTTACTGTGCTTGCCTGCAGCCCCTTTTCCCCTGACTCTTCAACAAAACGGACTTTCATTCCAACACTCAGATGTTTAAAATCACAATTTATCACGCTGTGTCCGTGAAAGTATATCTCCTTCCCGTCAGATGTAGCCAAAAAACCATAGCCTTCATCTAAGAACAAAGCGCTTATGCTGGCATGAGGCAATTCCTCATGGTATTTTATATCCCCTCTGAGGAGCCTTGCATGGTCTTCCAACTTGCGGCGGGCTACATCAAAAGCGTCTCTTATTGCCACATTTAAATCCTCATTTGCCTGTCTTTTAATTACAATCTCAGCGCCCGGAACTGTCATATCAATGCGCACATCATATAATATCCCTTCACGGGAATGACGATGCGGCATATCCACAACAACCCTGCAACGGTTAATCCGCTCATGAAATTCCTTTAACTTCTCTGCCTTTGAGCGAATTTCTTTCTTTATCTCCTCGCTAAGATCAATATTATGAGCCTGTAGTTGGAAATTCATTCCCTATCCTCCATCAACAAATATAGTTAGAAAACATTTTATCAATATGAGTTATTCTTGTCAATTATATCTTTAAGAGGCTATAATTAACACTTAAATAACAGTAACCTTTGGAGGATACATGACCATTACAGAGAAGATACTTGCGGCGCATTGCGGTAAGAAAGAGGTATCTGCAGGAGAATTGATAAATGCGAAGGTTGACCTTATACTTGCCAATGACATTACTGCGCCCATAGCTATTCAGGAATTCAAAAAGACAGGAGCAAAGGATGTTTTTGATAAAAATCGTGTTGCCTTTATCCCAGATCATTTCGCACCGCAGAAAGACATAAAGGCTGCCGAGCAATGCAAAATGCTCAGGGATTTCTCAAAAGAATATCATCTCGGACTATATTTTGAGGTCGGCAGAATGGGTGTGGAGCATGCCCTGCTTCCTGAACAGGGACTTGTCGGCCCCGGAGATTTAGTCATCGGCGCTGACAGCCACACATGCACTTACGGAGCTCTCGGAGCATTCGCAACTGGTGTTGGCTCCACAGATGTAGCCGCTGCTATGGCAACAGGAGAATGCTGGTTCAAGGTTCCAGAGAGCATGAAATTTATCTATTACGGAAAGCTCAACAAATGGGTAGGCGGAAAAGACCTGATCCTACACACAATAGGAGACATCGGAGTTGACGGCGCATTATACATGGCAATGGAGCTTGAAGGAGAGGCAATAAGAAACCTCCCTATGTACGGAAGGCTCACAATGTGTAACATGGCGATTGAGGCAGGAGGAAAGAACGGCATCATAATGCCCGATGCAATAACAGAAGAATATGTAAAAGGAAGGGCAAAAAGACCATACAAGTTTTATACATCCGATGCTGACGCAAAATATGTAGAGATTAGGGAATACGACTGTTCAAAAATACCCTTAACCGTTTCGTGTCCTCACCTGCCGTCAAATACGAAACCGGCAACAGAACTTTCGCATATTACAATAGACCAGGTAGTTATTGGCTCATGCACAAACGGAAGGCTCGAAGACTTGAGAGAGGCCGCACAAATCATAAAAGGCAGGAAGGTCAATCCGAATGTAAGGATGATAGTAATCCCAGCAACACAGCAGATTTACAAAGACGCAATGAAGGAAGGACTCCTCGATATATTCATAGACGCTGAAGCGGTTGTCTCGACACCTACATGCGGGCCTTGTCTCGGCGGGCACATGGGAATCTTAGCAAAAGGAGAGAGAGCACTTGCAACCACAAACAGAAACTTTGTGGGAAGAATGGGACATCCTGAGAGCGAGGTATATTTATCTAATCCTGCAGTAGCGACTGCATCGGCAGTGCTCGGAAGGATCGGAGTGCCAGAGGAATTGGGGTTGTAGGATAGGTTATAATAAAAACATGAAAGAGGCCGTCAGATACCTTGAAAATGCAAAAGAACTCTTACGCAAGTCTCCGATTGAGGGGAATCGCTACTCCGACGAAAAGCATGTCAAGTCAGCCTGCGGGGTAGCGTATCTCGGCGTATTAAAGGCTATCGAAGAAAGTCTTCTCAAAAAGGGACTGCCAAAAAAAGAACTCCCTAAAAAAGTTGAAGAATACCGTAAAGCCCTCCAAAAATATATTTCTACTCATAACGGCAAACTTTTAAAAGAGTTTGACGACCTTTATGACGAACTCCACATTGCAGGCTATTACAGAGGATTGTTACACCGTGTGGATATTGTAAAAGGCGCGCTAAAAAGCGCTAAAGAGTTTATAGAGAAGTTGAGATAAACAACAACCGAGACATTCTATATAATTTCCCCATAGCTTATACGGAAACGGTATAATATTACTAATTTTAATATTATATGGAAAAATTCATTTATTTTATGTTCTGAAAATATCTCTGAAAGGTTTTTTTGGACATATTATCAATAAAAATATCGCAGCAGTATAAAAGACAATGTTATGCTGATGAAATGGGATACTAATTTTGACCCTAAGTAAGAAAAAAGCTAGAGAAATATTTGGATTTACATTCGACGAACAGGGAGATAACACAGAAAACTGGTTTAATAGAGCGTGTTCGTTTAATGAAGCAGCTATTCTGCTTAAAGGTAGTTCAGAAAGCAGCCCCTCAATTGCGTATTATTACAATGCCGGTTTGTCGATTGAACTCCTTCTGAAAGCGATTATCTTGGCTAAATCTAAAAGCTTCGGAACTAATCATAATCTTATTCAATTATCTAAGAATTCTGGAGTTAGTCTTACTAAAGACCAAGAATGCACTTTAGAGCTTCTTTCCGAGATTATTATTTGGAGTGGCCGCTATCCAATCCCTAAAAAAGAGGGGCAATGGAATAATTACCATGATGTAATATTTGAAAAGCACATTATTAGGGAAAGGGACGGTAACACTTTTAGAACCCTTGCTAATAGAGGTCGTTTCCCATCAATCGAAAATTACAAAAAGATATGGGATATCTGTGAAATCGAGTATAAAAAATCAGCATAACAATAGGGTCAAGCCGAGAAAAATATAACTTGACTTTTAAAATTCTCGGACTGAAATTAAAACATGTTCCTGCTAAACATGGAAAACCCAATCACTTGTGTTAAAATAGCCGATAAATATGAGCGTAGAAGATAAACTCGAAAAATTAGGCATCACGCTTCCCGAAGCGCCTAAGCCGCTCGGCTCATATGTTCCTTGCGTTCAGGCAGGCAATCTGCTTTTTTTAAGCGGTACCCTTCCATTGAAAGACGGCAAGCTCATCAAGACAGGCCAAGTTTCCGGCCAAGTTTCAGAAAAAATTGGAGAATCCGTATCAATCGAAGAAGCTCAGGAATGCGCGAGGCAGTGCGTTATAAATGCTTTATCGGTTTTAAAAGCTCAGGTCGGCAATCTTGATAAGATTAAAAGGTGCGTAAAGCTCAACGGCTATGTCGCATCTGCCCATGATTTTACAGAACAGCCGAAGGTCTTAAATGCCGCGTCGGATCTTTTATTCGAGATATTCGGCGAGGCAGGAAGACATGCACGTGCAGCAGTCGGCGTCTCCGCGCTTCCTTTGAATTCGCCCATAGAAATAGATTTTATTTTTGAGATAAAGCCCTAACATATTCATCCCATAATTTTTCTTTTGATATGCCCGTATCTATAAAATCCCACGGCAGAATTTCATTAAAGTCTTTCTGCCTGAAAATATAAAAGGCGATATCCACTCCTGCCCTAAGACATGCCGATTTATAATCATCTGTCTTTATCATCTCTTTAAGGACATTGAATACTCTTCTGTCTCCCATCGAGAAAAGCCCCTGCATATGCGCATACTTGGGCACGTCGTGAAAGACCTTAATGCCTTTTTCATTCCGCAATTCTTTTTTAATGAACCGCAGCTTATCCTTCACAGGATCGAGCGGCTCCATCGGATGCCACTGAAAAGGGGTAAATGGCTTTGGCACAAAGGTGCTGACGCTCAATATGATATTCCCTCTCGCTGAGAGCCGCCGCACTTTTTTCACAAGCTCTACAATGCCGGAAACATCTATCTCCGTCTCTCCGGGAAGTCCGATAATGAAATAAAGCCTGAGATTCTCTATGCCTGCATTCAGAATAAGGCCAGATGTATCAAGTATATCCTGCTCCGTTATCTTTTTATTGACAATCCTTCTCATCCTTTCAGTTCCTGCCTCTGGAGCGATTGATACACTCTTGAGTCCTTTGAGAAGCTCGATAAGCTCCGCGCTTTTTGCGCTTGCGCGGAGAGATGTTATAGAGAAATCAACGCCATCAATACAGAGGACATCTTTAATGTGAACATAATCCGTAAGAGACGGGCCAATCAATCCTATCTTTGATGTCATGTCCTTGGCTTTTTCTATTTCCGCTGTGATGGTCTCCAAGTCTTTTTTCCTTGCGGGACTATAAATATGCCCCACGAGACAAAATCTGCAATCCCAAGGGCATCCTCTCATCGCCTCGATAAGATACATATTTGAAAACCCGGATTCAGGCGTGGTAATCGCAGTTGTTATAGGGGAAAGGGATAAATCTTTAAGATATGTTCTCTTTATCTTTTCAGGGGCACTATTAATAGGAATTTTCCTCAATATTGTTCCGTCAGGGTTGTAATCAATCTGATAAAATTCAGGAATGTAAATACCCTCGATACTCATAGCGTTTTCCTTAATCTGTCTCCTGTCTTCTGTCTTCTGTGTTCTGCTGTAAATATTTAGAAATTTATTAAGAGACTCCTCTGCCTCGCCCACAAAGATGATGTCAAATATCGGCGCTATCGGCTCAGGATTAAAAAAACAGCAGACGCCGCCCGCTATAAGAAACGGATGATATTTGGTTCTTTCGTCTGAGGTAAAGGGTATCTTTGCAATATCAAGTATCTTCAGGATATTCGGATAGTCGTTTTCAAACGAAACAGAAAAGGCAATTATATCGAATTTACTTAAAGGTCTTTTGGATTCATATGAAAATATAGGCGTGCTTGTGCGTATATATTCCTGAATGTCGCTGTCGTCAGGCAGAAATGCCCTCTCGCATACAACATCTTCTCTCTTGTTCAGAAGACCATAAATGCCTTGAAAGCCAAGGTTCGACATGCCAACATGATATGTATTTGGATAAATAAGACATATACTTATCTTACCGCCGGCGTTCTTAAATATAGCGCCCTTCTCCTTTAGGAGAAGGGCATCTATTTTTTCAACAAGTTTCCGGTTCATTACACCCGCAGATAAGCCTATTAACTCTCTTTTCGTTTCCTCAAGAAAGTAGGGATGTCATAAATATCCTCTGAAATGTCAAAAAGATTCTTCTCTATAAATTTTCTGCTGACCTCTTCTCTTTTTTCCTCGCTAACCTTATCTTGCACATCAGGTGTGACAGTGTCTGCTGCCTCCTCAACTTCTCGCGAAGGGATCTCCATGGACTTTGACAAAATCCTTTCAGACCCCTTTAAGGTAATAGGCTCTTTCTTTGGTGTCCATTTCTTTATCTGGGGCAGATCTGCCTTCTCGACCCTGTCTTCAAGCCCTGTTGCAATTACAGTAACCCTTACATCATCTTCCATATCAGGGTTTATGACTGCACCAAGTATTATATTGGACTCGTCATGAGCAGAATCATGTATAAGAGATGCCGCTTCCTGAACAGCATCAATGGACAAGTTCAACCCTCCTGTAATGTTTATTAAAATTCCCTTTGCGCCCTCAATGGAAGATTCTTCAAGCAAAGGGTTGGATATGGCCTTTTTCGCTGCTTCAAAAGCTCCGCCCTCGCCCTTCCCTGTTCCCATCCCTATTACAGCCCTTCCGGCATTTACCATTATTGATTTAATATCTGCAAAATCAAGGTTTATGAGACCCGGAAAGAGCACCAGATCAGAGATGCCCTGTACAGCCTGTCTCAGCACATCGTTGACAACTAAAAATGCATTAAGCAATGGCGTGCCCTTTTCCACAACAAGATGGATCCTGTCATTTGGTATAACTATCAGCGTATCCACATACTTTTTCAGTTCTCTGATCCCTTCCTCGCCATTCATTGCCCGTTTCCTGCCTTCGTAATAAAAAGGCTTTGTAACTACTCCCACTGTAAGAATTCCCAATTCCTTTGCAATATTTGCCACAACAGGCGCTGCGCCAGTGCCTGTTCCACCGCCCATCCCGGCAGTAATGAATACCATATCAGCGCCTTCAATACAACTTATTATTGAGTCCTTATCTTCAAGGGCAGCTTGCCTTCCAATAGCCGGATTTGAACCTGCGCCAAGTCCCTTCGTCAGTTCCACGCCTATCTGAACTTTTACAGACGCCAATGAGGCATCGAGATGTTGACTGTCTGTATTAACTGCAACAAACTCAACTCCAAGTAGATTTTTTGAAGCGACCATGCTGTTTATTGCGTTGCCTCCTCCTCCCCCGACTCCGATGACTTTTATCTTTGCGACCAGCCTGTCAACTTCTTCTAATTCAAACATGCCTCCCCCTTAGGTTTATCTAATTTTCTCGATATATATAAATTATTATTTGCCTTTTATCCTTTTAAACCAATCTATCACATTATTCACAATCCTGTTAAACATGCCGCTGGAAGATGCAGCTTTATCGGGATGCATGATTGTGTCTGCGCCATACAGCAAAAGCCCGATACCGGTAGAGTACATAGGACTATTGAACTCTGTCTTCAATCCCTGTATATCATAATTTCTATTATAATCCCTGACAGAAATATCAGCAATTTTATTCTGCAAAGAGTCATGACAATTTAGTTGAGGGTACCCTATTCTTACCGGCATTGACAGTATAGCCTCAGCCATCCTGTCAATGCCTAAAAGTAAAGATGAACCTCCTGTAAACACAATTCTGGATATCTCTACCCCGTTATTATTTGACATATTTATCTCTTCCCTCACAAGCTCCAGCAGTTCCTCGCCTCTCGGCTGTATTATCTCCGATATATATCTTGCCGGTATATGTTTTACTTGGCCGTCAATGGATACTATCTCGATCTCTGTCATATCGTCAGTTTCTGACAGCATTGTGCCATATTTCTTTTTAACCCTCTCTGCCTCATCAAAGGGAATTTTTAAACCAATTGATATATCGTTTGTAAAATGATTGCCCCCTATGCCCACAACCGCAGTGTGCCTCATCCATCCGTTCTTGTATATAACAATATCACTTGTGCCGCCGCCTATATCCACAAGGGCAACGCCTATTTCCCGTTCATCATTAGTAAGGGTAATCTCTGCTGAGGCAAGCGGCTGCAGAATCAAATCTACAACCTCAAGCCCTGATAGCTCGCAGCACTTAAGCAGGTTCTGAACAGACGCAACAGCGCCAGTTACAATATAAACATTCACTTCAAGCTTAACCCCAGCCATCCCAACAGGATCCTTTATCCCTTCCTGTCCGTCAAGGATAAAATCGGTCGGAAATACATGGAGTATTTCCCTGTCCAAAGGCATGTTCACTGCACTGGCTGAATTAATCGCCCTTTCAACATCTTCATGGCTCACCTCCCTGCCATTTATACCAATAGCCCCATAACTGTCAAAACCTTTTATATGATTGCCGGCAATCCCAATGTATGCCTTTGATATAGGAATGCCTGTTTGCTCGCCCGCAGATGCGACTGCCTTTTTTATGGAGTTAACCGCAGCCTCTATATCAACCACTATGCCCTTTCTGATACCATGGGAAGGATAGGAACTTACGGACAGCACATTAATCCCGTCTTCATGAACTTCTCCCACTATGGCGCATATCTTTGTTGTGCCTATATCCAGAGCTGCAACTATATTGCTGTTTCTATTCCGTTGTCTCACCCTTGCCTCTTTTTGGATTTGCTCTTGTGAGTCTTATCCCCAGACTTGTCATTGGCAGGAACTGATGGTTTTACTATTATCTTATCTTCAAACCTCAAATCGAAATATTCAACCGATATATTTCTTTTTGCTATCTCATCCCTGACAATTTGCAGTTTGTCAAGTTTCCTGTCAAAATCACCGGAACCTATTATTATGTGGACATTATCAATTATTAGCGTAATATCCTCAGGTCTCCGACCTGTTATCTCGACATTGCCGCCGTTGAACAATACTTTTTTATCGCGAAGTATGCCGGCAAACTTAACAGCCTCCATATAGGCATCCCTGTCTTTATCAGGATCCATCCCCTTTATTACAGGCAGAAACAAAACTGTCCCTTCCTTTAACTGTTCAAGCATGTTACCGCTGTTATCTATCAGGTAATACGCATCATCCCTGCTAAAAATAGCAAGCGGCACAGCCTCTAAAACATTTATAAAAAATCTGCCTGTGTTTATGCCTGTCATTTCTTTTCGTATTACTGCGTCCTTTATCCACGGGGATGTCTTCAATCTCTTATAAATTTCGCTGCTGCGGACGCCAAAAAGCCTGTCATTATTTCTTATCCCTGTCAACGATTTAATTTCGTCTTTTTTGAGATGATGATTGCCGATGGTTATTGTCTCTTTAGCAATAATGAAGTTCTTTGCGAAAAAATATATGACGGCGCTTACAAAGATGACGAGAAGAAACAGAAAAATGGCAGATTTAAACTTTTTCCTTTCCTGTTTCCTTCTTAATGTCCTAATGTTCCTTTTCTCCATAAGTGATTAGACTAACTGGACAAATTATCTGAAACAGGCGCTGTTTTTAGAGCAAGCTTAAGAATCGCCTCTATTAAATCTGGAAACCCCATGCCTGCAAGCCTCGCTATCTTGGGTAGCAGGCTTGTTTCTGTCATTCCTGGAATTGTGTTCACTTCAAGCACATATGCTTTTCCAAAGCTGTCGAGGATAAGGTCAACCCTTGTCGCACCGCTGCAGCCGAGAGCATTGTGCGCCCTGAGAGCCGTTGATTGCAACATCTCATACTCCGAATCGTTTACCTGCGGTGGAAGTATATATTCGGTGAGACCCTGCGTGTATTTCGCCTCATAGCTGTAGAACTCCTTTGTAGGCCTTACTTCTACTCCTCCGAGAGCGCGCTGACCGAGTATGCCTATCTGTATTTCCTTTCCTTTTATGTATTTCTCGATGATTATTTTTTTGCCATAATTAAAAGCGTCCTCTATCGCGCTATCAAGTTCTGTCTCGCTCTTCGCTATATTCACGCCTATGCTTGAGCCCTCGGAAACAGGCTTAACGACCCACGGCATTACGAATTGAGATTTGAGATTTGAAATTTGAGATTTGAGATTATCTTTTTCTATCACGACAAATGGAGTTACGGGAATATTGTGATAAAGGAATATCTTTTTCGACGCTTCCTTGTCCATTGCCAGAGCAGAGGCAAGCACGCCTGAGCCGGTATAAGGTATTCCCATAACCTCAAGTAGCCCCTGAATAGCGCCATTTTCGCCGTATCCCCCGTGAAGGGCAATAAACGCGATTTCGATCTTCTCTCGTTTCAGGTCATCGCAGAGATTATCTGACGCATCAATAAATACCGCATTATAGCCTCTGCTTAGAAGCGCTTTATAAATCGTATTTCCGCTTTTAAGAGAGACCTCCCTCTCAGCGGATGCCCCGCCTGCAAGAACCCCTATTCGCTTATCCGTCAGCATTTATCATTGCCTCTAATTTTTTTGTTTTCTATTTTATCAGGGAAACGCATAATATCTCCAATCCTATGAGGTCCTCCCTATAATCCTTATCTCAGGCTCAAGAATGATGCCGGATTTTTCTTTAACCTTTCCGCTGACAGCATCCATGAGCCTCAGAAAATCATCTGCTGTTCCTTTGCCGTTGTTTACGAAAAAATTGGCGTGCATCGGGCTGACCTCTATGTCTCCAATTCTCATGCCCTTGCAGCCTGCCTCATCTATAAGCCTGCCTGCGGATATATCTTTCTGGTTTTTAAAAACACAACCCGCAGAAGGTTTTGATATAGGCTGTTTCGATTTCTTTTCATTGATGAATTCTGTGACCCTTTTTTTAATTTCAAATGGTTCATCTTTTTTAAATGATAAAGTTGCGCTGAGAATAATAGAATTGGAAGGGATCTTTGCGCTCCTATATTGAAAGCCCATATCACTTGCAGATAATTCTTTCATGTCTCCATCAGCCATTAATAAATTGACTGATTTAACCACATCCTTTATCTCGCATCCAAAAGAGCCTGCATTCCCTGCAATTGCTCCTCCCACAGAACCCGGAATTCCTGCAAGACCCTCCATGCCGGAAAGCCCATGTTCAACACAGATATTGATAACCTTCTGGAGGGAACAACCGGATTGCACACAGATGCATTCCGTGTCTGTCTCCTGTCCGATGGTATTCATGTTGGATGTAAAAACAACAGCGCCCTCGATGCCGCTGTCTTTCACGAGGATATTTGTTCCGCCGCCTACAACTGTATATTCGATGTGCTCGGAAATCAGAATCTTAAGAATTTCGGGCACGGTATTTTCATCAGGAAATATTGCTATATCCGCGGGGCCTCCGATACGGAGGGATGTATGCTTGGACATCGGTTCATTAAACCTGATGTCGATATTTTTTGAAGCGCAATATCCGGCTAGAGCATCATAAGTCATAGGCTTTTCAATATTTGTTCACCCATCTTATACACATCTCCGGCGCCGAGGGTTATCAGTACATCTCCCGACTTCATCTCGGACTTTATCTTGTTGATCATCTCGCTCCTGTCCGGAATATGACTGACATCTTTAAGCCCTGATTTTTTTATCATCTCTAAAAGCAGTCCCGAGTTTATGCCTTCTATCGGCTTTTCTCCGGCAGGGTATATGTCCATAAGAAAAAGCCTGTCTATGTTATCGAAGCTTGCTGCGAACTCGTCAATCAAATCGCGCGTGCGCGTATAACGATGAGGCTGAAACAGGACAAAGAGCCTATGATCCTTGAGACACTCCTTTGCGGCTCCAAGCACAGCCTTTACCTCGGATGGATGATGCCCGTAATCGTCAAAGACCTTAATGCCATTAACCTCTCCCTTGAATTCAAATCTCCTGTGAATGCCTCCGAATGAGCCAAGCGCCTTTGAGATGGTCTCTACAGGTATCTGAAGCTCCACAGCGACCGCTATTGCAGCGAGGCTGTTTAGAACATTGTGAATGCCTGGTATAGGAATGCTGAACCTGCCGAGAGAGCCTTCGTGAAAAACAGCCTCAAAGCTCATTTTAATGTCGGAATGCTTTATGTCTCTCCCATATATATCCGCATCCCCTGACAACCCGTAAGTTAGAACCTTTCTGTGAATGAACGGTATTATATCCCTTATGTGTTCGTCTTCCTTGCATACAACAGCCACCCCGTAAAACGGCAGCTTATCCGCGAAAGATACAAATGCCTGTTTCAATACATCCATGTCCTTGAAATAATCCATATGCTCCCTGTCAATGTTGGTAATAACGGCAATGGTAGGATTAAGCTTTAAAAACGAGCCGTCGCTCTCGTCAGCCTCTGCCACCATATAATCTCCCTGCCCCAGCTTCGCGTTGCTGCCCATTGACTTGAGCTTGCCTCCGATAACGACTGTGGGGTCGAGCCCTCCTTCTCCTAAAATCGTCGCTATCAAAGATGTCGTTGTAGTCTTTCCATGAGCCCCTGCAATAAGAACGCTGTATTTAAGCCTTCCGAGTTCTGCGAGCATTTCCGCCCTCGGGATAACCGGGATATTCCTCTTCTTTGCCTCTATCACTTCTGGATTATCTTGTGAAACAGCGGAGGATATGACTACCACATGTGCGCTGTTAATGTTTTCTGCAGTGTGGCCTGTAAAAACCTTTATCCCGAGATTCTTAAGTCTGATTGTCGTTTCGGAATCTTTCACATCCGAGCCGGTAACCTCATATCCCAGATTATGCAACACCTCTGCAATGCCGCTCATGCCAACGCCGCCTATCCCGATAAAATGAATGCTTCTATACCTATTGAACAACGTCTATCTCCTGTGTTTATTGACTGTCTTGTCTGCCATATCGGTCTTAATTATGCTCAATGCCATGTCAACAATCTTCTCAGACGCATCCGCTCTGCCAAAGGCAACAGCAGCCTTCTGCATATCCTTCCTCATATCTTCGTTGGTATATAGCTCTCTTATTGCATTTGCCAGCCTGCCACCGTTCAAATCCCTGTCAAGTATCACCTTTGCAGCGCCCATATCTTCTAATTTCCTTGCGTTCATTTCCTGATGATTTGCCGCTGCATATGGATACGGAATCAATATAACAGGTTTGCCCATTGCTGTAATCTCAGACAGGGTGGTTGCGCCAGCTCTGCAGATAATTAAATCAGAACATACATACGCCTCTGCCATCTGATATATAAAAGGCGCCACAATACCATTAAAGCCGAGTTTCCTATAAGATTCCTTTACCTTTTCATAATCCACCTCGCCAGTCTGGTGGAGAAATTGAATGTTTTGCCTTAAGTCCAGCAGGTAATTCAATGCTTCCATCACGGAATAATTTATGCTTCTCGCTCCTGAACTTCCTCCAAAAACAAATATTGTAAACTTGCCTTTTTCCAACGGGAATAACGAATAAATCAATTCGTTGTCCCTGCTGGTGTTTTTGTCGAGTATCTTTTTTCTTACAGGATTGCCGGTAAGATATGTCTTGTCCCTCGGGAAAAAAGCAATGCTCTCCTGATATGTAACAGCTATTGCATCCGCAAACCTTCCTAAAAATCTGTTTGCAGCCCCTGGCACCGAATTCTGTTCGAGGATCATAGTAGGCATGCCTCTTAAATGCGCTGACAGAACCATTCCAACAGATGCATACCCGCCTACTCCTATGACTATATCGGGTTTAACGGCTCTGAGGATCCTGAAGGATCCAAAAACAGAGAGGAAAAATATAAAAACAGCCTTGATCTTTTTTAACAGGGATTTACCAACTAACCCTTCAGCCTTTAAGAATCTTATCGGATAACCTTCGCGTGGAATAACCTTAGCCTCTATTCCATGCCCGGTTCCAACAAAAATTATATCTTTCTTCTGTATCTTATCCGTTGACTTCGGATCCCTGACTCCTGTCTCCTGACTCCTGCATATAAACTCCTCTGCCAATGCAATGCCGGGATAAAGATGTCCTCCTGTTCCTCCGCCTGCGATTATTATTTTCATCTGTAAAAATTCCAAACTCCAAACTTAAAATTCAGTTGTTAACGCCCAAAATTGAGCGTTTCTGACTGCTGGAGATCCTTTCTTCTCTGATTCTGGCACCATCTATATCCATACCCTCTCTGCCACTTCAGCGCTCCCGGTTCCTGACGTTGATGACCTGATGATATAATCCTGCTTTCATTGTTCAGCTTTGCATATTCATAGACCTTTGGTCCCGACCAAGATCTGCCCGCCGTTTTAGAAACATTGAGAAGCAGTCCTATAGCTGTCATATTAACAATGAGGGAAGAACCTCCATAGCTTACAAACGGCAAAGGCAGCCCTTTGGTAGGGACCATCCCTGTAACAACCGCAAAGTTCACAACTGCCTGTATTGCTATCATTATAGATATGCCAAAACATAAATAATAAGAGAAGGGATCTGACATTTTTTTAGCAATAGAAACTCCCTTCATGAATAACACAAGAAACAAAAACACCACAGCAGTAGCGCCTATAAAACCCAATTCTTCTCCAATAAGTGAAAATATAAAATCAGTGTGAACCTCCGGCAGGAATGAAAGCTTCTGTTTGCTTTCGCCCAACCCCACCCCTTCAAACCCTCCACTTCCCAGCGCTATAAAGGATTGGACAAGCTGAAATCCACTGCCCTGAGGATCCTTCCATGGGTCAAGGAATGCCAAGACCCTTTTCCACCTGTACGGCTCTAAAATCAGTTTCACAATCACCGGCAATCCAACTATGCCAAGGGAAAGTAAATATCTCAGCCTTGTGCCTGACAGAAACAAGATCAATATTGTTAAAAGACCAAGGCTCATGACAGCTCCAAAGTCAGGCTGCATTATAAAGATGCCTTGAAACACGCCCATTATAGCGACAGGAACAGCAAAGGATAAAAATTTATTCTTGCCATAACCTGTTCTGCTAATGAACCATGCGAGGAAAACAACCATGGTAAGTTTTACAAGTTCCGAGGGTTGAAAGGTTGAGGGCCAAACCTTTATCCACCTTTTTGCACCACCTCCGCTTATGCCGAGTTTAGTAAACACCAAAAGAAGACAAAATAGAGATACAATAAGCAACGGGACCGCCAATCTCTTCAGGTATTCGAGCCTGATCTTGTAGGCAGCAAACATGGAAACAATGCCCAGAAAAACTGTAAACATCTGCCTCCTTATAAAATCAAACTGGCTCGCTTCAATCCCCTTTTCACGATATTTCTTCACCACATCAGGTGATATAACAGAAGTGGAGCTGTATACAGCCATGAGACCTATTAATATAAGCAGGACTGCTGTCAATAATATTACCCTGTCATACCGTTGTGTCATATATTCATGACCACCTTTTTAAACTGTCTGCCTCTGTCCTCAAAGTCCATGAACATATCAAAGCTGGCACACGCTGGCGAGAGCAAAACCACATCGCCAGAGGAAGCCAATTGTCGTGCCTTTAATATAGCGGTTTTAAAATCGTCCTCCATGAAAACCTCGACCCCGTTGTTCACTGCCTTTTTAATCTTCTCCTTTGCCTCGCCGATGAGAACAAGGGATTTTACTCTATCCTTTATTAAAGACCTTAAGGCCGTAAAGTCGCTGTCCTTATCCCTTCCGCCAGCGATGAGTATCACCGGCTCATTAAAGCTCTCGATGGACTTCAATACTGCGCCCACATTTGTCCCTTTTGAATCATTTATGAATTTGACCCCTTCTATCTCCCGCACAAACTCAAGCCTGTGTTCAAGCCCGGGGAATTTCTCAAGCGTATCGGACACTGCCATAGTGCTGCAGCCTGATAATAATGCTATCAGTGACGCTGCCATAGCATTTTCAATATTATGAACACCCTTTATTCTAAAGTCGGAGGTCAGAAGTCGGAAGTCAGAAGAAAAATCTTGGATTTTAAATCTTAGATTTTGAGTTTTAGACTCAGGCAGATTGAATCTTATAACATTATCCTGAAGATAAGCACCTTCGACTTCTCTCTTTCTGCTGAAATAGAAAATTTCTGGTGTTCTTTTGACTCTTGACTTCTGACTCTTGACTCTCTGCATTATTTCTTCTGTTATAGGGTCGTCTGCATTCAACACAAGGAAATCATCAGAGACTTGATTCATAAATATCCTGCATTTTGCATCAATATAACCACTCATAGAGCGGTATCGGTCTAAATGATCTGGTGTAATATTAAGTATCGCAGAACCGTAAGGTCTGAATCCATCTATACTCTCCAGTTGAAAACTTGAAACCTCAGCGACTATAAAATCAAGATTTGAAATTTGAAATTTGAAATTTGAAATTTCTTCCGTAAGCGCATTCCCTATATTGCCCCCAACAATGACATTGAATCCGCTGCTTTTAAGCATCTCATATACAAGCGTGGTAGTTGTTGATTTGCCATTTGTTCCTGTTATAGCAAGAAATTCGGCTCTTTGTCCTTTGACTTCTGCCTTCTGATTTCTGACTATCCGATATGCCAGTTCCAATTCACTTATTATCTCTATTCCTTTGTCTGAAGCTATTTTCAGGGGAGGAATATGCAGCGGCACACCAGGACTTACCACAATAAGGCCGGCATCCTCAAATAGCTCTGCCGGATGTCCACCATGCCTGATTTTAACAGCGGGATTTAGTCTCTTCAGGAAAGGTTTAAGTTCTTTTGGACATTTCTTATCTGTTACTGTAACATCTGCACCGAGTCTAACAAGCAGGTTAGCTGAACCGACTCCGCTTCTCGCCAGCCCAACAACCACAACTTTTCTGCCTTTTAAATCCATAAAACTGTCAATTCCTTAGGAGACAATCATCAGCCTCTTGTAGAGTCATGCTCCTGAACCAGCAGGCTTTTGTCTGAATAGTTATTTAGCTTTATATTTTTGACAGCCTTAATATCCTTGCTTTTTCTTATCTTATTTTTAGCGACTGTTTTAGTCTTTTTGACACGCTGCTTGCTCTCATTCTTTTTAAGGCTTTTATGTTTCATGCCTGCATCTGCGTTGTAAGATGCGCGCACCACTGACATTTCCTTCAGTCCGCTGAAATAGATCACTGGTTCTGCTTTCTGATTGACAACATCGTATCCCCTCGATAGAAGGATTGATGTTCCGGTCCAAAGATTATCCCTTACAGGCTCTCCAAGCACAGAAGTTATAATCGTGTGTTTTCCTTTCTGGGCTGCACAGACAAAGCAGTGCTTTGCTACTCTTGTATAACCTGTCTTGCCTCCAATCATTTCATCGTCAGACCAGAGAAGTTCATTGGTATTCTTTACAAATATATCTGCGCCGTCAGAGGTGATAATTTCCTTTGTCCTTGTATTGATTATCTCCTTTATCAAAGGATATCTGAGAGATTCCTTCATTATCTTCGCAAGGTCATAGGCTGTTATATATTGACCATGTCCCGGAAGCCCTGATGAATTCACAAAATGAGCATTCTCTATTCCTAATTGAATCATCTTTGCATTCATCATGCTTACAAAAGCGCTCTCAGAACCTGCAACCGCTTCAGCAATAGCAACTGCTGCGCCGTTTACAGACCTCATTAGAGCAAGATACAAAAGGTCCCTGACAACAAATCGCTCTTTTGTCTTTAGTTTGGGACTAACAGAAGGCGTGTTTGCTGCTGTCTCGCTTATGCTTACAACCGCATCCGGATCAATCTTGTCCAGTGCTACCATGGCTGTTATGAGTTTAGTTGTGCTGGCAGGTTGAAGTTTTAAATTGGGATTTTTTGCGAATAATATATTTTCATTCGCCCCGTCAATGACTACTGCAGCCCTCGCAGAGATGTCATCAGCATGAACAGAAGACAGAACACAGAATACAGAGAACAAAATATAGAGAACAGAATAGAGATTTGGAAATACTCCAGCTTCTGTTGTCTGACCTCTGACCTCTGACTTCTGACTTCTGTTCTTCATATAATCACCTCAATTTTAATGTTGCAAGGCTAAATAATGCAAGAATTATCCCTGCTATCCAGAACCTAACCACAACTTTCGGCTCAGGCCACCCTTTCAATTCGAAATGGTGATGTATAGGCGCCATCTTAAATATCCTTCTGCCGGTCAGTTTGAATGACATGACCTGCATGACAACAGAGATCGTCTCTATAACAAATATGCCTCCAATAACAGCTAAAACAATCTCATGTTTTGTTATAACAGCCAGTGTGCCGAGGGCTCCTCCAAGTCCTAAAGAGCCGACATCTCCCATGAAAACCTCGGCTGGATGGGCATTGTACCACAGAAAACCAAGGGCTGCTCCGAACATCGCTCCGCAGAATACCGTCAGTTCACCGATTCCCGGAAGATAAAGCACCTGCAGGTATTTTGCAAGTTGTGCATGGCCTGATAAATATACGAGAGCTCCGTTAGCCAGCGTAGCAACAGCTACAAGGCCGATGGCGAGTCCGTCTATGCCGTCTGTCAGGTTTACTGCATTGGAGGAACCGACGATTACAAAAACTGAAAAGGGTATATAAAACATACCAAGGTCAAAGAGCCACTTTTTAAAAAAAGGTATGCTGAGAACAGTATTATACGGGTCTTTTGGATTTGCATAAAGGAATATCCCTATTATAAAGGCAAGGGCGAGCTGTGAGCCAAACTTATAACATGCTCTCAACCCTTTTGGATTTTTTTTAACAGACTTTAAAAAATCATCCATAAAGCCAATAGCGCCAAAACCGAGCAGTGATGCCATTATTACCCATATGAATATGTTCTTGAAGTTTCCCCACATAAGCATAGAGACAGTGATTGACGCCAATATGATGATTCCGCCCATAGTTGGAGTGCCTGCCTTTGAATGATGAGCCGCTGGACCGTCATCTCTTATCTGCTGTGTCATGCTTATATTCTTCAGCCACTTGATAATTGCAGGCGCAATTACAAATGTTGCTATCAGGGCAGTGATGGCAGCCAGAGAGGTCCTGAAGGTTATGTATCTGAATACATTGAATGGTGAAAAATAACTACTCAGGCTGTAAAGCAGTTCATAAAGCATCCTCTTTCTCCTGTCTTTGGTTTCCTTTAATTATTTTCCTCAGTTATTGACTGTAACACCTTTTCCATTTTCATACTGCGTGAACCCTTTATCAGGACAATATCTCCTTCCTGCAGCATTCCTTTGATCCTCTGCCCGGCAGCTTCAGAACTATCAGTCCATATTCTTTCACCTGCGAATACATTCAGGGCATAGGACATTAGCGGTCCAACACCAATGAAGATGTCAACCGGCTGTTCAGAAAGTCTTTTCCCCAATCCTTCATGGGCATCCACTGCATAGTCTCCCAGCTCCAGCATATCACCGAGAATGACTATAACCCTTTTGTATCTCTGTCCCTTCTGCTCTGAATATTTCAGCAGTCTGGACAACTCGTTTATTGCTTCCTCCATTGAAGACGGATTGGCATTATAAACATCATTTAAAAATAGGGCGCCTTTGTGCCTCCTTACCTCAAACCTCATATCCACGCCACTGAAGAGTTCAAGCCCTTTCTTTATATCCAAAAGACTTGTTCCAACAGCATGTGCTGCTGCTGCTGCTGCGAGGGAATTATATACATTGAAACGGGCGATAAGTTTTGAATCTATATCAATGCACCTGCTGCCGGCACATATGGAAAATCTTGTGCCATCATCTGAGGAGACTATGTCTCTTACAATTAAGTCAGCATCCGGGATTTCTATCCCAAACGTCACAAGCTCGCCGCTGAAATTTGCCTTAACGCCTTCCATAAGAAATGCATCATCAGCATTCACAATAATTTTTTTAAGATAAGGCAGTATTTCCAGTTCAGAATCCCTTACGCTCTGGAGAGAGCCAAACCCCTCAAGGTGTTCATATCCTATATTTGTTACAATCCCTATGTCTGGCTGGGCAATATCACAGAGTTCCTTTATATCCCCCGGTTTATTTGCCCCCATCTCCAACACCATTGCTTCAGCATCGCTGTCAGTCCTTATAATTGACAGCGGCATTCCTATATGATTGTTTAAATTGCCCATAGTCTTTGAGACATTAAACTTTGTGCTAAGAATTGAGGATAATAGTTCCTTTGTCGTTGTCTTGCCGTTGCTTCCAACTATCCCTATTATATGACCGCTGAAAGCCTTTCTCCTGTGTCTCGCCATATTGTGAATGGCCAAAAGAGTATCATCAACAGCAATTATAGTCTTATTCCTGAAATTTGAACTTTGAATTCTGAATTCTGAATTTACAATAGCCCCATTTCCTCTCCTCAGGGCATCCTCAACAAAATCATGCCCGTCAAACCTATCTCCTTTTAAGGTAACAAATAGTTCACCGTCTTTAATCGTTCTCGAATCTATAGAAACGCCTGTAAAACCATTCCCCTCTTCAGAAATGACCTTACCGCCAGTTGCCTCAATAATATCCCTAACGGTCAGTCTAAGGCTTGCTCTTTTCTGCTTCAATGAACAACTTCCCTTATAGCATTCTCAAGGGCTGTCCTATCGCTAAATGCATGGCGAGCGCCCCTTACCTCCTGATAATCCTCATGACCCTTTCCTGCCACTATCACTATATCACCCTTGGATGCCAGAATGACAGCCATCCTTATGGCGATACTCCTGTCAGAGATGACTATATAATGATTGCCGTTTATCCCTTGTTCTATATCCCGTATAATCTTGCGGGGGTCTTCATCCCTCGGATTATCTGAGGTTATTATTACAAAGTTGCTGAATCTCGCGGCCACATTGCCCATCCTTGGCCTCTTTCCGACATCCCTGTTGCCGCCGCAGCCAAAGACAGTTATAACCTTGTTTATATCCTTTGCAAAATTATCCTCTCCTGCTAACTGGCGGGCTGTCAACAAAAGTCTTTCAAGGGCATCCTCTGTATGCGCATAATCAACAACAGCGAGGAAATCCTGTCCAAGTTCAACCCTTTCGAATCTTCCCTTCACATATGATGTGCCTGCAATGCCATATTTTATTATCTCCACCGGTATATTCAATGCCATAGATGTGCACACAGCAGAAAGAATATTGTACACATTTATCTCTCCCAAAAGGGAAGACTCTATGATCTCAGAATTTAGAGTTTTAAGTTCAGAGCCCAATGTCCTGAGTCTGAACGATGTCCCTTTAGATGTTGTTTTTATGTCAAAGGCCTTCACATCTGCATCCTGATTTTTAATTGCACAAGTTAATATCTTTACCCCCTGACTCCTTAATGCGTCTGCAAGCCTTTTACCATACGGATCGTCAATATTGACAACAGCAACGCCGTCCTCCATAAGAAGTTCTGTAAACAGCCTCTTCTTCGCCGTGAAATAATCTTCCATTGAATGGTGGAAATCAAGATGATCCCTCGTAAGGTTTGTAAAAACTGCTACCTTAAATCTTGTATGATCCACCCTTTTCTGAGACAATGCATGAGAAGAGACTTCCGCAACCACGTGACTGCAGCCCTCATCTGCCATAGCCCTGAGCAATGACTGAAAATCAAGAGCCTCAGGAGTTGTATGCTGCGCTTCATATGCCCTGTCCTTTATCAAATAAGTAATTGTTCCTATAAGACCTGTTTCCTTACCCCATTTCTCCAATATAGACTTGACAAGATATGTAGTGGTGGTCTTGCCATTAGTGCCTGTTATGCCTATAACTGTCAGATATTCCGAAGGCCTCCTGAAAAACTCACTGGCTATTGCTGCGAGGGCATCCCGGCTGTCTTCGACTCCTATCCAAACCATATCTGGGTATTTATTCATCAGAGTTTCGAGTTTTGATTTTCGATTTTCAATTTTTTCATAAACTACTGCTGCTGCGCCTTTTTCAATGGCATCCTTGATGAAATCATGCCCGTCAAAGTTCTCCCCTCTGACGGCAACAAACAAATCTCCATCCTTAACATTTCTGGAATTATAAGCCACTCCGGAAACATCCCTCCCGGCGTCACCGCTTACGACATAGTTTTCTCTCAAAATATCTTTTATCTTCATATTAGATAAACCCTCATCTACTGATACACCTTGCCTGACACGAGCAATAATCCCTTCTCCTCAGAATCGTCTCTCGGAATATTCAGATATGAGAGAGATTCACTTGCTATCTTCTTAAACACAGGACCGGCAACAACACCTCCGTATATCTGCCCTTTTGGCTCATGGACAACAACTATCATAGCCATCTTAGGATTATCAGCCGGCACAAATCCAACGAAGGAACTTACAAACTTATCTTTTGAATACCTCTTTGTCTTCGTATCCATCAACTGGGCTGTGCCTGTCTTTCCAGCGACCTGATTGCCTTCAACAGCAGCGCCGGTCGCTGTGCCGCCATCTTCTGTCACTGTCTTCAGAATCTCCCTAAAGGTATTCACCGTCTTTTCTGAAAGTATACGTTTCTGCTCCGGAATAGTTTTGAAAAGAACGCTGCCGTCAGGGGATCTTATCTCTGAGACCACATGCGGCTTTACGAGAAACCCGCCGTTCGCTATAACTGAATATGCCCTTAAAACCTGCAGTGGCGTAACCGCAATCTCCTGGCCTATAGATATAGATCCTATAGACATACCTGACCATCGCTCAAGCGGCCTTACCAGACCGGAAACCTCACCCGCAAGATCAATACCGCTCTTTTCCCCAAAACCAAATCGCCTGATATACTCATATACCTTTTCCTTGCCGAGACTAAGCCCTATCTTTATTGATCCAACATTGGAGGACTTCTGGATAACCTCTCTGAATGCAAGCACACCGTGTCTGTGGGCGTCCTTTATCCTTCTGCCTCCTACCTCTATGTAACCAGCGCTACAATCATATTTCTTTTCAGGGGATACTATGCCTTCTTCGAGAGCAGCAGAGCCAATTATTATTTTAAATGTTGAGCCCGGTTCATAGCAATCCGTTACAGCCCTATTCCTTCTCTGGTGTGCAGAAGCTTCAGAAGGCTTATTTAAATCAAAAGTAGGGATGCTCGCCATTGCGAGTATTTCACCTGTGTGTGGATTCATTATTATTGCTGTAGCTGATGCAGCCCTCCACCTCAAAACTGCGTCTTCGATATTTTTTTCAAGGATATACTGAAGCCCTTCGTCTATAGTCAAAACTAAATTATTGCCTCTTATTTCTTTATTAAAGCCGTCTGAAAGGATATTTCCCTTTGCATCCCTGAGCACACGGGTCTTCTCATTCCTTACGCCAAGGTATTTATCATACCTCTGCTCTATCCCTTCAAGTCCATTATTGTCTATATCCACATAGCCTATTACCTGAGATGCCAGTTCGCCTTTTGGATAATATCTCTTTACTTCAGGGACAAACCCTATTCCGTTCAGCTTAAGATCTCTTATCTTCTGTGTGGATTGTACAGCGAGCTTTCTCTCTATCCAGTTAAACCTTTTGTCTCCAGTCAGTTTCGTCAGTATGACATCTGAATTCTGGGTAATAACGCCTGACAGAATATTGGCTGTATCGTTAGGCCCCTTTATATCAAAAGGGTCGCAGTATATAGACTCTGTATCCAGATTGATGGCAAGCTCGCGTCCCCTTCTGTCGAAGATGATGCCCCGTTTGACAGGTATCGGCTCTTTTTTAAGCTGCTGGACTCTTGCTTTTTCTGAAAACCTTTCATGATTTAAAAGCATTATATCAACAAGACGCAATGCAATGGCAAAAAAACCGAAGACAACAGCTACAGTCAATATAAGCGGCCTTTTGTTCATTATTTATTATTGTCTACAACAAATGAAGCCTTATATGTTTCTTTATCTCCAGCCCTTTTTACATGAACCACCTTTACTCTGTCAGGGAAAGTGAATCCCTTTGCTGCAACATTTTTAAATCTTTCAACAGATACAAGCCTCGCTCTTTCTGCTGCGAGCGTTTTCCTCTCTGTCATTAATGCAATTCTTTTCTTCTCAAGATTGCTGATGTTGTATTCCAGAGAAACAATGCTCGATCTAAGCCAGACGATTGCAAAAATTGAAAAAAGCAGCAATGCAATAGAAAAAGGCTTCAATATAAAAATCATTCTGCTGCTGCTTCTTCTATATCCCATGCCATTCCACTCCTTTGCCGCGTCCTTTTTGTTCTTCGCTGATTTTCATCGCTCCCCTGAGCTTTGCGCTCCTCGAAGAAGGATTCGTTCTTATTTCATCAAGGGAAGGAGTCAGGGGCTTCTTTGTCAATATCTTCAAACATCCACCCCTGCTGCCTTCCCGCATAAAATGCTTTACTATCCTGTCCTCAAGTGAATGATACGAAACAACACACAATCTCCCGCCCTCTTTAAGCAGGCTCAGAGCCTCATTAAGTCCTTTATTAAGCTCATTCAGTTCTTCATTCACCTTTATCCTCAAAGCCTGAAATGTTCTTGTTGCAGGATGGGTTTTGCCCCTCTTTCTGCACACTTCAGCTATAATCTCTGCCAGTTCTGCGCAAGTATTTATGGAAGCTTTTTTTCTTTCGTTAACTATCTTTTTTGCTATCCTCTTTGCAAAAGGCTCTTCACCGTATTCCCTCAAAATCTCCTCTATTTCACTTTCAGAATATTTATTAACAATGTCCCACGCAGTTAATCCCTGCTCTGTATCCATCCTCATATCCAGTCTTTCGTCAGAAAAAAAGCTGAAGCCCCTGCTCAGTTCCTTTAGCTGGAGCATCGAGACACCAAGGTCAAACAAAACACCGTCAACCTCTTTTATATTCAATGAAGAGAGTATTTCTTTCATTTGGGAGAAACTCCCCTTTGCAAGAGATACCCTGTTATTATTGCCGAGTCTTTGCCGCGCATATTTCAAGGCATTCATATCCCTGTCAATACCCACGAGCCTGCCCCTGTCTATACGGGAAAGGATATCTGCTGAGTGGCCTCCAAGCCCTACCGTAGCGTCAACATATGTTCCATTTGCCTTAACATCAAGCATTTCCAAAATCTCCCTTGTCAGAACCGGAATATGAATTAGTTCGTAATTCATAGCTCATAGTCAAAGATAGAATCCCATGAGCTATGAGCCGGCATAGACCTCTCCCACCTCGTCCGTGATATTGTGATTGTAGAGAGATAGCGGGTCTATATGCGCCTTTATCCTGTCGATTATTTCTTCGACATCTTTATCGCTTCCCCACTTATCATAGAAAGGCGATGCCTTTATGGCTTTCTTTGCCTCTTCAACCGTCAACATAACGTTCCCTCCTTGTCTTAAGAGAAAACCGGATGCGGCCTTTCATAATCTGTATCCGGCGTTCTGTGTTGCGATTAAAGCCCATAGCCTGCAAGCACTGATTCATAAGCCTTTGCGTCAACCTTCTTGGGATCCGTTACATCGCTCCAGAATCCCTTATCCCATATCTCTATCTTGTCTAACTGCCCTACAATAACTACCTCTGTATTTATGTCTGCATCCTGCCTGTGCTCGTATGGGATCAGCACCCTCCCCTGCTTGTCCATTTCGCAGTCAATAGCAGATGCGATAACACGCCTTAAAAAATATTTCACAGCCTCTTCCATTTTGGGCATAGACCTTATCTTCTCCTCCAGCTTGTTCCACTCCTCAAGAGGATATATATGCAGGCACTTGTCAAATGCAGCGTTTGTGATATATAGTTTTGAATTATTATATTTTTTGGAAATTATCTCTCGGAGAGGAGCAGGGATGATGATTCTCCCCTTTGGATCTAATGTGTAATAGTATTTACCCAAGAACGATGTCATTGTTCCCTATTCCTCCACTTTATACCACTTTTTACCACAAGAAAATAATATGTGGAAAAAATATGTATTGTCAAGAGAAAAATATGTTTTTTTTAATTTTTCTATATTATGTTGTTATTTTTTAAAATAGATACTATATATAGGGCTTAATTAATGAATAATATGACCTTTTCACAAGAATTGGATAGACTGAGGCAGGATAACCTGTTGAGATTTATAAAGGACAGAGGCGAGGGTTACAACCTCGTAAGGATATCAATAGAAGGGAACGAGCATATAAACTTCTCATCCAATGATTACCTCGGCCTTGCAACTAACCGCTTGTTGATGTCCGCTGCTAAAAAAGCCATGGAAAGATATGGGTCTGGTTCTGGCGCTTCGCGCCTGCTTTCAGGCGGAACTGAACTACATAAAGAACTCGAAAACGAATTAGCCAAATTCAAAGGGACAGAGTCTGCACTAATATTCAACTCAGGCTATACAGCGAATGTAAGCGCCATTCCTTCCATTGCCAGAGAAGGGGATGTCATCTTCAGCGACGAACTCAACCATGCAAGCATTATTGATGGCTGCAAATTGAGCAGAGCAAAAAAAATAGTTTACAGACACAGGGATGTGGAACATCTGTCAGAACTGATAAAAAAAGAAAAGGGCAATAAAAAAATAGTTATTACTGATTCTGTTTTCAGCATGGATGGCGATATTGCACCGTTGAGAAAAATTTATGAACTTTGTCATTATCTAAACTCTAAACTCCAACCTCCTAACTCTATACTCTTATATATAGATGATGCTCATGGGACAGGCGTTCTCGGCGGCGGAGCGGGCGTTTTAAAACATTTCAATATCAATCCTGAGCCGTGGACAATCCAGATGGGCACATTTTCAAAGGCGCTCGGTTCTTACGGCGGGTTTATTGCAGCTACCGAAGATATAATAGGCTGGCTGATAAACACAGCGCGCGGTTTTATTTACTCTACAGCTCTTCCAGCATGTGTTACTGCCGCATCAGCAGCAGCATTACATTTGCTTCAAAAAGACAATTCTCTTTTAGAAAAACTATCGCAAAACCGCGACAGACTTTTTAATGACATAAAAAATTTAGGATTTGACACCTTACAGAGTGAAACTCCTATAATACCAATTGTTGTCGGCAATACAGAACAGACATTAAAATTCTCAGATGCTCTAAGGAACAAGCGCATCTATGCGCCTGCCATAAGGCCCCCAACAACAAAGGTGCCGAGGATAAGGATTACAGTCACAGCAGCGCATGATGAAGAGGATATTAACCGGTTGTTAGATGCATTATCATTTGCTAAATAAGATTATTTCTGTTATATTTTCCAGCTATGAACTATCCAAATAGCTACATATCAGTAATAGGCGCAGGCGCATGGGGCACTACCCTTGCAGCCCTTCTATCAGAAAAAGGCTATGATGTGACACTATGGACATATGAAAGCGAGCTGTCCGAACACATAAACAGAGAAAGGATAAATCATATATATCTGCCTGATGTTGTGCTGCCTGTTAACTTAAAGGCAACAGACGACCTGATTCGGGCAGTTGCAAGATCCCGGTATATACTGAATGCAGTTCCAACACAGCACATCCGTTCTGTGTTCAGCCAGATTAAATCCTATGTGAGAGAAGAGGCGGTCATAATCAGCGTTTCAAAGGGGATAGAGATCAACACTCTGTTTACGCCATCGGCCATACTGAAAGAGATAATTAACAGGCCTGTTGCTGTGCTTTCAGGACCAAGTTTTGCAAAAGAAGTTGCAGCAAAGCTTCCGACAGCAATAACACTGGCTTCAGATGATAAGAAGACAGGTCTGCTGCTTCAGGAAATATTTAATACAGACTATTTCAGGGTCTACACCCATGATGACATGATCGGATCGGAAATAGGCGGAGCGCTCAAAAACGTGATAGCTATTGCAGCAGGCATATGCAATGGACTCGGACTCGGGCATAATGCCAAGGCTGCCCTTATAACGAGAGGGCTCTCTGAAATAACAAGACTTGGAATACGCATGCATGCAAAGGAAATAACCTTTTCAGGTCTGAGCGGTCTCGGAGATCTTGTGCTGACCTGCACAGCCCCGTTGTCGAGAAACTATACAGTGGGTTATAAACTTGGTCAGGGCGTGACACTGCCAGATATTACGGGTAAGACAAGGGCTGTTGCCGAAGGCATATCTACTACACTCTCGGCATTTGAGCTTTCAAAAAAACACAATATAGATATGCCTATAACAGAACAGGTCTATCTCACCCTGTATAAAAACAAGGCGCCTGAGAAAGCTGCGATGGATTTGATGAACAGGTCTCTCAAATCAGAGTTTCATGGACACTAAAACATTAAAAACCCTTCTTCTCAGCCTGAAAACAGGCAAAACCTCGCTAAATGAAGCATTAAGCATTCTCAAATCCCTCCCTTACGAAGACATTGATTTTGCGAAGCTTGACCATCACCGGCATATAAGAAGCGGCGTCCCTGAAGTAATATTTGCCGGGAACAAAAAAACTGAAGACATTATCCACATTGCCAACGCAATGCTGGAGAAAAGTGGAAGATTTCTCATCACAAAGGCATCCGAAGAAACATACAAAAGGCTGAATATACGCAAGGCAAAATTCTATCCCACCTCAGGGATAATCTCCTGCGGCGACATAAAAAAGAAACAGGGCAACATCCTTTTAATCTCCGCAGGCACATCAGACATACCTGTTGCCGAAGAAGCAGAAGTAACGGCATCCTTTCTCGGAAACAAAACAGAAAGACTTTATGATGTAGGCGTTGCAGGAATCCATCGCCTCCTTGCACACAAGGAATTAATTAAAAAGGCACGGGTCATCGTAGTGGCAGCGGGGATGGAAGGGGCATTGCCTTCAGTAGTTGGAGGTTTAACAGACAAGCCTGTCATCGCTGTGCCCACATCTGTAGGCTACGGCACAAGCCTTGGGGGACTAACCGCCCTGTTTGCAATGCTTAATTCATGCGTTCCGGGAATAGCGGTTGTGAATATAGACAACGGATTCGGGGCAGGATGCCTTGCACACAGAATCAATATAATGAGACGAAAATAGGCCAAACCAACGGTTTAGCAGGAAGGGCCTCAGCCTCCTCCAAAACCGCCTGAGGAACCAAAGGATGAATTAATGCCTCCGCCACTGCCTGCAGTAGAGCAGCAACTAAAGGCCGAAACCATCTTTTTTACATCATTAGAACTGCATTTCGGGCATTCTGTATCATTTTCATCGGCATTTATGCTTTGAAACGCTGAAAAAACCTCGCTGCATTTCCTGCATACATATTCATAGATTGGCATTAAACAACCCTCCCGATAAGAATCTCATATTTTTTAATAATTGCATATCAATATCTTTAAAGTCAAACTCGCTATCTATTTAATCAGCCCATAATCCGTAGCCAAACATTTACAGAAACAAATCAGGCATGGGTGAAAAGACTTTATCAGCGATACCTTAGCGCCGATCCCCCCTCCATTAGAGGCAATTTCAATATCACCCTTTGCATTCAGCAGCATAAACAGGCATTTAATAATCTTATCGCATTGATAAAGACTTTGAAGCCGTGCCTGCTTTGCTTGATTGCGGATTATGATCAGCGCTGTATTATTGACAAGAGTTTTTTGAGAGGGAACGGCTTACGAAGAAAGAAGTTTGCCCCAGCATTCAAAAAATCCATGTCATCGCAATTGCCGCTCATGCCGATTATCAAAGAACAGACATTGCGGGATCTCAGAATTTTTGTAAGTTCAATGCCATTAATCCCCGGCATTTGATAATCAGTGACAATTATATCAAAACAAGCCTTTTCCAGAAACTCAACAGCAGATTTGCCATTACAAGCAACAGATGCATCAAATCCCATTTGGCTAAAGAATTCGTAAAAGAGATCTCTTATTGCATTATCGTCATCCACAATGAGAATTTTTTTATTCCGCAGCATATTAATCATCTCGAACTGCTTAAAATATACAACTAAAGGTTGTTATTGTCAATATTCTACAACTTCAGGTTTATAGACTTTTAACTTACTCCTTATTTAGAGTGAGTTGCATGAATAAAACCAAAAAAAAGACGCTCGGCCTTATTATAAAGGAATTCAGAAAGACAAAAGGAATATCCCAGATGGAACTGGCCGATATGGTAGACGTATCATACCAACAGATACAGAAATATGAGAAAGGTATTGACAGGATAAGTGTTGACAGACTTAAACAGATAGCAAATGCACTTGATGTATCTATAAATGAATTTTTTTTCAGCCGAAGAAGACATGATTTCTGAGACATCGAGAATCTACGGGAAAATAACAACAGACGAGCAACAGTTGCTGCACCTTTACAGAGACATAAAAGACAAAAAATTAAAAAGAACCGTTATAGAACTTCTCAGTGCGCTGGCAAAATAAACCGGTTCCGAAATTGCATATCTTCGTTTTTAAAGCTCCAGCATCATAACAACAGCATCCTCTGCTGGATATAAATAATAGTTTTTCCTAACCCCTATTGTCTTAAAACCAAAACCTGCATAGAGCCTCATTGCTGCATAATTGGAAGCTCTTACTTCAAGAAAAAGGGCCCTGCATCCCCACTTGTTCAGTTCCTGTATAACATTATTCAGCAATGTTGTAGCAATACCCTGATTCCTGTAGTCAGGACGCACTGCAAGATTTAACAGATGACATTCATCGGCCATACGCTTAACACATATGTACCCTGCGATGGTCCCGTTCGTTTCCGCAATCCTCGTTATGGAGTGGTCACTGTAAATTTCGCTATAAAAGGATGTTTCAGACCATGGGGTGCTGAAGGAAAGCCTCTCGATTTTCACCACCTCAGACACATCATCTGGCAACATCTCCCGGATATATATCATTCTGCTGTTTGTTTTATTTCCGCTTCTGATTTCCTTAGATATCTCGGTACAAGCTTTATAGGATTCTCGTACTCCCTCTTTTTTGCTTTTATCATTCCTAAATAAGCAACATTGGACGAGGACGGCACCATTATGTGAGGTTGTGCAAAGATGGCATTATTTAGCAGTCTCTTTTCAATGCTGTCCTTATAAATGAGAGCGCCCTCCCCTAAAAAAACAGTAGGCTCATTTATCAATGACAAAAGAGTGTCTATTTTAATAGGACATTCATCAGTTGCTCTGACGAACCCGTTATCAGACCATTTAAAAATGGCAGCGTAAACCTCTTTTTTCCTTGCGTCAAGCACAGGACAGACCTGATACCTGCTATAAGGCAGACTCCATGCTAATGCTTCAAGCGTTGGGACAGATACAAGCTTCTTGCCTGTGGCATAAACAAGCCCTTTTGCAGTGCTTAGCCCCACTCTGAGCCCTGTGAAGGAGCCCGGCCCGATGGCAACAGCAAAAACATCAATATCATCCATAGTCAAACCGGCCATTTTCAGTGTATGGTCTATCTCAGACATTATCCTCTCTGAATGAGTAACCTTTACATTTATTCTTGACTCGGCAAGCAGGGCATCATCATCCATTATCGCCACACCGCCCAGCGTTGTCGATGTTTCTATTGCAAGCAATCTCAAGCTACACCTTCCTTTTGAACAATCTCGAAAATATTATGCTGCCCAATATGCAAAACGCCGCAAAAATCTTTAATGAGAAAACTGTACCGAACAGATCAGCGTTAATCCCTATAATAGAATTCCCCACAGGAGCAAAACCCAGAAAGACCAGCGTATATACACTCATTACCCTTCCCCTTAGGGAGTCCGGCACAGAGTGCTGGATAAAGCTGTTACTTGTTGCAAGGAAACTCACAATGCCCAGACCAGCAAAGAAAATGAGCACCATCGAAATATTATAATCCTTTGAAAACGGGATACCGAAAATGGCTAAAGAAAAGACAATAGCAGACGCAGTGATAAATATCTCCTTCTGTCTGATTTCCCCCTTGAATGCAATAATCATTGCTGCCACAAATGACCCCGCACCAGCAGATGCAACTAAAAGACTGAGGCCTTTTGCGCCCACATCCAATACTTCTGCGGCAAGCACAGGCAACAGAGTTATATATGGAATGCCGAAAAGGCTGAATACAGATATGAGCAGCATAATATGCAAAACCTGCCTTTCTTTTGTGATAAACCTCAAGCCATCAGCCGCGCCTTTCACAAGACTATCCTGATGGACCTTTACAGTACCTCTGGCCTGAATCTTGGATAAGGCGAATATTACAGGGATAAAACTTGCTGCATTTATATAAAAACATGCTGGCATCCCGATATTCGCTATAATAAATCCTGCTATTACAGGGCCTATGATCCTCGCGCCATTAAATGCCGCTGAGTTAAGGGCGATAGCATTTGTAATATCGCCCTTTTGCACCACTTCCCCAAGAAATGCCTGCCTTGCAGGCACATCAAAGGCATTTACTGTTCCCATAAAAGCCGCTGTTATTCCTACATGCCATACGGTTATGATGTTCTTATCAGCAAGCACAGCAACAATCAGGGCAGGCGCTACAGAGAGCACCTGTGTAACAATAAGGATGTTCCTCTTTGAATACTTATCAGCAACAATACCACCAAAAAGAGTAAACAGGAGGATTGGGAGGGAAGAAAGGGATGCAATTATCCCGAGATAGAGAGGAGATTTTGTCAATGAATAAACAAGCCAGCTCTGGGCAACAGAGTGCATCCATGTCCCTGATAATGATACTATCTGCCCGAACCAGAAAAGCCTGAAATCTCTTACATATAAAGCTGAGAATCTCTGCCCCCTTTTCATGTGTTATTATATCAGTAATAAATAATAGGTTACGAGCTAATAATCATTTCATCACAGGAAGGGATGAATGAAAAGAGAGATTGTTGTTGCCTTTATTATTTTTATATGCCTGCTGCCGGTCAGTCCACTTTACGCCGGCGAGATAAAAATCGTTGTGTCAATATATCCACTTTCTGATATAACAAGGCAGATTGGAAAAGATAAGGTGGCCGTAAAAACATTGTTGCCTGCCGCTGCTTCACCGCACACCTTCGAACCGGCGCCAGGACAAATGGCAGAACTTCAGAATGCAAGGATATTTATAAAGATAGGAGCCGGCCTTGAGTTCTGGGCGGAAAAGGTTGTAAAGGCAGTCTCAAACAAAAACCTGTCTGTTGTTGATCTCTCAAGTGATATGCCCCTCATTCGCAGCGTTCATGCTTATGGAGATAATGAAAAGGGCAGTGAGCATAATCATAAAAACAGCAGTGCCGACCCGCACTTCTGGCTTGATCCCGTACTGTCAAAAAGAATTGTTGACAAAATTGCAACTGTACTCACAAAAATTGACCCCTCAAATAAGCATTTTTATACAACCAATGCAGAAGAATACAAAAGACAACTGGACAGGTTAAATGCCGATATAGTCAGAAGGACGAGTCAGCTTAAAACAAAGGAATATGTGACATTCCACTCTGCGTGGAACTATTTTTCCAAGAGGTATGGGTTTAAGGTTATTGGGGTAATTGAAGAATCGCCGGGCAGAGAACCAAGCCCGGGCAATATCGCTAAGATAATAAATGAATTAAGAAGACTGAAGGCGAGGGTGATATTTGCAGAGCCACAGTTCAGTCCAAGGGTAGCTGAAACAATTGCAAAAGAAGTCGGAGCAAATGTCCTGCTACTTGATCCTCTCGGTTCGCCTGATAAACCTGACAGAGATACCTATATAGAACTGATGCTCTACAACCTCTCTCAGATTGAAAGGGCTATGAAATGAGAGCCGTTGAAATAGAGAATGTCGGGGTAACCATAAATGACAAAGAGATATTAAAGGAGATAACCCTTTCTCTCGATGAAGGAAGATTTTTAGGGATCGTAGGACCAAATGGCAGCGGAAAAACAACCCTTCTCAGAACGGTTTTGGGAATAATAAAACCGACTTCCGGATCTATAAAAATATTTGGAGCATCCCCAGATGATGCCATAAAAAAGAATGTATTCGGATACCTTCCTCAAAGCCAAAAAATAGAACTTAATTTTCCTGCAAGGGCTATAGATGTGGTTTTGATGGGCATCTATGCAAAATTGGGAATGTTAAGATGGCCTGATAGAGAAGATATTAAGCAAGCTATGGAAATGTTGTCCATTATAGGCATGGCAGGGTACGAAAACGAAACACTCGGCAACCTTTCAGGAGGACAGCAGCAGAGGGTATCCATAGCAAGGGCTCTTATAAATAATCCCCGGATATTAATCCTCGATGAACCGAGCACGGGCATAGATGTGGTCGGACAGGAAGATTTTTATCATCTGCTTAAAGGCCTGCAGAGGAAAATGAACCTGACAATAATAATGGTCTCCCATGACATAGGCACAGTGACGTCTTATGTGGACGAAATAGCCTGCCTGAATAAAACCCTTCACTATCATGGAAGCACTGTGGGCGCACTGAACGATGAGGTGCTAAAAAATCTCTACGGCAAAGGTATTGATATCATGCTGCATACAGAGTATTGTGAAAAATGTGAGAGGTTGCATAGTGAGCGCAAATCTTAACTGGTTTTCAGATATGCTTTCCTACGGGTTTATGCAGAGGGCAATACTGACAGGGGCGGTCCTGTCAATATTTTCAGGAATAATATCGGTATTCATTGTCTTAAGACGGGTATCATTTATGGGTTCAGGCATTTCCCACGCAGCCTTTGGAGGTGTGGCAATAGGTTTTCTTTCAGGCATCAATCCGCTTTTGACTGCCCTGATATATTCCATTGCCGTTGCCTTTGGAATTGAGCGGATAAGCGCAAAGGGACGGCTTGCTGAAGATACAGCAATAGGAATATTCTTTTCCAGTTCCATGGCGTTGGGTATTGTCCTTATAGGATTGTCAGCAAGTTACAACGTCGACCTGTTCGGATATCTATTTGGCAGCATACTCGCAATAACCAGCGAAGATGCGTTAATAGCTGTATGTATAACGATATTCCTCATAGGAATCATATTTTTAATAATGAAGGAGCTGCACTTCATAACATTTAATGAAGAACTGGCTCTTGTCAGCGGCATAAAGGTCAGACTCATAAAATCCGTATTCCTTTTATCAATGGCCATTGCCATAGTAATAGGAATTAAATTAGTGGGTATTGTTTTAATCTCTGCCCTCCTTGTAATACCAGGCGCCACAGCCCATCTCCTTACAATGAGATTTTACAGGATGGTGTTCATTTCATGCCTGATCGCATTATTCTCATCCATTTCCGGCATATTAATATCTTATCATCTAAACCTCGCTCCCGGGGGCACTATTGTATTAATGTTGTCTTTAATCTTTTTCGTTGCGTTTTTAAGCAACGCTAAAAATAAAGCTTGAAATTTTGCGTGTTTAGTTGTATTGTTTTTATAAATTAAGTTTATTCCACGAAAAGGAGGTGAAACAATGAAGAAAACAGTAATGTTCGCGCTTGCATTATTATTTATCTTCTCCTTTGGCTGCGCCACTCAAGACTATGTCAAACAACAGGTGGATCCGCTGGTGGACAGGATAAGCAAGTTAGAGGCAAGGGTATCGGCTGTTGAGTCAAAGGTAAGCGCACTTGAAGGCAAGGTCAGCAGCCTTGAAGGCAAGGTC
>JASEGS010000001.1:54891-128843 GCA_030017995.1 Thermodesulfovibrionales bacterium
CAGCCTTGAAGGCAAGGTCAGCAGCCTTGAAGGCAAGGTTGGCGCACTTTCATCTGATGTAGCAGCAGCAAAGAAAGACGCTGCAAATGCCAAAGCGCTGGCACAGGAAGCAATGAAAACAGCTAAAGATTGCTGTGACAAGGCAGACGCTGCTGCAAAAAGAGCTGAGGCTGCTGCCGACAGGGCTGAGGCTGCATTTGAAAAGGCTAAAAAGGCATTCGAACTACAACAGAAGAAATAGCCTATACGAACATGGTCTGAAGGTTTTCAAAGAGAAGCTTTCAGGCCATGTTTTATTTTGAGATATCACCCGGCACACCGCTTTTTTCCTCAAGGGCATTGTATAATTTTTCTGCATCTATCTTGTCAAACAAGTTTTTCTCTTTCAACAATCCGGCTGCTTCTTTAAAATAATTTATATTTTCCCCATAATCGTCTTTATGAACTTCCACATATACCCTATTATTTTTCACCCCCACCTTTACAGGCTGTATCACAATAGTTACCTTGACGCCATTGCTTGCCATGTTGAATAATTTTAGCATATCTTCAGGATATAAGCGGATGCAGCCATGAGTAACCCTCCTGCCAACTGCCCATGGTCTGTTTGTTCCATGTATTAGGTAGCTGCCGAGAGACAGTCTTAGTGCATGAGAGCCGAGTGGGTTATTTGGCCCTGGAGGAACTACATCTGGCAATTCAGGTCTTTCCTTTTTTATGGATTTAGGCACATGCCAGCTTGGTCTTTCAATTTTCTGTATTACCACAAAGTTGCCCACAGGCGTATTATTGCCCTCATCGCCTATTCCAATGGGAAAAGTTCGCACCTTCCATTCCCCTTTTTGCTTTAAAAAATAAAAAAGCCTCATCTCCGAAAGATTTATCACTATGCCCTCGCGCAGAGGCGCATCAGGCAATACCCATAGGGCAGGGATAATTACAGAAGCATCTTTTCCGGGTATAAAAGGGTCAAGGGTGAGATTAGCGTCTGTTATCTCATTATAGCCGAGACCGAACTTTCTGGCTATTTCTATTAAGGACTCTTTAGCTTTAACCTTATATGTTCTAACAACTCCAATTACCGTCTCATCATTGCTGAAGGAATAGAGTTCAGAGGAGACAGATGAAGCTATTACAAACAAAAAAGATAGCAGAAAAAGAAAAGATACGCTGATTTTCATGACACATAATAATCAACATCTACATTTAAATTCAAGCAATTGACAAAAACAAATCCCATATAGTTTAATATACATCACGCTGCGGGCGGATAGCTCAATTGGGAGAGCGCAGCCCTTACAAGGCTGAGGTCACAGGTTCGATCCCTGTTCCGCCTACCATGAAAGTTATGGGGTGGTAGTTCAGTTGGTTAGAACGCCGGCCTGTCACGCCGGAGGTCGCGGGTTCGAGCCCCGTCCACCCCGCCATGTTTTCTTCCATATCAGATCCGATGATAGTAAAACTTACCGATAAGAATCTTGATAAAATAATAGCTGACGCTATATCAACCCTTAAAAATGGCGGGGTAATTGCGTATCCAACGGAGACTTTTTACGCACTCGGCGCTAAATATGACATTGAACCGGCACTTAAACGGCTTAACAAAATAAAACACAGGCCGGTTGAAAAAGCCATGCCGCTTATTATAGGCAGCGTAGAACATCTACCGTTACTTACAGATTCTGTAAATAAAACAGCCAGAGAATTAATAGATGAATTCTGGCCGTGTCCTTTAACAATTCTATTCTATGCACGCCCGGGACTTTCTAATTTTATTGTATCTGAAAACAAAGTAGCTGTCAGAATCCCCGGGGAATCATTCGCACTAAAACTCGCAATGTCATCAAATTTTCCAATAACTGCAACAAGCGCAAACATCTCTGATATGCCGCCTGCCGACAGCGCATCAATGGTCTTTGATTATTTCAATGACAATATTGACTTGATCATTGACGGCGGAAAAACAAAAGGCGGGCTGCCATCCACTATTATTGACGCCGCTACAGAAGAAGTAAAAATTCTAAGAAAAGGCGCAATAGATTTAAACCTCTCCTAACGAATCATTTCACTTAACACCGAGACGCATCGATAAAGATAAGTCTCTTCCGTTCAGAAGCTCTGTTTTGACAGTTCTAAATGCTCGTTTCGCTACAGCCGCAAAACTCGCCATGCAGGCTCAGACACTTGCGGCTGTTTAACGCTTCACTTCGCAAAGAACTATTACCAAAACATCGCTATTCACTTTAGAGACTTATCTTTATCGCTGGCCTGAGAAGAAAAATATCATTTCTATAATATGCTCGAAATTAAAACAATCGTTGCTAAAAAAGGAATGTTCTATAAAAAACAACTTTTGTTATAAATATTAATTTTTTTGTTGACAAAAAGAAAATTATAGTTTATACTCTTTTCTAAAGGAGAAAGAGGAATGCTAAAAAGTTTATTCTCATCATCAATAAGAGGCGATGTTCTGGCGCTACTGCTGAACAGTCCGGATGAAAAGTTTTATGTCAGAGAGATAGCAAGGCTCCTTAGAAAGAATCCTTCCGGAGTGAAAAGAGAACTCGACAAATTGGAAGAGATGGGACTCGTATTCAGTGAAAAAGTCGCAAACCTCAAATATTTCCATGCCAATAAAACTTCTCCCCTGTTTTCAGAACTGAAAGACCTCATTGCAAAATCCCTCGGTCTTCCCGGCGCATTAAAGAGCTTGTTAAGGGCCAATGAAATAAAATCAGCGTTTATTTATGGCTCATATGCTGAAGGGGAAGACACACCCACGGTAAATCTGGTTGTGATAGGCGCATTCACTCCATCGCTTTTAAGCGGTTTGCATGAGATAGAAAAAAAATTTGGCAAAAAAATAAATTGCACTGTAATCGAGGAGCAGGATTATAAACTTAAAAAGAAAAGGGATACGAGCATAAAACGCATTCTTTCTGAAAAAAGAATAACCCTTTTGGGAAGGATATAAAACTTATAGTTTAAGAATTCCCTCAGAGACTTTTTCGAAGCTTTGAGGGATGCAGAAAGGAGGTGAACAATATGGCAGCAACCAAAAAGGCTCCAGCAAAAAAGGCAGCTGCAAAAGCACCTGCCAAGAAGACCGCAAAGAAGAAATAAGAAAGGTCTTTGGATATCACATTTTAAGGGAATACCCAAAAATGACTCTAAAAAGTCGGGCAAACTTCAAGAGTTGATTGGAATTTTGGGTATTCCCCTTTTTTTAAATTATAGTTTAAGGCTTGACGGGGTATTTGGTCAACATCTGAAATTAGGCTGTAGCAATCCGGTGATGATAAAAGCTTTCTTAAGAAGTTTATATTTGCGGTATGTCCTGCTTTTTCAAATACAATATGCCCCTCTATCGGAAATCCTGCCAATGACAAGTCCCCTATCGAATCCAGTATCTTATGCCTCACAAACTCATCAGCGAATCTGAGGCCGGTTGTATTCAAAATGCCTTTATCGTCAACGATAACAGCGTTATCAATGGATCCGCCCCTTGCCAGCCCGTTTGCTCTTAACCTTTCGACATCGCTCAAAAAGCCAAAAGTCCTTGCTGGAGCAACCTCCTTAATAAAGTTCTCCTTATTAATGTCCAATGTCAGTTCCTGCTGGCCCAACAGATGATGCCCGAAACTGATATAGTATGATATACGCATTCCTTTATATGGAAGCGCAACCACCCTCGAATGGGCATCTTCATAGACAACTGGTTTTACAATCTTTATAAAAGACGCTTTTTTACCCTGTTTTGCTATGCCTGCTTCAAGAAACAGCCCAACCAATTTTGTAGAGCTGCCATCCATAATCGGGATCTCAGGGCCGTCAATCTCGATTATAATGTTATCTATACCAAGGCCGGCTGCAGTCGCGAGAAGATGCTCTATAGTTTTTACCTTTGCGCCGTCAAAGCCAATGGTTGTAGCAAAAGCCGTATCAACAACATAGGTTAAATTTGCCCTTATTATTGCGCCCTTATCTATCCTGTAAAAAACCACGCCGGTATCTCGTGGAGCAGGTTTAAGTCTTACTGTCGAATACTTTCCAGTATGCAACCCTATACCGGAAAAAACCGTTTCTTTTTTTATTGTCCTTTGCAGTCTCATAAGGAATATACTTTTAGCAAATAACATGCCATTTAAAAAACAATGTAAAACAATGAGTTAATACAAGAAAATGTTGATTAATTTCCAAACTGTGTAACATTTGCCACATTCTATTTAACCTCTCCACCCACAACTATCTCCGGAATTCTTAAGGTCGGCATGGCGTCTGAGACAGGAACACCCTGAGAATCTTTTCCACATGTCCCTATGGAAAACCCGAAGTCAGAAGCAACCATATCTATGGACTTCAAGACATCAGGTCCGTTCCCTATAAGTGTTGCCCCCCTCAATGGTTCACAGACTTCTCTATCTTCTATTGAATATCCTTCCTGAACCTCAAACACAAAGTCGCCTGTCACAGTGTTGACCTGCCCACCGCCCATCTTTTTAACCAACAGCCCATTAGAGACTGAACGGACAACCTCCTCGGGCAGCATCTCGCCAGGCGTAATCAGTGTATTTGTCATGCGTGGAATCGGCTTATGTTCATAAGATTCACGTCTGCCATTCCCTGTAGATAAAGTATTGTCTTTCATTGCAGTATATCTGTCATACATATAACCTTTAAGGATCCCTTTATCTACGAGGACATTTCTCTTTGAAGGGGTCCCCTCATCATCAAAAGAAAAGGAGCCCCTTTTATTCTGGAGAGTTGCATCATCTACAACTGTAACCAAGGGAGAGGCTACCTGCTGGCCTATCTTGCCGGAATATACTGACAAACCCTCCTGGGCGAGGTCTGCCTCAAGCCCGTGTCCAATAGCCTCATGGATCATCGTCCCGCCTGCCTCTGAGGAAATAACAACAGTCATTCTGCCGCCAGCCGCCTTCCTTGCCCCTAACATCATTACTGCCCTTCTGGCAGCCTTAATTGCCATCATATCCATCAGATTATCCTCAAATAATTCATAGCCGATCAAGCCTCCTACAGGCTCGTATCCTGTTTGGACAACATCTCCGTCAGCAGCCACTACCTGAACAAGTCCAAGCGTATATACTCTCTCATCCTCAGCCACATATCCATCTGATGTATATACCTTTACTTTCTGCAAAGAATCCCTGTAAATAACATTGACCTGTCTAATCCTGCTGTCAAACTTCCTTGCTGCATTATTTCCTGTCTTTACAAGGTCAACTTTAAACGATATGCTAACTGCTTCCGGCGGCGTTTTTATGACAAAAGTGGTATCAGGATGCCTTTTTTTCATATCAATGACAACATCCTTTGAATTTCCTGAAGCAGCCTTGCTCACAGTAACAGCCAGATCCATAAGAACGCTTTCAGAAAAATCGTTACTATAGGCATAGGCAGTTTTGCCGTTGTATATGAGCCTTATGCCTATGCCGGCATTAGAACCTGTTGTAACCTTTTCTATCCTGTCATCCTCCAGTTGAATGGCAGCGGTCTTCCTTTGTTCTATGAATATATCTGCATACTCTCCCCCGTTATGAAGAGTTCTTTTTATAAGCCTTTGCAATACTTGATCATCTATCATGAAGACCTCCGCCATGAATATAGTTTATAATAACACATGCTTATAGGTTTGATAGGCGGCAGCGGTCTCTATGAGATAGATGGGCTGGAGATAAAAAAGGAGGTCTCTGTATCAACACCTTACGGAGAGCCGTCAGCTGTTTACAAAATAGGAACAATCGGTGACAAGGGAGATGAAAAAGAAATAGCATTTCTGCCGCGACATGGCGCGCATCACTCCATCCCGCCACATAAGATAAATTACAGAGCGAATATCTGGGGGCTCAAACAACTCGGCGCAGAGAGGATCATTTCTGTAAGCGCCTCTGGTGGAATAAACAAAGAAATGCCACCTGGAACTATTATCCTCCTCGACCAAATGATAGACATGACATACGGAGCGAGGGTGTCCACATTTTATGATAGTGAAAAAGTCGTCCATATTGATTTCACAAATCCATATTGCCCCGAAATGAGGGATTTTATCATCAGATCTGCTCAGAATATAGGCCTGAAGATAAAGGAAACAGGGACATATATCTGTGTCAATGGGCCAAGGCTTGAGACAGCAAAAGAGATACAGTTCTTCTCCATGATTGGCGCTGATGTTGTCGGCATGACAGCCATGCCCGAGGCATCACTGGCAAGAGAGCTCGAGATATGCATGTCCGGGATTTCAGTTGTAACCAACCACGCCGCAGGGATTTCAAAATATAAACTGACAACCACAGAGGTAGTTGAAACAATGAGGCTCTCAACAGACAAGATAAAATCACTGCTTAAGGAAACCATTATCCATATGCCGCGTTTACGAACCTGTCCATGCAAAAATGCTCTGATGGACGCAGGGATGTAACTTACAAGTCCTTGACAGTATTAATTTAATCCTTTTATCATAAAATGTCCTAAAATTGCGGAGGGTTTATATGGCAGGCCATTCCAAATGGGCTCAGATCAAACATAAGAAGGCAGCTACAGATGTCAAAAGAGGGAAAGCCTTTACAAAGATTGTTAAGGAAATCACCGTTGCCGCAAAGCTCGGAGGCGGAGATCCTGAAGGCAATCCAAGACTCAGAACAGCTATAGAGAAAGCAAAAGAAGTTAATATGCCTTCTGACAATATAAAAAAAGCCGTAATGAAGGGCACAGGCGAGCTGCCTGGTGTTGCATACGAAGAGATGATTTACGAAGGATACGGCCCCGGAGGCGTAGCAATCTTAATAGAAACATTAACAGACAACAAAAACAGAACCGTTTCAGAGATAAGACACATTCTGTCAAAAAATGGCGGGGGTCTGGGAGAAGCAGGATGCGTCTCATGGATGTTTGAGAAAAAGGGATACATACTTGTAGAAAAAACCAAGACAGATGAAGATACATTAATGTCAATTGCACTTGATGCAGGCGCTGATGACATGAAAAATGATCCGGGTGAGGACAATTATGAAATCATTACCTCTCCTGACAATCTAAATGCAGTGAAAGAAGTCTTAGAAAAACAGAACATACCTGTTTCTCTATCGGAAACTACCATGCTGCCTAAAAGTTATGTCCCGATGGAGAGGCAGTCCGCTGACCAGATGATACGATTAGTTGACGCCCTTGAAGACAACGATGATGTCCAGAATGTTTACGCCAACTTTGATATACCTGATGAAGCAATGGCGCTAAAATAATGGCTGAATCTATTAGAGTTACTTTCAAAAGAAAATTTTTAGCAGGATTAATAGTCACCATCCCTGCGGTTATAACAATATTTGTTCTGGCAGGTCTGTTCAGATTCATAGACGGGATACTCGGCCCCTTTTTCGATTTCTTCCTCGGAAGGCATATCGCTGGTCTGGGCTTCATAGGAGCTGTTGTCTTCGTATTCTTAGTCGGCATTATTTCAACAAATGTGTTCGGCAAAAAGATACTGAATCTGTTGGAAAGGATCTTCCTGAAAATCCCCGTGTTCAAGAGCATTTATACAGCCATAAAACAGCTTGTAGACGCCTTCTCACCTGAGAACAAAAGCTCATTTAAAAAATTCGTCATAGCCGAATACCCCAAACAAGGCGCTTATGCATTCGGTTTTTTAACAAAAGAATGTATCGTAGAATCTAAAAATCAGCAGGCACACCTTAAGGCAGTATATATTCCGACTAACAACTTGTACTTAGGAGAAATCGTTCTCCTTGACGACAAAAGCATAACCTACACCGATATACCCATTGAAGACGGGATAAAGATTATCCTTTCGGGCGGCATAGCAGCCCCTTCAAAGATAGCTGAAACAAGAGAGGAAATCAAGTGAAAGTGGCAACTGTTATCCTTGCAGCAGGCCTCGGAACAAGGATGAAATCTTCCACTCCAAAGGTATTGCACAAGATATGCGGCAAGCCTGTTATCCAATATGTTGCTGATGCTGTATTAAAGCTCAAATCAGCTCATAACATAATTGTAATAAGTCCAAACGCTGAAGATATAGAGGATGCCCTTAAAAAATACAATGTAACATTCTCAAGACAAAATGAGCCTAAAGGCACAGGAGATGCGCTTAAGTCCGCTGTGCGAAAATTAAAAGGATTTGACGGCACACTGCTTGTATTAAACGGGGACACCCCGCTCATAAGCCCTGCGACACTTCAAAACTTCCTTAAACTTCACAGGCAAAATAAAAATGACCTCTCGCTAATATCATTCGCTATGGAAGGCAGCCATTCATATGGGAGAATTATTAGAGAGGGCGGAAGGCTGAAGGCAATAGTAGAGGATAAGGACGCTGATGAAGAACAGAAAAAAATAAGAGAGGTCAACAGCGGCATATATGCGATAAATTCAGACCTGACAGGGCTTCTAAAAGAAATAATAATAAATAATAAAAAGGGAGAATATTATCTTACGGACATAATCTCCATAGCCTCAAAGAGAGGGCATAAGGTTGGCGCTTATATGCTCGGAAACGAAACAGAGCTTGCAGGCATAAACAGCCGCGAAGAACTTCACAAGGCAGGCATCTACATGAGAGACCGTATCGTATCCAAATGCATGGACAACGGCGTTTCATTTATAGACAGTTCTTCCGTGTTCATAAGCCCTGACGCAAAAATCGGCTCTGACACAATCATCTATCCCAATGTGCACATCGAGGGCAGGACGGTCATTGGCAAAAACTGTATTGTTTATCCGAATACAAGAATTATTAGCAGCAAAATCGGTAATAATGTGGTTATAAAAGACTCCACTGTAATTGAAGATTCATCCGTTAAGGATTCTGCTGTTATAGGCCCTTTTGCCCATATAAGGCCAGGCTCCTTAATAAAGGCATCCGCTAAAATAGGCAATTTTGTAGAGATAAAAAGGTCCGTAATTGGTGAGTGTACAAAGGCATCGCATCTCACTTACATCGGTGATGCTGAGATAGGCAGCAATGTAAACATAGGCGCAGGCACAATAACTTGCAATTATGACGGGAACAAAAAAAATAAAACTACAATAGAAAACGATGTCTTTATAGGAAGCGATTCTCAGATAATTGCGCCTGTAAAAATAGGCAGGGGTGCATATATAGGCGCAGGCTCTACAATCACCAGAGATGTGCCCTCAATGTCCCTCGCTGTAAGCAGAACAGAACAGAAAAACATAGATAGCTGGGCTATTAAAAGACAGAAGTCAAAAGTTAGAAGGCAGAAGACAGATAATAAAGAAGACAGATAAAAAGTCTGTGTTCTGTCATCTGTTCTCTGTACTCTAAATCCGGAGGTTTTAAATGTGCGGAATAATTGGCTACATAGGCAATAGAAATGCCATCCCAATTGTAATGGACGCCCTCAGGCGCCTTGAATACAGGGGATATGATTCTGCAGGCATTGCATATTTCACAGAAGGAAGGATAGAAGTAAAACGGTGCAAAGGCAAAATAAATATGCTGGAAAATGAAATCAGCAGCCTCAATATTTCTGCCAATATAGCTATCGGCCACACGAGATGGGCAACTCATGGAAAGCCTTCTGATGAGAATGCCCATCCCCACAGATCTGGCAGTGTAGTCATTGTTCATAATGGAATAATAGAAAACCATATTGAACTCAAACACAGCCTTCAGAAGGAAGGATTTACTTTCACATCTGAAACCGATACAGAGGTTTTATGCCACCTGATAAACAAATACTCTGCTGCCGCCTCACTTGAGAACGCTGTAAGAATGGCAATAAAAGAGGTGAATGGCGCCTATGCATTCGCTGTCATCAGCGAAAAAGAGCCCGATAAAATTGTAGCTGTTAGAAAAGAAAGTCCACTTGTAATAGGTTTGGGCGCAGGAGAGTTCTTCGTTGCCTCTGATGTGCCTGCCTTTTTAAGCCATTCAAAGAATGCTATATTTCTCGAAAATGATGAAATGGCAATTATTCACAGAGACGGGGTATTTGTAACAGACATCGCCGGCAACCCTTTGAATAAAAATGTAGCTACGATATCATGGAGCCCTTCTATGGCAGAAAAGGGTGGCTACCGCCACTTCATGCTAAAGGAAATTTATGAACAGCCGAGGGCTATAGCAGACACAATAAGGGGAAGGGTACTTCCTGAAAAAGGGGAGATTGTAATTGAAGAGTTCGGGCTTACCAAAGAAGACATCAAAGAAATAGATAACATATTTATCGTGGCATGCGGCACATCATATCATGCTGCAATAATCGGGAAATACATGATAGAAGAAATGGCGAGGATTCCTGTTGAGGTTGATATAGCATCTGAGTTCAGATACAGGAATCCAATAATAACTGACAGGACATTCTTCGTGGCAATAACTCAGTCAGGCGAGACAGCAGATACCCTCGCAGCCATGAGAGAGGCTAAAAAACTTGGCGCAAAGGTGTTAAGCATATGCAATGTCATAGGCAGCACCGCTTCACGCGAATCCGACTTTATATTTTACACCCATTCAGGGCCGGAAATAGGCGTGGCATCAACAAAAGCATTCATAACCCAAATTGTCGCCTTATATCTGCTGTCCATCGCCATCAGTAAAACCAGAGGGAGTTTATCAAACGAGACAGCATCCGAACTCATAGAAGAATTGCTTCATCTGCCTTCAAAGATAGAACACGTGCTGGAAATAAATAACGAAATATTCAATATAGCAAAGGAACTTTCCAAGGCAAAGGATTTTTTATATTTGGGCAGGGGAATAAATTATCCCATAGCGCTGGAGGGGGCATTAAAACTTAAAGAAATATCCTACATCCACGCAGAAGGCTACCCTGCCGGCGAAATGAAGCACGGTCCGATAGCGCTGATTGATGAAGACATGCCTGTGGTTGTCCTCGCCCCATCAGGAAAACTTTATGAAAAGGTGCTGTCCAATATAGAAGAGGCAAACAGCAGAGGAGGCACAATAATAACAATATCAACAAGTCACAACGAAGCGATTAAAAAGCTCTCCAGATATTCTGTAACAATAAAAGATACTAACGAGTATTTAAACACCATTGCGATGACGATACCGCTCCAGCTCCTCGCATATCATATTGCAGTATTGAGGGGATGCGATGTGGATCAGCCGAGAAATTTAGCAAAGAGTGTGACAGTGGAATAGGTCATTAACCATTAGGAAAAGCTATTGACCAATGACCATTAACCAATGACTGTGCTATAATTTTATAGGAGAGAAAATGGCAAAAGAAACCCTGTTAGAAGAAATTAACCCCCAGCAAAAAGAGGCTATTCTGCATATGAAAGGCCCTCTGCTTGTACTTGCCGGCGCAGGAAGTGGCAAGACGCGGGTAATCACCCACAAATTTGTTCAACTTATAAAAAAACAGAAGTACCGCCCTTCCTCTATTTTCACGGTCACATTTACCAATAAAGCAGCAAACGAAATGAAAGAAAGAATATGCACGCTCATGGAAAACGATATGAGAGACGCATGGATAGGGACATTCCATTCCCAGTGCAACAAAATTCTCAGAAGAGAGATCAAGGCTCTCGGCTATCAGCCCGATTTTTCCATATACGATGATGCCGATCAATGCAATATGATACGGCACATCCTGAAAGAGTTAAAGATGTACGAAGCCCTTTACAAGGGCGTTGCATCGAGGATAAGCATCCTGAAATCTTCTTTAATTTCCCCTGGAGAGTTTCTGTCACAGGGAGATGGATTTAGTTTTGAGGAAAAAATTGGAAGAATTTACTTGAAATATCAGGATGAGCTTAAAAGATGCAATGCCCTCGATTTTGATGACCTGATAATGCTTACAGTGAGGCTGTTTGAAGAAAATCCCAAAATACTGGAAAAGTATCACAAAACATTCCCCTACATCCTTGTAGACGAATTCCAGGATACAAATCACTCGCAATACAGGTTGCTCCAGTTGCTGGCATCAGCAAATAAAAATATATGCGCCGTTGGAGACGATGACCAGAGCATATACAGATTTAGAGGCGCTGATGTTAATAATATTATCCTGAATTTTGAAAAAGACTTTCCGGGAGCAAAGATTATAAAACTGGAACAGAATTACAGGTCAACCCAGAATATCCTGAGGGTATCAGGATCTGTAATTTCGAAGAATCCTCACAGAAAACCAAAAACCCTGTGGACAGATAAGGGTTGCGGAGAAAAGGTCTTTTACTGCAGGCTCAATTCAGAAGAGGAAGAGGCAAAACATGTTGCCCGCAGCATAAAAGACCTCTACCTGAAAAATAATTACGAATACAGCGATTTCGCTGTGCTTTACAGGATAAACGTTCAGGCGAGAGCGATAGAAGACGCCCTTAGAGGAGAAGGCATTCCTTACCATATTATAAGTGGCATAAGCTTTTATCACAGACGTGAAATAAAAGATATCATCTCGTATATGAAAGTTATCCTTAACCCTGACGACAATGTCAGCCTCAGGAGGATTATAAACAGCCCTTCGAGGGGCATCGGTGTCTCAACCCTTTCAAAAATAGAACAAGAAGCGAAGAAAAATTCCATTAGTCTCTTTGCAGCCATTAAACTACTGGTTAAATCAGGAAACATAGCCGTATCTATTAAAGACAAATTGATTGAATTTATTAAAACAATGAACTCTATTTCCTCCAGATCTTACAAAACAGCGGCCGATATGCTTAAAGGCATTGCAGAAAAGATAGGCTATACAGCAGATATTGAAGAAGACAGACTGCAAAACATAATGGAACTTATATCTTCTGCAGAGAATGTGCCTATTAAGGATTTTGCAGATAGGGTTTCCCTTGCCTCATCTGCTGACGAATCATCATCAAAGATAAAATCCGTATCTCTGATGACATTGCACAGCGCAAAAGGACTTGAATTTCCGGCAGTATTTATTATCGGGATAGAGGAAGGAATACTTCCTTATTTTAAGGCAATAGATGACCCTATTGAAATGCAGGAAGAAAGAAGATTATTTTATGTAGGAATGACAAGGGCTAAAGATATACTATGCCTGACAGGGGTCAAAAGGAGAAAACTCTACTCAAAGGTTCAGGAACAAGAACCTTCAAGGTTTTTGTCAGATATTCCTAATGAATGCTGCAACTGGATTGAAAAGCTGCTCAATCAAAAAGAGGAAAGATCTGTGCTTACAGCCGAACAGGCAAAATCGGCTGTTCGAAAATTTGAAGCAGCATATGTTATAGGGTGCAGGGTAAAGCATCCGGCATGGGGCATAGGGGTGGTCAAAGATTGCTGCGGCGGAGGCGATGATATTAAAGTGACAGTAAACTTTCCAGGCATCGGATTAAAAAAACTTGCCACTAAATACATAAATCTGGAAAAAATATAGATAAGACCCGAGAGATAAAGGATGAAGATAACAAAGGAAGAGGTTGAACATATCGCGAGACTTTCAAAGCTCTATTTGTCGGAAAAAGAGGCTGAAATGTTCGGTGAGCAGTTAAATAAAATCATTGGATATGTTGAGCACTTAAACAGTATTGATACCAGCAATACAGAGCCGACATCCCATGTCATCCCTTTAAATAATGTGATGCGGAATGACTCTCCAGTGCTCTCTCTGCCTGCGAAAGAGGCGCTGAGAAATGCGCCGGATCCCACAAAAAAATTCTATAGGGTTCCTAAAATAATAGAGTAAAAGGGATTAGCAACAATGATGAGATGTTTTTTACGATCTAAGATACACATGGCAACTGTGACTGAATCAAACCTTGCCTATGAGGGAAGCATCACCATTGATAAGGAATTAATGGATATGGCGGATATACTCCCTTATGAGCAGGTGATGATAAGCAATATGAACAACGGCGAAAGGTTCGAGACCTATGTCATACCCGGAAAGTCCGGCTCGCGGGAGTTCTGCCTGAATGGCCCGACGGCAAGGAAAGGCGTTGTAGGAGACAAAATAATCATCTTTGCCTACTACTATATGGCCGATGAAGAGAAAATGAAGGGCTCAGAGCCTATAATCGTCAAGCTCGATAATAAGAACAATCCTCTAAAGTAAGCCTTCCAGATCGAGACTTTGCAACGCCGCATCTTCGATACTACTTTTTGTAACATCCGCAATATAGGGCATTACACCAAGTACAGGCACAGGGCATAATTCTTTTAACACAGCAGAATTTGTCTTTTCAGCAATATCTCCTGTTGGAGGATTATGATAATTAATAATTACTCCGAGAACATCAAGCCCCTCTTTTAAAGCATAGTTAACTGTCAGGAGTGTGTGGTTTATTGTTCCGAGCGCTGCGCGGGCAACGACAATTACAGGAAGCTTCAGGTCTTTGATAAGATCAGCAATAAAATAAGTTTTGAGCTCTGAATTAGGGGTTAGGAGTTTTGTAATTGGAACGAGCAATCCACCTACGCCTTCAACAACCATAAAATCGTATTTTTTCATAAGTGTTTCATAAGCATTAAAAATCTTTTTCAGTCCTTTAACTCCAAACTCATAACTTTTAACTCTAAACTCTATATCTGATGCGACCATCGGCGCGAGCGGATGTTCAAAGCAGACAGGCGTGATCAAATCAATCGAATCATCCATCTCCGCCATATCTTTTAAAAATATTCCATCAGAGGGTATTAATTTTGCATTTCTGACTTCTGACTTCTGACTTCTGACTTCTGTTTTTATACATCCCGTCTCAACAGGCTTTATCGCGCCTGTCTTCACACCTTTATTGATAAGCGCCCTGATTATCGCAGCAGACACTATGGTCTTTCCGACCCCGGTATCAGTGCCTGTTATGAAAATTCCTTTGGACAACTATTTAATCCTCCTTAAACAATCCTGCTGTCAAGGCAGAAAACCTGTCCTGTGATGTTCTTAGTTCCAGCGAGATATAATATAAACCCCGCAGCCTCTTTAGGATCAGAAAGGGTATGTAAAAGGCTTTCTTCTTTAGCTATCTTCATCGCCTCCTCTGCATTCATTCCCATCTCTGTCGGCATATATCCGGGCAAGAACGCATTTACCTTTATTTTATATTCTGCAAGCTCAACGGCAGCGGTCTTTGTCAATCCGAGCAGTGCTGCCTTTGATGCGCTGTATGCTGCCTGCCCCCCTTTGCCCTTAAGTCCTGAATAGGAGGATATATTTATTATATGCCCGCCTTCTCTCATCAAAGGCACAAACCCCTTTATGCAGTTGAAAGCGCCTTTGAGATTTACATCTATTATTCTGTCCCAATCCTTTTCACTCTGCTTTATCAAAAGCGAATCTTTTGTTATCCCTGCATTGTTTATAAGGACATCCACCCTCCCCCACTGCTTTTCAACCTCTTCAGCCATTGCCGATACATCCCCTAAGCTGCTTACATCAGCCTTTGCAGCAAGCATTTTATCGCACATTACTTGTGCAAGCCTTTCTGCCTCTCCTTCTGACTTGTGATAATTCACGACAACCATGCATCCCGCTTCATAAAACGCAAGTGCAATCTCTCTGCCCAATCCACCTGTTCCGCCTGTAATTACAACAACCTTATTCGTCATAATACTATCGTTAATGTTATAATATTTAATTGCTTTTTAAAAGCAGTCATCATGATAGACTGACTTAAAGCAAAATTTCTGGGTTCTCGGAGGGGCAAAGTAACGTCTGCCCCTTGCCTTTGCACTGAGAAAAACTTTTATATTCAGCTTTATTACTCATCAGACATAAACGACTAATTAGTTTTGCGAAAGTCAGCCTATCATGATGACATAGCTGCAACTATTTTAAGCAATTGGAGGCATCATGGCAAGATTTGAAGAACTACAAATGAAAATAGCAGAATCTGCAAAGAACTATCTTGAGATATATAATATGCAAGTCTTAATCGAGCAATTCACCCTCGACAGAGAAAGCAAATTCTTTATTAGCCTTCCTAACATCGAACCGCCTTTTCCTCTGTCAGCAATAGTATCTTTCATTTACGACGCCTTTCAAACAGGCATGACATTGTACGAGGACAGTGCAACTGAGGATGCAGCAGATATTGATACTTCCATAGAGCTGGAGTTTTTGATAAAACTTCCAGTTATGGAAGGCTATCCTGACATAGAAGCTCTCCTTGAAGAAATAAGCGAAATGTTCCCTGATACAGAGCCAATCCTGATAACCAAAGAAATTTTCCCCGGTGATGAGCTCATAAAAGAATACGAGATCTCTTATGCATACAATATTGAACCTGAAGATATTGTAGACAATGAACTGCTGAATGAAATGTTTGAAGAACTGAGGGGCATTCTGGGGTTAATTTACAAAAGAACCGTAAACTACATAGATACAGCATGGTATAAGGAAGAAGAAGAATGATACCCCTAAAGAATATAAAGTTCGTCCTGCTGGACATGGACGGCACCCTGCTCGATAAGTATTTCGACGACTATTTCTGGGAGCACCTCGTGCCTGAAAGATATGCTGAAAAACACAATATTACATTCGGAAAGGCAAAGGAAGAATTGCTCTCAAAATATAAGGTGCATGAAGGGACTTTAAACTGGACAGACATCGATTTTTGGTCAAGAGAGCTTCATCTTGACATACCCGCCTTGAAAGAGCAGATAAGGCACATGATAGAAGTCCATCCTTATGTGGAAGATTTTCTGAAGATGCTAAGGAAACATAAGAAAAAAGTCTACATGGTCACAAATGCGCATTACAAAGTGCTTGATATAAAACTGAAGAAAACAGAGATAGGCAAATATTTCGACAAATGTATAACATCCTTTGAAATTGGTTTTCCGAAAGAAATGATAGAATTCTGGGAAAAGACCGAAAAATTATTGAAGTTTGACAGGGAAAACACACTATTCATCGATGACACCGCAGAAATACTTAAGACAGCTCAAAACTTTGGGATAAAACATCTGCTCTTAAAAACGAGGGCAAACTCAAAAAGAGATGACAAACCAGTAGATGGTTTCCAGACAATAAAGGACTTTAAAGAACTCCTAACTCTCTTTTAAGCCACTCTTCTACTTCTTTGTTAATTGGATACATGCCGAAATATGCCTTCTCCTTGTTTTCCTTAACAGCCTCATCCAGAACCCCTTGCGATATCTCGTTTATCTGCGCTATTGTTTCAGCATAACCCATAGCTGTATGACGCATCATGAAAAGGGTGGGTCTTGCATCCATTGTATCTATGTAAAAAACATACCCTTTGATCGGCTCTTTTATTTCAATGCCTTCAGATTTTGTTCTGCATCTCGGCTCCATAAGGTCTTTAGGTTCAATATCCCATATTATATGCTCTATAACATATGGATCCTTTATGTCATTTAGTGATAAAAGTTCACCGAAAATCATATATCAAACCTCCATCATATACGTAATTCAAATGTTTTAAAAACATGCACGACTGCTTCAATTGCCTATGCATCCTCTTTTAATGGATTGTCAGGATTACCCCTTTTGTATGCCTCGGCTGCCGTTATCCCGGCATCTTCAAGCATTTCCATCTTTGCAATATTTATCAGCTTTATCGGAACCTTAAGAGCGTCTGAAACCTGCTGGAGTGCCATCCCCTTCGCAAAATGCATTTCTGCGATCATTATCTTAAGCGCATCATCTGCAACAAATCTCTTCAGTTCTTCATCCTGAATATCAACAACACTGCATGCCTCTGCAAAACTAAGGCCGTTGCTCAGAGCATTTTTAATCTTAGCTATAGCATCCTCGTGAAGCTTATCTTCCTCAGGAGTATAGCTTCTATACTTCACATCCCTATCTTCCATTAAACCCTCTCTTAATGTATATTTTATAAAGTCATCTTATTTTAGCATACCCTGCAGTTTTAAAGCCTCTGCCACGACCTTATCCTTTAAGGCATCTGAAAAGAACTGATACTCGTCTATCCCCTCCGGCTTGCCAGCCATATCCACATCAGAAGGCTTTAAAGGCTTTCCAAAAATGACTTCTATCTTTGAAGTCCTGAAAAATCTTGCTCCCCGCGGAAGGGCTTCATAAGTTCCGCTGATAAATGCCGGGACAATCTGGACATCCAATTCGAGTGCAAGAACCCCTATCCCTTTTTTAAATTCCATTATTTTACCGTCAAAGGAGCGGCCGCCCTCAGGGAATATGCACATTGCTTTTTTATTTTTAAGCACATATGCTGACATCTGCAATGCCTTATGCAGATATGTCTCGGCGTCTATCGGAATAACATGGCTTATCCTCGCAAACCATGAAGTAATAAGACCGGAAAAATATTTCTGAAAACCCAGAAAATAAAGGTTTTTAAATATCCTGAAAGGCAGGGACGTAGCCACAACAAAGCCATCGAGATAGCTAACATGATTAGGCGTTATTACAAAGGGGACTCCTTCAGGTATGTTCTCTCTCCCGTATACTTTAAAGCGGAAAAAGACTTTGAGTAATGCCTTCTGCAAAAGGAATAAGATACGGGCTATTGCTATTTCCAGACCGCTGAAAGAAAGTCCAACTTTTTTTAAATCTTCAATTAACGGCTCTTTCTCCAATATTTCCTTCCACTGCACACGTCCTGCACCGCCGACACTCTTGCCACCAAAATGCTTCTTAATGCCTGACACCACATCTTGTACTGTCTGCACTTCTGAAATAAAAGTTCCCGGCAGGCTTATAGAAAAAGCGCTCTCAAGCGATGATAAAAGTTCCACTCTTTTTAAAGAGTCAAAACCGAGATCAAGCTCGAGATTGTCCGACGACTGGATATAAACTTTTTCCTTCATCAGTAATAAGATACACTCAGCAACTCTCCTTCCCACTTCATCTTCAATAAGACCCCTGTCCTGCGCTCTGCTCTTTATCTCATCCCATCTTCTGCTTACAAGTTCCCTTATCATGAATCTTCTCAGCTTACCCAATGGCGTACGCGGCAATGGCTCTGAATAAAGTGTATAGCCCCTGACCCTCATATATTCAGGAAGCCTCATGGAGACTTCATTTATCTCCCATTTCAAAGCCTCGGATATGTTTCCAATCAGCGCTTTCTTGGCATATTCATGGTCCGGAACAATGACTGCATGGAGAGAATCAATTATGCCGTTTTTTTCTATTCCTAAAACACACAACTCTTTAATGATGGGGATGACAAGATAAACCTTTTCCACATCTTCAGGGTATATGTTTTTCCCTGAACTCAAAACTATTACCTCTTTTTTGCGCCCTGTTATAAATAAATACCCTTCATGATCTACATGCCCTGTATCTCCTGTAAAAAACCAACCGTTCCTTATCGCATTATCTGTTTCAGAAGGATTTTTATAATACCCCTTCATAACCATTGGTCCTTTTACCGTTATCTCTCCGTCATCACTAATTTTTATCTCCGCTCCTATCAATGGTTTGCCAGCAGAGCCGGGTTTCCTCCTCTGAGCAGGATTAAAGGTAATGACAGGAGATGTCTCTGTTAGCCCGTATCCCTCAAGCACTGTAAAACCCAGCGCTTCCAGATCTTTCATTACCTGAGGCTCGAGCCTTGCGCCGCCTGATGCAAAAAATCTGAGGGTTTTGAAATTCCTATGAACTGATTTAAAAATAACTATGCCGAAGTTTATATCAAGACCACTTCTCAGCAAACCGCAAAGCCTCATCATAAAAAACAATAGCCATGAAATCTTAAGTCCCTTCATCTTTAAGACAATGCCATCCCTTATCATTTCAAGAATTCTCGGCACCGAAACTACAACAGTCACCCCTTTATCCTTTATTGCAGACATAAGCTCAACCGCCTTCAATCCCGGACTGAAGGTTACGGCGGCTCCCAAAAGCAAAGGCACAATAAAAGTGCACATAAAAGGATATGTGTGATGCAACGGGAGAATCGAGAGGACATTGTCGTCATGCGCAACAACTTCAGCCTGAATAACAGCCATAGCGTCAGAGCAGAAATTCTTATGAGTAAGCATCACCCCTTTGGGCTTTCCAGTAGTGCCGGAGGTGTAAATTATTGAGGCAATGTCATCGGAAGAGACAGGTGAATAGGTGAAGGGGTGAAAGTGTGAAGTGGCAAACAAATGGGTGTCAAAATTAATCCCCATGATGCTGCTTCCCTCTATTGCCTGCAGAACATTCGTTTCTGTCCTTGAACTGTAAAAGACTACATTTGCCTCTGAATCAATGAGTAGGTTCTTAATTTCTTCTTTGCCGAGTTGCATATCTATGGGAACAGCGATCCCGCCGCACATAACAATAGCCATATATGAAGCACACCACTCAGTCCTGTTTTCAGAGACTATAGCTGCCCTGTCGCCTTTATTTAATCCTTTGCCAATAAGCAAGGACGCAACATTGTTTATAATCGCAGAGAATTCGCCATATGACATCGCTCTCCACTCGCCGTCAAAATAATTGAATGCAATGCGATCTCTATTCTTTTCTACGGAAAGTTGAAATAATGAGGGGATGGTATTATGCATTGTCAGTTGCCTTTCGGTCAGTTCAAATTATTAATAAACCGTTCTGCATCTTTCTTGGTCAAAATCTTCAAAATTACAATCTTTTTGCCCTCGATCATGTAAAAAACCCTGTATTTATCTGCTCTCAACCTATAATAATCTGAACGCTTGCCCTTAATCTTCCTGACCTGTTTGCCACGAGGAAAAGGATTTTCTTCAAGCGCCTTCATAGAGTTGGCAATTCTTGTGCAAACAATATCGCTGAAGCCGTCAAGATCTTTAACCGCATAGGGCGAAAGAACAATATGAAACTTATCCACGTTTTTTTTCTCTTTTTGACAGGTAATCTTCCAGACTCAAGCCGCCCTTGCTGCGGTATTCCGCCTGCGCTTCTGCAAGCATATCCTGAAGTCCTGCGCTCCTCTCTATAAGATAATCCTCAAAGTCCTCTTCTGATATCGCTGTGACAATTGCCCGCGGCTTGCCTTTTGAAGTTATAATCACAGCCTCTTTCTCAGCATTCCTTAATATCTCGGATGTCTTGTTCTTGAGTTCCCTGACATTAGCAAATTTCATTAAACACCTCCATGTGGCTACATTTATAGCTACTATGACAAATCATGGATATTTTGTCAAACCACGCCCATACTAATTATCCCTCGGTTTTGTCTCATATGTATTGAACTTATACAACTTTTAAGGGTTAAATAGGGACAGCGCCCATTTTATTGACAAAATAGAATCTATGTTTTACTATTAGCACATGCCGAGAATAGCCAGAGCAGTTGCAGTCGGATTCCCTCATCATATCACTCAGCGAGGTAACTACCGCCAGAGAGTCTTTGAAGGCGATGACGATTATATGCAATATTTGGAATGGTTGCAGATATATAGAAAGAAATATGCTTTGAAGATATGGGCATACTGCCTAATGAGCAATCATGTGCACTTCATAGCGGTACCTATGGAAAACGATTCCCTTGCAAAGACATTTAATACTCTTCATATGAGATATTCACAGCGCATCAACTCAAGGCAAGAAAACAGAGGACACCTATGGCAGGGGCGCTTCTTTTCCTGTGTGCTCGATGAAAGACATCTCTACTCTGCTATTCGATATGTAGAAAATAATCCTGTGAGGTCTCGTCTTGTTAAGAAGGCTGAAGATTACCAATGGTCGAGTGCCTACGCCCATGTAATGGGGGAAAAAGATGTGGTCTTAGCAGATAACTGTTATATAGTGAAAAGAATAAAAGATTGGTCGGCATATCTCAGGGAGAAAGAGGATACAGATACAGTATTAGTCGAGGATATTCGGCAAAGCACAAATACAGGACGCCCATGCGGAGACGATAGATTTGTAATGAAAATGGAAAAACTTCTCGGAAGAAAACTGGCTGCTTTGCCGAAAGGAAGACCTCGCAAAACAGAATAAATAGGCGCTGTCCCTATTTTATGTATAAGCTACTTCAATTGAACGATCCTTGACCTCCACAAAGGCTTGAGCCAGAAGTTTGTCGTTGAAAACAAGCCGGATTCCGTATAAAGACTCAGCTGGCAGCCCGTAATCACTTCGCCAAAATCCTTCGTGAGGATTGAGATGCCCTAAATGCTTGAACTTCTCATTGCCTTCAACAAGGGAGTGCGGGAAGAAAAGAACCTGAAGCTGATCATAGGCTTTAATGAATTGGTGTTTTTCAAGTGCGATCTTATTTGCTGAAAGAGAGTCCTCGAGACATTCCATCAATACGTTTGCTAACAATCCTTGCTCATAGTTCATGCTGTCAAATGGGGCGTTAAGGAAAACGTGTGTTCTTCCGACCCTGCAATACAACGCAGCACCAAAATAACCTCTTGCTTCCAATCTAACTCTGGTCTCTGTCTCCTTTTTCACTCGCCAACTTCGGGGATGATCAAAGAAATGCCTCTCCGGATAGATTTTCCAAAATTCCGAAAGAGTTTCATGTCGGAGATGGGAACCCCAATGAGGATCGAGTGAAATAAAGTCGTAATCCAAAGCTCCCTCAACAAGAGTGCCAAGTGAACTCTTAAAAGACCCATAAATATCCAAGGGGCTAACGAATAATGATTGAATGCGCTGATCATTCTCTTCTCGATACTCGATAAATGAGGCAAATGTGTCAACCTCATCTAACTCATCGATGATTCCCAACAATTGATCCATGAAAATTATATTTCCCGGAAGATCCCTTGAGATAGATAACGAAAACATCTCCGTGGAAACCTGAGGAACGACGACAAATAGTTCCGGCTTCAGCTCCCCACTATGCCTTGTCTCAAATTGCACATTGGCTCTTTCAAGGTGCAATGCAAGAGTAACCGGCGACGAACTTATAAGATCGATGGCCTCCTTAAGTTTTGGTGCAATATCTTCAAATTCCTTCTCAATTTGTTCTCTTGAATAAGCAGGGTTTGTAACATAAAGCAATATAAGTCTATCTTTCGATATGAAAGATGCTTGAAAAAGTATGTCATGCGGTGAACCGCCGGGAAGTACTGCACTGACCAAGGGACGCAAGAAGCTGCAGTTCACCCTTGCTTTTATATATCGGAACAATTCCGCTCCAATGGTCATGGAATAAGGCATACTGTTCTCGATTACCTGTGCATGGTATTTTTCATAGGTCACGGCCCATGAATCAAAGAGTATTGAAGAGCTTCGTCTGGGAAGCACGGGCAAATACCGGCCCTCATGATAAACAAATAACTTTGGAACTACCTTTCCACGATGAACCAGATCCTGAAACTTATTCGAGTTCAAATATTCACAAGGCCACTCCCCCAGCTCTATAGAGAAGCCTCTCAAGAAAGCTTCGTCAACATGACTTTCCGGTCTGAACGTGCCGTAAAATTCGGCGGCATTCTCCCAGAAGTCTCTTGGCGGTATTTCGATATGACCGGGTGACAACTCCGATAAGGCCTCTGCGCCAGCCTGAGAAGTGATGCCGGACATTATTTCATTTTGAAGTTTAAGACAGCTTTGTAATTCAAGGGCTGGTGATCTGCCGGAGACCTTCCGATATTCATTGTCCAAGTGGACATACAGCATCTGAAATAAGATGAGATAATCATAAACATTTGACAGTTCCTGACCATAAAAAATCTTATAGATTTGCCCATTGTGGAAAAATTTAACTTGTCCCCAATCCGGTTCTAGTATGTAGTCTTCAAGCATAAAAAAAGCCGGCAGTAGGGAATATACCTGTTTCAAAAATCCTGTAAAATCAGGATAAGATACGATTCTGTTATCTCTTGGAAATGACTCTGGTCCCATTGATGCGAAGATGGATAATAAGAATTGATGCTTGACACCGCTCGCAATATTGGGAAGCCACATATTTGATATAAAGAGGGACGTTGCAATATCTTGAACGCTGTACTTGCAGAAAATGTCAGGGATGGACTGAAGAGCAGCTTCAAAAGATATATCCACTTCTTGAAACATTTCATCCTGAATTTCTGCAATTGCCTCAGGGGAATGATCCTTATATAATGTTGCATGTCGCTTTTGTTTTCGCTTTTTAATTTTTTTAACCACGACTCGCCTAAATTAATTTTAAGTTTTTATTCAGGATAGATCCCAGTTTTTTCTACCACTCCTCTTTCCCCTCTCAGAAAACATTATATCCCTTTTCACTCGCCCTTTTCCCTCCGAAACCCTATCTTCCTCTTCTTCGGGTCAGGCGGGATCATCAACTGCCGGATGGCATCAAAGACGGCTTTAAACTGGGCATCGTATTTCTTTTCCAAGAAAAAGGGGGTCGAAAAAGGGGGTCAAGTCTTTACTTTTGCTATTTTATTTTTAGATAGATATTTTGTAATTGCAAAAAATGCATTTACTCAATATACTCCCTATCCCCCCAGAGTAACGATACGCCTCCTTTCTGATTATCTAATATTCTCAATATAAGTAAATCAGATATTTGTTTTAATCTCTTTATACCATTTTCCCCGAATCACGCCATGGCTCCAAGCAGTTTCAATGCCTTTTCATGGAGTTGCATATTCCCAGTAGCGAGGAGAGGGGCGCTTCTTTTAAGCCCAAGCTCTGCGTCATCTATTGAATTGCCGTCTATGTCGGTAAAAACTCCTCCTGCTTCTTTTACAAGAAGATACCCTGCTGCAAAGTCAAAGCTCCTTGAGGGCGAGGGGGTGATGAATACGCTCACAGAGCCGTAGGCAAGGTATGCTATATCCATAGCCATTGCACCTAAACACCTTGTCCTCCATGCCTCTGATAGCAGCCTCATCATCTTTGGAATATCTCCTTTAGGATTCTGAGCCTCATATGCGATGAGATAAAAGGTATCGTCCTTTTGCGTATAAATCCTTTCTCCGTTAAAAAATGCGCCCTTGCCTTTCTCAGCCCAGAATTCATCGCCTGTGAGGAGGTTCATTACATAGCCATGTGAAATGCTGCCGATGGTATCTCCCTCTGCGACTGCTATTGATACGCAGTAAAAAGGTATCCCTGTTATTGCATTCTTGCTGCCGTCAATCGGGTCAATGATAACCTTTTTGCCGCCGCCGTTAATCTCTTTTAATCCTATTTCCTCAGAGATTATTGTCAACGGCTCATTAAGGGATTCGAGAGAGGCGATAATTATGTCCTCTGCCTTTTTGTCTATAGGGAATGTTTTATCACCGCCCGCGCCTTTGCCAATGGCTTCTGAGGCAAAGGGCCTGAGCCTTGTCTTGCCTATTTCTGAAAATAAGCGTTTGCCGACTTGTCTAAGATTTTCTATTTTCATAAATCATTATAACCCACAATCCGAGCATTGACAATGGCTCTATGTAGATTTATTATAGAAGACAATGAAAAACATAGATTTCTCAAAACTCACAAGACCGAATATCCATTCGCTAACACCTTATGAAGCAAAAGAATTGCCTTGCAAAGTCAGGCTTGCTGCCAATGAAAGCCCATACTGTCTTGATATTACACCTGACAAAAAAGTCCTTCGAAAACTTAACCGTTATCCAGATCCTGATGGTAAAGAACTAAAAAAAACAATCGCAAAAAATTTTAAAATCACCCCTGACAATATATTATTAGGAAACGGTTCTGACGAAATAATTTATTATCTGATTACAACCTTTGGGGGGCATGTGCTATATCCTGTGCCTACATTTTCTATGTACGGGATAATTTCGCAGGCGATCGGGGAAAAACATATCGGGATTTCACTTGATAATAATTTTGACCTCGACCTGAATAAAATGCTTTCTGCTATAAAGAAATATCGTCCAAAACTCGTATTCCTCAGCTCTCCGAATAATCCGACAGGTAACTGCTTTTCAGCAGACCGTATATTAAAGATCATTGAGACATCAAAAGGCATTGTGGTTGTTGATGAGGCATATCAACCCTTTTCAAGCGAGAAAGGCTTCCTGCCTATGTTGAAGGATTATAAGAACCTCGCTATCCTCAGGACATTAAGCAAGATAGGTTTTGCATCTCTGCGCGTAGGTTTTTTAATTGCTGATAAAGGACTTATCAATGAGGTCAACAAAGTAAGGCTTCCATTCAATCTCAATGCCCTGTCTCAGAGCATGGCGCTGGAGGCATTCAGGGACAAAAAGGCCATACACACGCAGATAAAGACTCTCGTGTCTGAAAGGGAAAGGTTGTCCAAAGAACTGAGCGGCATGAAAGAAGTGAGACCATATCCGTCAGAAGCAAATTTCATATTGTTCAGGGCGAACAATGCAGATTTGGTTTATCAGAAACTCATAAGACAAGGTGTTCTTGTTAGAAATCTGAGCAATTCAATTAAAAATTCATTAAGGGTGACTATCGGGACACCTGAAGAAAATAACTTTTTTATAAAGGCTTTAAGAAAATCAGTCGGAGGAAAAGAATGAGAAAGGCAAAGGTTGAGAGAAGAACAAAGGAAACTGACATATCAGTTGAAATAAATCTTGACGGAATCGAGAAATACTCGATAAATACATCAATTCCTTTTCTCGACCATATGCTTTCCCTCATGTGCAAACACGGGATATTCGATATAAAGTTAAAGGCAAAGGGAGATATAGAAATCGACTACCACCATACTGTCGAGGATGTGGGGATAGTCCTCGGCAAGGCTGTAAAACAGGCGCTCGGAGACATGAAAGGCATATCGAGATATGGACATGCGTCAGTGCCTATGGATGAGACGCTTGCAATGGTTAGCATAGATATAAGCGGCAGGCCTTATCTTGTCTATAAGATCGAATTTCCTAAAAAGAGCAAGTTAAAGGATTTTGACCCTGACCTCATCGAGGACTTCCTTCACGCCTTTGTGAGCAACAGCAATATCACGCTCCATGCGAATGTACTTTACGGAAGGAATATCCACCATATAATCGAGGCGGTTTTTAAGGGAATCGGAAGGGCATTGAGACAAGCAGTAAGCATTGACCCGAGAATAAAAGGACTGCCTACAACAAAGGGGAAATTATGAATACTCCGCTACAATCAGGCTCATTGAAAATAGCAACGATTATGGGCATTCCCATTAAAGTCCATTTCTCCTGGCTCATTATCTTCGGTCTTATAACATGGTCACTTTCAACATTTTACTTTCCGAAGGCTGCGCCCCAACTGCCTGCTGTGGCATATTGGGTTAACGGAGCAATAGCAGCACTGCTGCTCTTTGTATCTGTGGCATTCCATGAACTGTCGCACTCCTTTGTCGCCCTGAGATATAAACTTCACATTCACAATATAATTTTGTTCATTTTCGGCGGAGTCGCACAGATGAAAGGAGAACCCCCGAACCCAAAGGCTGAATTCAGAATGGCAATTGCCGGACCTCTGTCAAGCTTTTTCCTATCGCTGCTTTTCTTCATTGTTTACAATTTGACAACGAGTCAGATTACAAAGGCGCTTTTTTTATATATTGCCCAGTTAAACCTCATACTCGGCGCCTTTAACTTAATCCCCGGGTTTCCAATGGATGGCGGTAGAATTGTAAGGGCATTCCTGTGGAAAAAAACTGATGACTTTTTTTATGCGACGAGAAAGGCGTCGGGTTACGGGCAAAAGATAGCCATATTCTTCATAGTCTTTGGCATAATTTCCATATTTGCAGGGATACCAGGCGGCCTGTGGCTTATGTTAATAGGGTGGTTTCTCTATTCCGCAGCCCAGTCCAGTTACCAGCAGGCAAGTCTTCAGGAAACCCTCAGCGGAATAAAAGTAAAGAATATAATGGTTAAAGATATTGTCACTATGCCATCAAGCATTACAATAGACAAGGTAGTAAATGAATATTTCCTGAAATATGGTTATGGCGGTTTTCCGGTAGTAGATGACGGCAGATTCCTCGGCTTTGTAACATTGAAAGAGATAAAGGATGTCCCAAAGGAAAAATGGAGTGATACAAGAATAGCAGGAATACTTATCCCCCATAACAAAAAATGGGAGGTTTCAGAACAAGACAGCGCCATGAAGGCCCTTGAGATCATGATAACAGAGGATAAAGGAAGACTGGTAGTAACAGATAAAGGGAATATAATCAGCCTTATAACGAGGAATGGCATTGCAAGATATGTCCAGATTATGGGCAGATAATGGGAAAGCAAAAGAGTTAAGAGCAGGGAGGTTTATCTAAAATATGTCTGAAACAAAATTAAAGGTGATTCTGCTGCGCCACACACCAAATCCTGAAGAGACTGTAGCAATGGCTGCAAAGCTATGTTACAGCCCAGCAGATATTGAGGATCTGAAGGGGAAAATAGAGGCAAAAGATCAAAAGGCATTTGTTGAGAAACTGACAAAGATGGGGCACATGAGTCCGATAGAACACGCTTCCTTCACCTTTGCCATTGAGGGCATTTCGAGGGCATGCAGTCATCAGCTCGTAAGACACAGGATAGCGTCATTCAGTCAGCAGTCGCAGAGATATGTATCAGAAGACAGAGGACAGAAGACAGAAAACAGACCACAGACATTCGACTATATAATTCCACCATCCATTTCCGGCGATAAGAAAGCAAGAGAGACATTTGAGAATTTCATGCTTTATTCACAGCAAGTATATGATTTTCTTATAAAGAGGCTTAATGAAAAAGGCATAAAAGGAGAGGCAGCAAATCAGGATGCGAGGTTTGTCCTACCTAATGCAGCAGAGACCAAAATAATAGTCACCATGAATGCGAGAGAACTCCTCCACTTCTTCAGGATGAGATGCTGCAACCGCGCGCAGTGGGAGATAAGGCAAATGGCAGAAGAGATGTTGAAACTCGCTAAAACAGCATCCCCTGTTATATTTGCAAAGGCAGGCCCTGGCTGCCTATATGCGCCGTGCCCTGAAGGTGAATACATATGTGGTAAAATCGTGGAAGTTAGAAAAAAATACAGAGTCAAGAAATAATCTTCATCTTCGCATCCAACACAATAGCGCCTTTGGGATAAAGTGCAATTGGATTAAGGTCTATCTCTTCAATCAAATTGCTTGCCATCATCTCTGAGATAGAAACAATCATATTTACAAGTCCATCAATATCTGCGGCAGGCTTCCCCCTGTATCCTTCAAGAAGCCTGTAACCTTTTACCTGCCTGATAAGCCATTGGGCATCGTCTGTTGTCATTGGCACAAGTCCAAAAGCCACATCTTTGAATAATTCAACAAACACCCCTCCGATGCCGAACATGACCACAGGCCCAAACTGTTTGTCCACTGCGCCGCCCACGATAACTTCCACCCCCTGAGCCGCCATCTCCTCCACAAGCACGCCTTCTGCATTCTCAATCTTCATAAACTCATAAACAGTATCTTTCAATTCATTCTCATCCCTTATCCCCAGCCTTACTCCCTTTACATCACTTTTTGAGGCAATCCTCAATGAAGAAACTTTAACAACAAGAGGAAAATTTAAAGGCATGGGAGATGGGATTATATCTTTTTTACCTATAAATACCCCCTCAGGAACAGACATACCCATTGCCTTTAAAAGCCCCTTAACTTCATGCTCAAGAAATGTATTCCTGCCCTTATTTTTTTCAATAAACTCTTTCAGCATCGCTCTTTTATTATACCAGCAAATCGTGATACTATTTTACACTGTGGACATGCCGCCAAACATGACAGATTATTACACAGAATACAGGAAATTCTCTCTGCCTGTCCCTGAAAAATTCTCCTTTCCACTCGATGTCTTTGATAAATGGGGAGAGAGACTTGCCCTTTTCTGGACAGACGGTAATACTGAACAAAAATTCTCGTTCAATGATCTGAGAATCTTATCCTCAAAAGGTGCAGGAGCGTTGTTGAATATAGGAATTAAAAAAGGTGATAAGGTCATAGTAATGCTTCCAAACATCCCTGAATGGTGGGAAACAATGCTTGCCTTAATGAGGATTAATGCTATTCCAATCCCTGCCACGACACTCCTTACATCAAAGGATATAGAATACAGGCTTAAAGCAACAGACATAAAGGCGATCATTACTTCAGAAGAAGATGCCTTTAAGATTGAGGAGGCGGTAAAAAGTTCTTCAACAAATCCCCTGCTCATACTAACCAGTGGGAGGCAAGATTGGTTTAACTACATAGCAGAGCGCAATGCAGCAAAAGCAATTGGAGGCGAAAGGGCATTTTCACATGAACCTGCCCTTATATATTTCACTTCAGGAACAACAGGACCGCCAAAAATGGTGCTCCATACGCAGGCGTCATATCCCCTCGCACATATGATAACAGGCAAATTCTGGCTTGACCTCAGACCTGAAGACATTCACTGGAATCTTTCTGATACAGGATGGGCAAAGGCAGCATGGTCAAGTTTTTTTGGACCATGGCATGCTGGAGCAGCTATTTTTTCCTTTTACAAAAAAAGTAAATTTGATCCTTCATCAACAATAGAGATAATGCAGAAATATCCCATAACAACATTCTGCGGCCCTCCAACTGCATACAGAATGATGGTTAAGGAGACGCCAGCAACAGAGAAGTTATCCTTTCATTCAATGAGGCATTTTGTTGCAGCAGGAGAGCCTTTAAACAAAGAGATAATAGAGACATGGAAGGAAAGGACAGGACATTACATATACGACGGATACGGTCAGACAGAGACTGTGAATGTCCTTGCCAATTTCAGATGTCTTCCTTTAAAGCCTGGCTCTATGGGAGTGCCTGTCCCCGGGTTTATCGTAGATATTATCGATGACAAAGGAAATCCAGCGCCATCAGGCACTGAAGGGGATATTGCTATAAAAATAAAGCCTCAAAGACCTGCCGGTCTTTTTCATGGATATATCGGAAATCCGGAGGCAACAGAGAAGACTATCAAAGACAACTGGTATCTGACAGGAGACAGGGCTTATAAGGATGACGACGGATACTTCTGGTTTGTGGGCAGGAATGATGACATAATACTCACTTCGGGATACAGGATAGGGCCGTTTGAGATAGAAAGCATCCTCATTGAACATCCTGCTGTTAAAGAATCTGCTGTTGTTGCAAGCCCTGATGAAATCAGAGGCGAAGTTGTAAAGGCATTTGTCGTGCTGACAAAGGGACACATCCCCTCAGATGCTCTGATAAAAGAACTTCAGGAGTTTGTAAAGAAGCATACGGCGCCATACAAATATCCGAGAAGAATTGAATTTGTGGATGAACTGCCAAAAACCATAAGCGGTAAGATAAAAAGAAAAGAACTAAAGATGAAGGAATTCGGAAAATGAAGAAAATATTGAGGATACTTTCACTGCTTACAGTGCTGATAATCATACTTTACTGGACAGTCCCGTCTAAGTCAGACATTAGCCCTATTGAGAAAATAAAGAAAAGGGGCTACCTTTTATGGGGATCTGATGCAGAAGGCGGCGCTCCTTATGTATTCCCGGATCCAAAAAACCCTTCAAAATTGATAGGCTTTGAGGTTGACCTCGCAAATGCAATAGCGAGAGAACTGGGCGTAGAGGCAAGGCAGTCCCAGAACGCTTGGGACAGTCTGCTCCCCGCGCTCAAGAGAGGCGATTTTGACATTGCAATGAACGGCATTGAGATAACGGCTCAGAGGGAAGCGGAGGTCCTTTTTTCAATGCCCTATTATATTTATACAGAACAGCTTGTTGTCAGAAAAAACGATACGCAGATAAAAAATATCAATGACCTTAAAGGCAAAAAAGTCGGAACTCTTTCGGGCGCAGTAGCTCAGGATATACTCATGAAGATTGGCGGAGTAGATGTAAAGGTCTATTCAGGGCAGGTAGAGCCTTATGAGGACCTTGCTATAGGAAGGCTCGATGCGGTTCTTTTAGATCTTCCAATAGCAGCTTATTATGCAAAGCCTAATCCAAAACTGAAATACACAGGCCATCCTGTCGGGGAAGGATTTTACGGGATCGCCATAAAAAAAGAAAACAAAGAGTTTAAAAACAAGATAGATGAAATTTTTATAAAGCTTCTAAAGTCCGGGGAACTAAAAAAGATATACAAAAAATGGGACATGTGGGACAAGACACAGGAAAATCTTTTTCAGCAGATAAAGACATCGGAAGGATTTGTTAGCCTGCAAGAAAGCAAAAAAGCCCCTCTTTATACATTCTTCCCCAACCTTCTTAAAGGCGCAGGAATAACAATACTCATATCTGTTTCATCAATGGCTTTGGCTATTACCCTTGGACTTATCCTTACAGTTCTCAGGATATACGGCAGGACCCCTTTAAGCAGCGTGGCGGCTGCATATATCGAAATCTACAGAGGCACTCCGCTCCTTATTCAGCTTTATATTCTGTATTATGGCCTTCCTAACATAGGCATATCTCTGAATCCTTTGACAGCCGCATTCATCGGTCTCGGAATGAATTATGCTGCATATGAATCAGAGCTTTACAGGGCGGGGATAAATGCAGTGCCTAAAGGTCAGATGGAGGCTGCCTTATCTCTCGGAATGTCGCAGTCCCTTGCAGTAAAAAGGATTATTATGCCTCAGGCCATAAGAATAGCCTTTCCGGGCATCACAAACGACTTTATAGCACTTTTCAAAGATTCATCCCTCGTTTCTGTTATAGCAATGGTAGAACTGACAAAAACATATAGCATACTTGCTGCAACAACCCTGAGATTCTTTGAACTCGGTCTCATAGTCGCATTCCTTTACTTCGCTATGAGCTATCCTCTTTCGCTTCTTGCGCGCAGGCTGGAAGAAAAACTGATGGGGCACAAAAGATGATAAAGGTAAAAAACCTTCATAAATATTACGGGGAAGTCCATCTGTTCAAGGGAATAAACTTTGATATTGAAAGGGGAGAAGTGATTGTCTTCATCGGACCTTCAGGAAGCGGAAAGAGCACATTCTTAAGATGTATAAACGGACTCGAATATTTTCAAGAGGGCGAGATAGCTGTAAATAATATTGGACTGCATTCCATAAACAGATTAAGACCAAGTAAAGAGGATATGGAAACTATAAGGAAAATCAGGCTCAGGGTTGGAGTGGTGTTTCAGCAATTCAATCTATTCCCTCATATGACGGTGCTGGAGAACATTATCGAAGCGCCTACAAGGGTGCTCAACATAGATAGTGATAAGGCAGTGGAAGATGCCTTATCACTTCTAAAAAGAATAAACATTGAGAAAAAAGCGCAGAGCTATCCTGATGAGCTATCGGGAGGGGAACAGCAGAGAGTGGCAATAGCAAGGGCACTTGCAATGAAGCCGGAGGCAATGCTCTTTGACGAACCAACATCCTCCCTTGATCCTGAGATGGTTGGAGAAGTGCTTGCTGTGATAAAAAACCTTGTAAGCGAAGGAATGACAACGCTGATAGCAACCCATGAAATGGACTTCGCGAGAGAGATAGCCGATAAGGTAGTCGTCTTTGACCATGGTGATATCGTAGAGGTTGGAGCTCCTGAAGACATATTCACGAATCCTAAAAAGGAGAGGACAAAGATATTTTTAAACAGGATATTAAAAAGATAAAAGAGCCTTCAATCCCCTCACTGCCCTTTCAGGCGAGGGGTAAACAGGTATTTTCATCTTCTCAAGAAGGGAGGTAAGCCTTTTTGCAAATCCGTTGCCCGGAATATGACAGACTATAGGCTTGTTTATATCGGATTTAGCGGCCTTTATCATATCAGGAAGTCTCTCTGTTATACCGTAGACATTCGGCAGGGCAATTATTATAAAGCCATCGTAATTATCTCTGAGTTCATTCAGGGCTGTAATATAATCTTCATCCCTTACCTGCGCAGTTAAATCAACAGGATTATTGATCCCATAAAAGTACGGGAATACCTTCCTGAGTTTGTCCGCTTTATCATCAGGTAATTTTACGACATCGAGCCCCTGCCTCATGCATTCATCAGCAGCAAGCACTCCCGAGCCTCCGCCGTTGGTTATAATACAGACACGATTGCCGTTTGATATTTGCTGATAAGATAGCGCCTTTATAGCATCTATTAATTCGTCAAAATCCTCCGTCTCTTTTATTCTGAATTGCTTAAGTATAGAGTGAAAGACTTCATATCTTCCTGCGAGCCTTCCTGTGTGTGAAAACGCTGCCGCCTGTCCGCTGAATCCTTTGCCTGATTTAAGAACAACAAATGGCTTACGCTCTGACAATCTCTTTGCGCTCTCTATAAATTTCCTGCCATCGCCAAGAGATTCTATATAAGAAATTACAACATCAGTAGTTTCATCGTTTGCGAGATATTCGAACAAATCCGATTCATCAATGTCTATAGCATTTCCATAGCCTACAGCCTTTGATATGCCTACATTTGCCTGCCTTGCGCCGCTCAAAAGACAACTCAATATTGCGCCGCTTTGTGATACAACAGCCACATTGCCCTTCTTCGGCCTTTTCAGCCTTTCATATGGAAGAAAAAATGTATCGAGCTTATGATGTGGATTATATAAGCCCATGCAGTTCGGGCCGAGAATTCTCACTCCAATGTCTTTCACTGTTTTTCTAACTTCTTCCTGAAGCTCTGTCTGCCCTATCTCAGCAAAACCCGAACTGGCAATTATCACGCTCTTTGTCCTGCTTTCGAGTCCTCTGAGGATCTCAGGAACTTCAGCCGCAGGCCTCATTATTATGGTCAGATCAACCAGTTCAGGCAAATCTGCAACAGACGGGTATGCGTTTAATCCCATCAGTTCAGAATACCTTGGATTGATTGGATAGACCCTGCCCCTGAATTTAAGCAGGTTTTTGAGTATCACGCCGCCGAGCTTTTCTTCGCTGTGCGCCGCGCCGATGAGGGCGATGGATTTGGGACTGAAAAGATAATCAAGACTCATATTGTTATCCACTTGTTTCGCCATAGTTTAATTATACATTAAAGACAGACTATCTCATAAGATTTGCACCTTTTATATCAACTTGACAAATTCAAAAATAGGGTTATACAATGTATATACGATAGGAGGCAGATATGATAAAAAATTAGTATCTCACGGCAACAGCGCGGCGCTTATAATAGACAAGCCCATACTCGAGCTATTAGATGTTGATATGGACACCCCCCTTGAGATTGCTACGGACGGCAGGAACTTGATCGTATCGCCTGTAGACACCGCCAAAAGGGAAAAAAAGTTTAAGGCTGCCCTTGAGAAAGTGAACAGGCTCCACGGGAAAACCCTGAAGAAACTTGCCTGATAAATGAAAGAAAAAGAGATCATCTTCCTAACACTCGCGGAAGTAATTGATATTCATACCGACCAGATAGAAAAATACGGCGGCAGCATGGGAATTCGCGATAAGAATCTCCTCTACTCTGCGATAGCAATGCCTTCTGCTTCTTTTTACAGAACGTTCCTACACTCCGACATTTTTGAAATGGCTGCTGCCTACGTATATCATATATCTCAAAATCATCCATTTATTGACGGTAATAAACGGACTGCCCTTGCGTCCGCGCCGAGGCAATGTTAGTTTATTCCCTTACCCCAAAGAAAACAGCGAAAGGAACAGCAAGCATCGCCGGTCCGAGCGGCACAACTTCCGCCCCGCCGTAAAGTATTACAGACAGCCTCAGTCTTGGCTTGAGATCCTGACTGATGGCTAAAAATTAGCCACTAAACGGCTAATTTGTCAATAGTCTTTTTAATGGTAAGCGGCTTCTTAAAAAAGTATACCCTCTACGCGCTTTCTATGAACAGCAGCGCCGGATCTTCGAGGTATTGAATAACTTTTGATAGAAACAATGCCGAGTCAACACCGTCCGTTACCCTATGGTCAAAGGTGAGTGAAAGCGGCAAGATTTTTCTTATAACTATCTGCCCGTCCTTTACCCATGGCTTCTCTGAAATTTTCCCTGTTCCCAAGATAGCAACATCAGGATAATTGATTATAGGGGTCGCGAATACGCCTCCGAAGTGTCCGTAATTCGTAATCGTAAATGTGCTGCCCTTCATCTCCTCAAGCTTTATCTTTCTCTCTCTCGCCTTCTGGCTCAATTCCTGAATCTCCTTCGCAAGCTCAAGGATCGTCTTTTTATCAACACCCCTTATCACAGGAACCATCAAACCATCAGGGGTATCAACGGCAATGCCGATGTTGTAATACTTCTTAGTAATTATCTCATCTTTTCCTTCATCAACGGATGCGTTGAGCAATGGGTGCTCTGTGAGCGCATGCTGGACTGCCTTTATAAAAAACGGAAGAAATGTAAGATGGATGCCCTTTTGCTGCAGCGACTTCTTCTCCCTTTCGCGCAATATCCACAGATCTGTAATATCAGCCTCGTCCATACCGGTTACAGAAGCAGTAGTCCTCTGGGATTGAATGAGGTTTTTCGCAATAGTCCTTCTCAATCCCCTCAATGGAATTTTTTCTATAACACCGTAGACATCTTCCGCTTTTTTAGCCTTCTCCGACGCTTCTATCACATCATCTTTTGTAATGCTTCCACCGGGGCCAGAGCCCTTGATTGCCTCAAGCTTAACTCCGAGCTCTTTTGCCAATGCCCTCACTGCCGGTGTTGCCAATATCTCCTCTTCCTCCTCAGGAAGAACACCGACAACAGAGACCGACTTCTTCTTTGCCTCTACCCTTGCCTTGTCTTGTATTGCCTCTCCTTCTTCAGCAATGGTCATTAGAGCTTCCCCGACCTTTGCTATCTCGCCGATGTCTTTGTTTATTTTCAGAACTCTCCCCTTCCTTGGAGAAGGAACCTCGACAACAGCCTTGTCGGTTTCCACCTCAAGAATGGTCTGATGCTCCTCAATAGCATCTCCTTCTCTGACAAGCCACTTCCTGATCTCACCTTCTGTAATCCCTTCTCCCAAATCCGGCAATACAAAATCAAACGGCATAAGATGCCTCCTTAATATTTCATTACCTCTTCTAAGTCCTGTTTAATCCTCTCCACAGTCGGCATGTAATAATCCTCAAGCTTAGGCAGTGGCATTACAACATCATAGCCCGTGACCCTGACTATCGGAGCTTTTAAATATAGCATCGCATCCTCTGCGATAGTTGCTGAAAGTTCTGCGCCAAATCCGCATGTTTTGGGAGCCTCATGGACTATCACGGCGCGGCCTGTTTTTTTAACGGACTTAAATATCGTCTCCTCATCAAAGGGACTCAAGGTCATCATGTCTATAACCTCTGCATCAAATTCTTCCACTGCCTGCAAAACCCTGTGGAGCATGCTCCCCCATGCAATCACTGTTATATCTTTACCTTCCTGAATAACCCTCGCCTCCCCAAGAGGGATGGTGTATTCATCCTTCGGCACGTCCTCTTTTATTAACCGGTAAAGCCTCGTTGACTCAAGGAATATCACAGGGTCAGGATCCCTGATTGCAGAAACAAGCAATCCCTTCGCATTGTAAGGAGAAGACGGCACAACAACCTTCACGCCGGGCATCTGGCAGAACAATGCCTCTGTGCTTTCTGAATGCAGATCAGGCGCCTTTATACCCACGCCATAGGGTGTCCTTATTACCAGTGGGCATGTAAATCTTCCCCTTGAGCGGTTGCGAACCCTCGATGCATGGGAAAATATCTGATCAATTGCAGGATAGATGAATCCCATGAACTGTATCTCTGCAATAGGTTTTAATCCGTAGACTGCCATTCCAATGGCAGCGCCAATAATTCCTGATTCAGCAAGAGGTGTATCTATAACCCTCTCAGAACCAAACTCTTCCCACAGTCCTTCTGTAACCCTGAACACTCCGCCGTCTTTTCCAACATCTTCGCCGAGGATGACAACACTGCTGTCCCTTTGCATCTCCTCTTTTAATGCAAGGTTTATTGCCTGAACCATGTTGAGTTTTGGCATATTAAAAGCCACTCCAATACAGTGTCCTGCCTTCTTTAATCATAACTCTCGCATTTCTCTTATCTGCCTCGGCATTAGCGTTTCGTAAGTATATCTGAACATATCCTTCGGGTCAGGCCGCTCTATGGCTTCTTCGTTTTTCACAGCCTCATCCACAACTGCCTTTGCGTTCTCCTCTACTTCCTTCTCATACTGTTCTGTCCATAACCCTTTTCTTTCCATAAATAGCCTCAATCTCAAAATAGGATCTTTCTGTGCCCACGTTTCCACATCTTCTTTTGTTCTATATCTCGTTGCATCATCTGCTGTTGTGTGGTCAGACATCCTGTATGTGAAACATTCAATGAATGTAGGACCTCCCCCGCTCCTCGCTTTCTCCACAGCCTCCTTTGCTGCCTTATATACTGCGAATATATCATTGCCGTCCACCTGAACGCCTTCAAATCCATAGGCAAACGCCTTTTGAGCCAATGTCTTTGATGCGGTCTGTTTATCCCTCGACACTGATATTGCCCACTGGTTGTTCTGGCATATAAAGACTACAGGCAGTTTAACCACACCCGCCATGTTAAAGCCTTCGTGGAAATCGCCCTTTGAAGTTCCGCCGTCCCCAAAATAGCAGGCAACCGCTATTTTATCCCCTTTGTATTTTGCAGCCATTGCAGCGCCAACCGCATGCGGTATCTGCGTGCCAACAGGGACGCTTAAAGAAAAGATATTAAGGTCATCAGGCGTCTTCATGCCTCTTTCATCCCCTGACCAATATTGTAAAAGCATATCAATAGGATAACCCATCGCAATATAAACGCCCATCTCCCTGAACGAAGGGAATATCCAGTCTGACTTTTCAAGGGCATAAGCGCTGCCTATCTGAGATGCCTCCTGCCCTAAAATAGATGCATATGTGCCCATCCTTCCCTCCCTCTGAAGGCTTAAGGCGTGATGGTCAAATGTTCTCGAAAGGATAAGCAGTTCATAGATCCTTTTTATATCCTCATCAGACAGGGATGGCATGAGGGATTCATCAGCATCCCCTTTTTCATCGAGGACGGAAAGATATCTTACATTGAATGATTCGATTATTCTCTCTGGCATTTATAAAAAGGATAGCATGGAGAAGAAATGCAGTCAATTGTTTGTGGGCTTTCTAAAAACAGTCTTAATCATCAGGAATAATATTCCTATCGTTAATGCAGAATCAGCCACATTGAACGCAGGCCAGTGGAACCTTCCAATGTAGAAATCGAGAAAGTCTATGACATAGCCGTAAATAATCCTGTCTGTAAGATTTCCTGCAGCTCCGCCGAGAATGAAGGAAAAAGCGGGTCTGTTTTGTTTATCCCTGATTATAAGCACTGAAACAAATACAGCCGCTGCAAGTGCAATGATTATAAAGAATGTATTGCCGAGGCCTTTGAACATGCCGAAGGCAGAACCAGTATTTTCTACATAGATGATGTTAAAAAAAGGAAGTATCCTTATAACTTCAAAGAGACTTACTTGTGTTTTTATAAGGTATTTTGTAAGCTGGTCAAGGATAAAAATAAATAGAGCGATCAGAAAAAATGGAATTGGTGAAACATGTTTTACTTCTAACTTCTGACTTCTGTCTTCTGTGTTCTGGTTCATTTAATGACACTATGGCATCTTTCACAGATTTGAGGATGGTCTTCGAATTTACCTACAGAAATGCTCCAATTCCAGCACCTTTCACATTTAGCTCCTGATGCCTTTTCGACTTTTATGTAAAGATTTTTTATCTCGCTGCTTTCATATGCATCGGTGATACTCTGACTGAACTTATGGATTTCGACATCTGAAACAATGAATAAAACAGGCAAAAAATCTTTATAACGCTCAAGCAGGACAAATTCTTCTTCCGGCAGATAAAAAATAAGTTTTGCCTCAAGCGCATTGCCTATGAATTTATCCTTTCTCTTTATCTCAAGCGCCTTATTCGCTTCATTCCTTATTGCTATGAGCCTTTCCCATCTCTTTTCCAACGTCTCATCAAAGAATTCATCCTTCACAGTCGGGAATGATGATAAAAACACACTTTCCGGTAAATCTGTCTTCTGTCTTCTGTCTTCTGTTTTCTGTAATGATTGCCATATTTCTTCTGCGGTAAAAGAAAGAACAGGCGCCATAAGCCTTGTCATATCCAGAAGTATCTGATGCATGACCCACTGGGCTGCACGCCTTTGGGCTGAGTTTGCACTGAATGTATAAAGACGGTCTTTAAGTATATCGAGATAAAAAGAGCTCATATCCACTATGCAAAAATTGTAAATGGAATGGAAAACCTCATGGAAATTGAAGTTCTCATATGCTGATGCAACTCTGCTTATCAGACCTTGAAGCCTGCTCATAGCCCATCTGTCTATTTCGAGAAGATCTTTGCTGTAATCCTTTCCGTCAAAGTCGTGAATATTTCCTAAAAGAAATCTCCCTGTATTCCTTATCTTCCTGTATGCCTCTGTAAGCCTGTTTATTATCTCTTTTGAAAGCCTTACATCATCACGATAATCCTCAGCAGAGACCCATAATCTGACAATATCTGCGCCGTTTGCCTTTATCACTTCCTGCGGCGCTATAACATTGCCAAGGGACTTCGACATCTTCTTCCCTTGACCGTCAACAGTAAAGCCGTGCGTAAGAACTGTATCATAAGGAGCTTTATTCCTTGTGCCTACCGACGCAAGAAGCGAGCTCTGAAACCATCCCCTGTGTTGGTCGCTTCCTTCGAGATACATTGCAGCAGGCCACGAAAGCCTTTCGTCCCTTTCCAGAACTGCAGCATGGCTAACGCCCGAGTCAAACCATACATCGAGAATATCCATTTCTTTCTTAAAAGATGAACTGCCGCATTTGCATTTATAGTCGTCTCTCAGCAGGTCTTTGACATCAGCTTTAAACCAAATATCAGCGCCTTCCTGCTCTGTAAGTTTCACTATTTTGTTGAACAGTTCTTCGTCCTCGATAGATGTTCCACAGTCTTCGCATGTGATTAGAGTTATGGGAACCCCCCATGACCTCTGTCTCGAAATGCACCAGTCAGGTCTCCCTGATACCATGTTGTAAATCCTCTCCTGACCCCATGAAGGAACCCATTCAACTCTCTCTATCTCCTTCAGGCACTTAGCACGCAGATTCCCTTTATCCATCGAAATAAACCACTGTGCAGTTGCCCTGAATATGACAGGCTTTTTGCATCTCCAGCAGTGGGGATACGAATGCCTGATATTATCAACTCTTAAAAGCGCATTCTTTTTTTTCAATAGCTCTATAATTCCTTCATTTGCCTTGAATACGAACTGACCCTCGAATTCAGGGACATACTTTGTGAACTTGCCTCTGTCGTCAACAGGGGCATATATGTCGAGGCCGTATTTCAATCCTGTTTCATAATCGTCCTCGCCGTGTCCCGGCGCGATATGGACTATGCCCGATCCTTCGCCAACAGTAACAAAATCGCCTAAAACAACGTCGGATTCCCTTTCTATAAACGGATGCCGTGCCCTCATGCCTTGCAATTTTTCGCCTGAAATCTTGAACGCAATACCACCTTTAATAATACCCCTCTCTTTAAGCCCTTCGAGATTTTCTTCGGCGACTATATAAACTGACTCGCTATTCCCCACAGCAGCATAAACAAGCTCTGGATGCACTGCAAGCGCTAAGTTCGCTGGCAATGTCCACGGAGTTGTAGTCCATATTACGATATAAACATTTTTGCCGGTTAAAGAAGGCAGATATTTTGAAATATCGTCTTCAAGAACCTGAAACCTCACAAATATTGAAGGTGACTCCTTCTCTGCGTACTCAACCTCTGCCTCTGCAAGCGCTGTTACACATGAAGGGCACCAGTGGACAGGCTTCTTCCCTTTATAAACAGAGCTGTTTTTGACAAACCTGAAAAACTCCCTGACAATTGACGCCTCATAGTCGTAGGACATTGTGAGATACGGCTTATCCCAGTCTCCAAATACTCCGAGCCTCTTGAATTCCTCCCTCTGGATATTCACAAATTTATCGGCGTATTCCCTGCAATGCTGTCTTTTTTGAAGCACATCAACCTGCTCTTTCTTGTCTCCAAGATTTTTATCAACCTGAAGCTCTATGGGAAGTCCGTGGCAGTCCCATCCCGGAACATAAGGAGAATAATATCCCTGCATCGCTTTATATTTGACGATTATGTCTTTTAGAATTTTGTTTAAGGCATGGCCTATATGGATATTGCCGTTTGCATAGGGCGGGCCGTCATGAAGAATATATTTTTTGTTCTCTTTATTCTTTTCCTGAATTCTTTGATAGATATCCTTCTCTTCCCAGAATTTAAGCGTTTCAGGCTCTCTCTGGTTGAGGTTTGCCTTCATGGGAAAGTCTGTCTGAGGCAGATTTAGCGTGTCTTTGTAATCCATTGGCATAACAGGAAAATTACCACTAACCGCCTTGTGCTGTCAAGAAAGCGCATTAAGCGGACATGGTATTGAAGCGGCTTCGACAGCCTAAGCGTGACATGGGTGTCTAAGCGGGCTGGCGTAGCTTCGGAGAATGACGGGATGCCATTCGAGAACGAAGCGGAAATGCTTTGTCTTCTTGCATAACAAAGTTTTATAAATAATATGGATTAGAAATACTGGATTATATATCTTAATGATATGTACAGGACAACTGCGCAGAGTATTAGCTTTATAATCCTTTGCGGTATAAACTTCTGGAATCTCGCGCCCAAGTACATGCCTGCAAATCCGCCAATGCCGAATAAAATCCCAAGCGGCCAGTCAGGCATGGCTGAGATACCGGCTACAGGAATCACGCTAAAAAATAAAGCTCCGGCAACAGATGTTATAAAAGTGCCCATCAATGCCGCTCCAGCAATGGTATAGACAGGAAGATGAAAAACAGCAACACAGAAAGGAGCTATGATAGAGCCGCCTCCGATACCATAAATCCCGCCAATGATACCAACAAAGAGCGCAAGAGCAAACATCCAAACAGTATGGAACGAAAACCGCTCGCCCCAGAACTCATATTCAACTTTTTCCAGAGATACTGAAATCGTCTTTACCGCCTCATCTGCAGGAAGTCCGGCTACAAGCCCTGAACTACCTTGTTTTTTCATCTCATCAATTCTATTCCTGAATTTTTCCTCTAACGCCTTTGCGCCTGCAAGCTTCAGTCTTGTTTTACCTGTAACTTCTCCAAGCAGCCTGATGCCTGTATAAAACAATACACATCCAACAAACAATTTAAAGATGCTCGGTTCAGAGAGATATATGACCCTTACATAGTAGCCGAGGAACACGCCCGGCAGAGTGCCCAAAATAATTATCCATGTCAGGGGCCATGCCATCCGTCCTTCCTTTACATACCTATATACACCGCTCGGTATGGCGAAAATGTTAAACACATGGTTTGTGCCGCTAACAGAAGGAGAAGTGTAATGCAGCATGCTCATCTGGAAAGGCAGGAGAAGGAATGCCCCGGAAACACCTCCCATTGAGGTAAAAAACGAGATAAACATTGCGACAACAGGAGGGAGTAAAATATTAGTTTCTACGCCGGAAACAGGGAAGAACACATTTAAGAATTCCATAGGTGTTATTATAACAGAGAATTCATGCAAGGAATTGACAAAGAATCAGCAGAAATTGTAATTTATATGTCTTAAGTTGCACAGCTTAAGGGCCGCTAGCTCAGCTGGTAGAGCAACGCCCTTTTAAGGCGTGGGTCGTTGGTTCGAATCCAACGCGGCTCACCATCAATGTCCCCATCGTCTAGCCCGGCCTAGGACATCGCCCTTTCAAGGCGGTAACATGGGTTCGAATCCCATTGGGGACGCCAATGAAAATAAAAAGGGATTGTGGAAACGCAATCCCTTTTTTGTTAAACTTTGCGCTATTTATTTCTGATTCTGCGCCTCTTTCTGCGGGAACATCAATATTATGCTTATTCTCCTGTTTCTCGGGTCCTTGGAATCTTCCTTTATAAAAGGCACTGTATCAGCATATCCTGCGACTCTTGTAAGACGGATTTCTAAAAGACCGAACTTCTCGAGCTCTTTTCTTGCACTTAGAGCCCTTTCAGTGGAAAGCTCCCAGTTGCTGTAATTGCTCGCTTTATATCCAATTGAGTCTGTATGTCCTTCCACAGCAACAGGGTTAGGCATAGATTTTACCTGGTCTGCTATAACCGGCAGTATCCTTGCCCCAAGAGAAGTCAGTTTAGACGAACCGAGGTCGAACATGGGCTTTCCCTCTTTATCAACAAGTTGAATTCTGACCCCGCCCTCAAAAATATCAACAATGACCTGATCTTTTATGTCGCCAAGCTTCTCTTCAATTGCCTTTTTTATCGCCTCCTTAAATTCCTCTGGTTTCATATCTATAGTTCCCTTTAATTCAGCCGGAACATTCTGTGGCGCCTTAACTGGTTCACTAAACACCTCGCTGGTCTGTTCCATAAAAGATGAACCGCTCTGTTCAAACAGGCTGAAATGCTTAAAATATGTAGAGAGTCTAGCCCTCTTCTCAGGCGCTACCATAGATATGAGCCACATCAAGAGGAAGAACGCCATCATGGCGGTGACAAAGTCAGCGTACGCAACTTTCCAGCTTCCGCCGTGGTGCCCTCCTCCAGAGACTTTTTTTATCTTTTTAATGATAACCTGTTTGTCTTTCATGTTAGATCTTAAACTTCAAATCTTGAATCTTATTTCCCTCTTGCAGCTTTTTCCAGCTCGCTGAATGTAGGCTTTTCCTTGCCAGGTATTGCCCTTCTTCCAAATTCAACTGCCATCTGCGGCGCAGCTCCGCCTACAAATGCAACCACGGCAACTTTTATGACATTGAAATATGTGCTTCCTTCATTAGCTTGATTCTCAAGGTTTGTAGCCATTGGACCGACAAAACCGTAGCACATTAATATTCCAAGAAATGTTCCTACAAGCGCAGCGCCGATGCTGTGGCCAAGGACAGCAGGAGGCGAGTCGATCTTTCCCATAGTGATAACAACTCCAAGGACTGCAGCCACAATTCCAAGTCCGGGCATGGAGTCTGATATCTTTGCAATCGTGTGAGAGGGCGAAAGAGACTCATGGTGATGGGTATCTATTTCGAGATCCATAAGGCTTTCCAGTTCATGAGAAGGGACATTCGTACTTACTATAACCTTTAGGTTATCACACAGAAAATCCAATGCATGGTGGTTTGACATAACACTGCTGTATTTTCTGAATATAGGGCTCTTGTCCGGGTTTTCTATATCAGCCTCGATTGATATAAGCCCTTCCTTCCTTATCTTTGAGAACAACTGATAGAGAAGGGACAGGAGCTCAAGATACTTATCTTTCGCAATGCTTTTTGCGCTAAAGACCTTAGATATGCTGCCGAGCACGAGCCCAAAAACCTTTGGCGTTGCAGATATGAAGAATGACCCCAAAGCAGCTCCGCCAATTATAAGCAATTCTACAGGTTGAAAAAGGACATGGGGATTGCCCTGTTCTAATACATAGCCGCCTACAACAGAGCCGAAAACAATGATTATTCCGATTATCGCAAACATAGCCTCACCCCTGATTTTTTAATATAATGGAGCATTAAACTCCGCCGCCTTCCACCGGGAGATCAACAATAAATGCCGCTCCATTGCCGTCTGAACTTTCAGCCCTTATACTGCCGCCGTGCTCGGCAATTATGCCATGAGATATAGAAAGTCCGAGCCCTGTCCCTGTACTGACTGACTTAGTTGAAAAAAATGGGTCAAATATCTTTGGCATAATATCCTTTGGAATTCCGGGGCCGTTATCAGACACCTTTATTGTCACCACCTTTGAAGCAGTGTTATAACTTGTCTCAAATGTGATCCTGCCGCTGCCTCTGCCGGTTTCTGCAATTGCTTGTTCAGCATTAAGCAGAATGTTGAGCATCACATGCTGAATCTGTTGTGAATCAACAAAGATAGTGGGGATATTCCCATACTGTTTTATAATCTCAATATTATTTGACTTTAGCCAGTAGTTCCTCAGTTCTATAGTTCTGTCGATAATATCATTAATTGACTCAAGGCTCTTTGTTGGCGTCCGCTGTCTTGAGAATATGAGCAGGTTCTCCGCTATTTTCTTACACCTATCAGCGCTATCGAGTATCTTCTTTAAATCTATCGAAATATCTTCATCAGCTACTTTCATCTTCAGCAGTTCAGTATAAGCAATAATTCCGGTAAGCGGGTTATTAATCTCATGGGCTATTCCTGACACCAAAAGACCAAGGGAGGCAAGCTTGTATGAATGGTGGAGCTGCTGCTTTAATCTCTTCATCTCTGTGATATTTTTCAGCACATGAATAGTCAGCGACTCTTTGTCATGATTAAAGGGGAATATACTTATGAGATATGTCTCTCCTTTTATATCTTTCTCTTCTATATGGAACTTACCGTTTTTTTTGTTGCACTGCAAACAATCAAAATCATGACCGAATAATTCCATGCATTGTTTTCCTATAATATCCCCCGCATGCTTATTATATGCCTGTGCCATTGCATGATTTATATTGACTATATTCCTCTCGGTATCAGTTATGAATATATAATCTGTTATGCCGTCAACAACAGCCTTCCAGTGATTTGTGCTGTCAATATTATTATCCGCACGTTTTTCCGATTTAGCTCCCATCTTATCCACCGCCCTTCCTATCAGTCAGCAATATATCAACTCTTCTGTTTCTCGCCCTTCCCTCTGGCGTTGCATTGGAGGCAACAGGTCTGTATTCGCCATACCCTGACGCAGAAAGCCTCTCCGGGCTTACATTGCCTTGTTGCAGAAAATATACAAGCACACTGGTTGCCCTTGCTGTTGACAGCTCCCAGTTTGAAGGGTATTTCGGGCTTTTAATGGGGATATTGTCTGTATGCCCCTCAACAATGATCCTGTGCTGCGCTTTATTTATAACCGGCATCACTGATGAGAATAATAATTTTGCCTCGTCCTTTATTTCCGACGAACCATGATCAAAGAGAACAGAATCAGCAAAGGACAACAAAACGCCATTCTCGTTAGTTATAACATTCACTCCTTCTATTTTATCAAATTTATCAAATATTGATTTGAGTTCCTTTTCAAGCTGAAGCGCCTCATAATTTATCGGTCTGATCCCTTCTATGACAGATCTGCTCATCGGAGCGGTATCAGTAACCTTAAAAGACGCCCTCATGGAGCCTTCAAACCTCTCGAGTTTTCCAACATCAACATTGCTGATGGCATACATAGTCGTAAAAAAAGCAAAGAGAAGCGTAATAAAATCAGCATACGACACAACCCATCTGTCTGCATTATCATGTTCATCTATGCGGCGTTTGTTTTTCATAAGCAGCAATTAAACCCCTTTTGCGATAAATGACCTGAGCCTTTCTTCAAGATAATGAGGATTTATTCCAGACAAAATGCCCATAACACCTTCCAGTATCATCTCCCTTACAAGCAGTTCATTGTTTAATCTGTGAACTAACTTCTTCGCTATGGGCAGCAGTATAAGATTCGCAGAGCCCACCCCATAGATTGTAGCCACAAAAGCAACAGCAATGCCTGAGCCGAGCTTTGAAGGATCTGAGAGGTTCTCCATAACATGGATAAGCCCCAGCACTGCGCCTATTATCCCGATTGTTGGAGCAAAGCCTCCTGCAGTGTCAAACACCTTTGCAATCCGTTTATTTTCGTCTTCATACGTTATGTTTTCCTGCTCCATTGTCTCTCTCAATGTTTTTGGTCCCATTCCATCAATAGCCAGTCTTAATGCCCTCCTGAAGAACTGGTCATCGATCTTGGCGATATGCTGCTCCATAGCAATTAAGCCATGTCTCCTCGCTAAAAAAGAATATCTTGTGATTTCGCTTATAAATAATTCAGGGTCTGTCCTGCTCTCGAAGAAGACCCATCTGAGGGATGAAAAGGCCTTCATTACGTCAGCGAAGGGGAAACTTAGTAATGTTGCTCCTAATGTCCCTCCAAATACGATCAAAGCTGCTGTCATCTGGACAATAGAATGGATCTTTCCGCCCTCGGAGATATTGCCTCCTACTATTGCGGCTATGCCAAGAATTATGCCGATGATACTCGCGCGGTCCATTAAACATCATTCCCTTTCTGTTTCCTCTTCTTCCTGATAATCTCTCTCTGCCGTTTGATGGTATACTGGATTATCTCATCCCTTATTTCGTCATCAATATCAGCAAAACGCAAAGCGAGCTCGTATTTGCCATTGCCCATTTCTTTCACCCTCACCGCTGTCCCGAATGTGTTTATTCCCACAGGAGGGCATGTGGGCAGAAGCATCTTCACTTCAACTGTATCACCAACCTCTATCTTCTCGTCCACAACAAACCTTATGCCGGAGGCGCTGAGATTAACCTCTTTCTGAGGCGCTTTTACAAGGCCTTCCTTTTCAAGCTGAAGCCTCTCCATTATCAGTTTAAGTTTAGTATTAATATCAACCAGCATTTTCCATAGGCGCGGACTTATAGAGTCATCAGGAACATCAGTCTCTGATATATCCATGCCATAGCCTGATAATATCCGTGTTTTTTTGCACGGTGAATCTTCTGCGCTTTTTGAAACAATCACTGGAAAAACATCATCAATGCGGAAATATTCGCGTTTTTCCGTCCACATCCTCTTCAATCTCAGAACGTTCCCATTTATATCAATTACTTCTGTGTAATACTCATAGTCAGGTCCTGATATTCTCAGATATTGCCCAGCAGAAAAGTTGGGATGCGCTTCTTTAAATACTTCCAGAACAATGTCTTCATCATACATGGATACTACTGTAGCGCCGTATTTCTCTGTCTCTTGTGAAATTCTGTAGTAAACCTTGTCTCCTGATTTAAGCTCCATATTTCTCTCCCCTTCCTGTTGCTGTTTGTAAAAATGCCCGCACAACTTCGCCATCAAAATGTGTGTTGGAACACCGCTTTAACTCCTCTATGGCGAATTCATGTGTCCTTGCCTCTCTGTAAGGTCTTGACGATGTCATAGCGTCATATGCATCTGCAACTGCAAGTATTCTTGCTATGAGCGATATTTTATCCCCTTCGAGTCTGTCGGGATACCCATTGCCGTCAAACCTTTCATGGTGATGAAGGATCAGTTCCCTTTCGAGAGGGAAAAACCTTATCGGCTTTATTATGTTGTCCCCTATTACAGGGTGCATTCTTATCTCTGCCATCTCCTCGTCTGTAAGTTTTCCGGGCTTCAAAAGGACTGTGTCCCTTACGCCTATCTTGCCTATGTCATGAAGATAACCGCCAAACCTTATAGCGTCTTTCTCTTCCTCAGCAATATTCATCACCTCAGCAATCTGCAGCGCATAGTGCGTATCCCTTTCTGAATGGTTCTTTGTGTACACATCCCGCGCCTCTATGCTCATGACCAATGATTTCAATGTATTTACAAGGTTATTATAAAAGACCTCATACAGGGCGTTATTCTCTATGCGAAGGGCTGCTTTTTTTGCAAAGGTAAGGGCAAGGGATATTTCATCTTCACTGAATGCAGTAGTGTCCGCCTTTCTTGAAAGATTTAAGATACCGAAGACCTCATTGTTTATGATAAAGGGCAGGGAAAAAAACGGGGAGGCAAGGGGGGTCCCTGTATAGGGGTTAACCTCCCCGGAAGAAGCTATGAAATGCTGCCTGCTCTTTATCACGTTCTCAAATATACTGCCGGCAATATGGATGTCTGTCTCCTTCACGCCTATTGCCTTTTTTATCTTCAAATAACTGTCCTCAACAATGCCGAATGAAACCTCATATGCCATAAGCAGCCTGGATGCCATCTCCACGATCCTCTCATATATCTGCCTGTTATCATATATTGCGTCAAGCTCAGTGCTTATAGTTTGCAGGATGGCAATTTCCTGAAGTCTTTTAAACAGCTCTGAATTCAATCTCCCCATGGACGCCTCATAATCATTTTTTGTGGCGAGCCTTCCCAAAAACCTTTTTTCTCCCAATATCCTCTCAGCAATGGATGTGACTGTATCAATCTTGAAAGGCTTTGTAATGAAATCACTGGCGCCTTCCTTCATGGCGTTGATGGCATTATCCATGGTTGAATAAGCAGTGATAACAACAATCGGGATTAACGGATTAATCCTCTTGCTCTCTTTCAAGAGGTCCATGCCGTTTAGTCTCGGCATTGTCAGATATGTAAACACAATGTCGTATTCGTTACTCTTTATCTTTTCTATGCCGTCAAAGCCGTCAAAAGCCACATCTGTTGTATAGCCCCCGACGCTGCACAGGATATCTGACAACACATCCCTCACAATTGGGTCGTCATCTACTATTAATATTTTCCCTTTATCCATGTCCTCTGATCAGCCTTTCTTTTAATATTTCTGCCTCAGCAGCAGCAAGAACATTCATTGTCTGCAATCTGTGTATCCTCTCTATCCAGTTCAGCGCAACATCAGGATTGTTGCTATTTACTATGGCCTTAATCAATTCAATGTCACGGTATGTATCCCTGAGTTGCCTCGTCAATTCCCTGTTCTCGTCTATCAACTCAGCCCTTTTATATGCCCGCTCCGCCAATATGATTATCTCCTGAACTTTAAATGGTTTAGTAAGATAATCGTATGCCCCTTCCTTCATCGCCTGCAGCGTTGTATCCAGCGTCCCATAGGCAGTGAGTATAACTACTGAAATGTCCGGATTAATTCTAACAGCCTGCTTCAAAACCTCTATGCCGTCAGCTCCGGGCATTCTGAGATCCGTTACCACAAGGTCTATATCTTCAACCTTTAGAATACTTATGGCCTCCAGTCCGTCCTTCGCTGACAGAACAGTGTATCCCTCTTTTGAAAGAATGGATTTGATAACGTCCCGCGCTCCCTTTGCTGATACTTGTTATTTCATCAACAGACTCTTTGCCATCTGAAAGCAAAAATACCCTGTAATGAGCCCACTCTGCTTCATCCTTGCTATGGTCTTTCTTGTCCTTTAATACAGAAACAGCAATCCTGTAATATTTGAGAGCATCCGCCTTCCTTTCAGAGTCGTAGAATAGATCCGCAAGTTTTATATATGCCATGGGCGAGCCTCCTGCTTTTGTTAATGCCTTTTCATAAAAAAACACTGCCTTGCTGTTATCCTTTATTGCTCTTAATGTGTCAGCAAGCAATTCAATATCCTCTCTCTTTATATCTGCTGCTGACATAAATATTTCAAACGCCTTTCTATATTCACCGGCCATATAATGCATTTTTGCCCTGAGTCTTTTAATGTCATCCTCCATTCCCTTTTCCTTTATCTCGTTCAGATAACCGGATGCTGTTGCAGTATCTCCAAGTTCTGCATAGAAATTTGCCAGCATCATTCTGCATTCGGACTTTTCAGCATCTGACCCATTTTTTAGAAGCCATTTACCCACCTTTATAAAGGGCTCTCCTGTTGGCAAAAAAGCCTTCGCCACCTTCAAGATAGTGTTTGAACGCGAAGGCTCAAGGAGCCATTGTCCTGCAGACTTCCATACCTTTAAAAGCCTGTCTGCATCTTTTTCTGCTGCAGAAATGATAATGGATTCAAGTTCGTCAAGGGCGTTCCTGTCAGGAGTGCGTCTGAAGACAAGCTCCTTAAGCACAGAAACGGCTTCATCAAGCCTGTCTTCGCTTCTGTAAAGCCTTGACAGCATCAATACAGCTTTATCATTTTCTTTGTTGTAAGGATACTTATTCCTCACCTCAGAAAGATTTGCCTTTGCCTCGTCTTTCTTCCCTATCTTTATATTCGTTTCCGCAAGGTGGAGAAGCGCCTGCCTCTTTAATTGTTTATCTGGCGATTGCAGAGCGGACTTGAAATGCTTGACAGCTCTGTCAAATTTCTTCTCCTCGAGGGCTATTAGACCATTGCTTATTTCTACCTTGGGTTTTATCAAAGGGTCTTTCACGGAATTAAGATAATTTTTGGCATCGTCCTGTTTACCCATAAGACGGAGGTTTTCTCCGATGTTGTAAGCTGTTTCAGCAGAGGATTTTGCATATTCCCTGTCTTTTTCGAGCAACGAGCGATACAGATTATATGCCTCATCTGTCTTGCCCATAGATTGAAGGGCATTTGCCTTGCTGTAAAGCGCTGCCAATGAATCGCCTGCTTTATCATAGTATCTTGCTGCCTCGCTAAACTGACCGAGGGAATAAAGGGCATTGGCAAGGCCAAGATATGCCTTTTCTGAATGGTTAGATGGAAAGTTTTTAAGAAATACCTTATAATTCAGCGCAGCCTCGGGATAGTAACCCATTTTAGAGTAAACCTCTGCCCTTTCCAGTAATATTGCCGCTTTTGTCTCTTCTGATTTTGCATAAACATAGGCAAGCCTGAAATGGTCAATGGATTCAAACAGTCTTTTTGACTGCAAGAGAGCTTTGGCATAAACATGGTGATAAACAGATATCTCTTCTGCTGCAGGCTGGTAACCTGAAAGTATTTTCACAGCTTCAGATGGTCTCTTTTGATCTATTAATTCTTCAGCAGAGGCTACTACATTTGACTTGACGCTCTTTTCAGCAGCTCCTGCATTAACAGGGCAAATCAGCAATATTATGACAAGGAATAAAATCCACATGTTAATCAGTTAAAGCAACAATTATGCCCAAAAATAAGATGTTGATTTTAAAGGATTTTTAACGAAATTATCGTGTCATAGAACTGACATATGAAGGTTATTTTGGCAGATATATAATCCGAAGGCCTATAATTTAAACATGGCAGGCATGCTGAAAAGACTTTAATAGCGATACCTTATGCCGAGCCCTCCTGCTATTTGAAGGCAATTTCTGCACCGCCTGTCCATTACAGGCATCTAATAATCTCATCGCATTATTAAAGGCTTTGAGGCATGCCTGCCATGTTGTGCTTACAGGTTGCAAGCACTTACGCCTTTATTCCCATCTTTTTCATTTTCTCTATAAGAGTTGTTCTGTTAAGTCCAAGGATAGTGGCAGCCATGGACTTAACGCCCCCAGACTTCTCGATTGCCCTTAGAATCAGTTTCCTCTCTACATCATCAACCACAGCATTAAGATCAATTCCGTATTCTGGAATGTCAACAGACTGCCCGCCATAATCCATAACGCTCTTGGCAGCATCCCTATCTGACTTTTTGCATGAGTATACAATATTAAACTTTTCCGGCAAATCTGATGTTGTAACAGTATCCCCACTCACAAGTATTGTCAATCTCTCAATTAAATTTTCCAACTCCCTGACATTGCCAGGCCACCTGTATTTCAGCAAACACTCCACGGCTTCTTCGGAAAAACGCAACGGCTCTCTTTTCCTCTTTTTAGAGAACTCGTGGACAAAATGATCCATCAGCAGCGGGATATCCTCAAGCCTCTCTCTTAACGGTGGAAGGTGAAGCGGAATAACATTCAGCCTGTAATACAGATCCTCCCTGAATCTTCCCTCTCTTACCTCTTTTTCAAGGTCTTTATTGGTTGCAGCCAATATCCTTACATCAACTTTTATGGTCTTTACACCGCCAACCCTTTCAAACTCTCTTTCCTGCAAAACCCTCAGCATCTTAACCTGTAGAGAAGGAGCCAACTCTCCTATTTCATCGAGGAAAAGCGTTCCATTGTGCGCAAGCTCAAACCGGCCTGCGCGCATATTAAATGCGCCGGTAAATGCGCCCTTCTCATGTCCGAATAATTCTGATTCAAGAAGGTCTTTTGGTATTGCTGCACAGTTCAGCGGCACAAAAGGCTCCTGACAACGGGAACTATTAAAGTGGATGGTCTTTGCGATAAGCTCCTTGCCTGTGCCGCTCTCCCCTGTAATCAAGATAGTGCTGTCAGAATCAGCTATCTTTTCTATCATTTCATACACCTTGACCATGTTGGGGGAGTCGCCAATAAGTCCTTTAAAGTTATACTTCTTTTTGAGCTGCTTCTTCAGCATTGTGTTCTCTTTTTGGAGTTTTACAACATTCGCGGCCCTGTTGATTATCAACATCAATTCATCGAGAATAAACGGTTTTGTTATGTAATCGAATGCTCCCAGTTTCATGGCTTCAACAGCGGACTGCACTGTGCCAAAGGCTGTCATAACAATCACAGGGAGATTCATATTCATTGCAGACATTTCTTTTAAAATATCCATTCCGCCCATGCCGGGCATAACGAGGTCAGTCAAAACAATATCAAACTTTTCTTCACGCAGCAGTTCCAAGCCTTTATGGGCATCTTCTGCCATACTAACCTCAAACCCGTTTTTCGACAGGAAAGACTGCAGCACATCTCTTATGACTTCATCGTCATCAACTATAAGCGCTTTTTGCATACAGGAATTTTATATGATGTTAAAAACCATATCAACAGTTTGACGCTATGGATGCGAATTGCCTCAGACGATAAGATTTGACTTTCTCATCTGCAACTATTTTTCAGACCGCCTTTGTCTCATAACCTCATATGACAAAATACCGGTAGCCACAGATACATTAAGTGAATTCACTCTCCCGTTCATAGGCAAACTTACAACAAAATCGCACATTTCTCTTACCGTACGCCTTAAACCTTCTCCTTCAGAGCCTATGACGATGGCAAGCGGGACTTTCATGTCAACATCCCACATGGTAAGTTCAGAATCAGCCTCTGCGCCGATTATTGCTATATCTGCCTTTTTCATCTTTTCTATGGCATGTTTGATATTCACAACTTCGGATAAATTTATATACTCCAATGCTCCTGCCGAGGCCTTTGAAACAACTGAGGTAATACCTGCAGAACGGTGCGATTGAAAGACAACGCCGTGCACGCCTGCTGCATCAGCAGCCCTCAAAATAGCGCCGAAATTACGGGGGTCTTCTATAAGGTCGAGGATGAGAAAAAAAGGAGTTTCACCCTTCTGTGCAGGAATATCCAGCAGGTCTTCAATGTCGAGGGTTTTCTTTCTCTCAACAAGCGCTGCAATGCCCTGATGCCCTTTATGAAACCTGCTGTCAAAAAAATCCCTTTCAGCAAACTTTACCGGGATTTTTTTAGCTTCCGCCTCTTCTGTAAGCTTTCTGATATTCTCATGCCTTTGTTCAGAAATATAAAGTGTGCTTATCCTCCTGCCTGATTTTATAGCCTCTAAAACAGGATTCAGACCATAAAGCCATTCATCCTTATCTCGCTTATCCTGTCGCTGATTAGACATTTTTTAAATTTTACTCCTCACTCATTTGAAAGGTTCGACTGATTTTAAAGGCATTGTTTTTTCTCCTGTCCTCTCCCCACACCTCTGAAATAATTTTTTCAATTCGCCTTTCTACCTCTCGATGAAAGCCATAATTTCTAAATGTCAATTTCGGTGTCTGACTCCACTGGTTGTTGCGCTGCTCTTCGGTAAATAATGCAGCCTGAGCGTCAGAGCTTTTCCCAGTGCGAAAATAAGGAAATAATAGCCCGCAGGCCGCCTGCCCGACATCCTTTTCGGCTGCCCCTCCTCGTAAACCCAGTATTCCTTCGGCTCCTCAAAGGGATTGTTCAGTATCGGATTATCAACTGCTAATGACATGGTTTATTCGGTGTCCTGTTCTAAATTATTAGATCTCATTTTTGCCCTCTAACAGATTTGGCAGACACTGTCTGACGAATTGATAATTTTCCAGACAATGTCCGGAATTTACTCTTTCCCGAAGATTCAACAGACAGCGTCTGTCAAATTTTATTTCATATCTCTTTTGCTTACATCCTCGCCTTATAGCTTCAGCAATGAAATTATCGCCAACTAATCGCCAGAATCGCCAAGCAAATGCCAAGTCCAATAAACGTCTAAAAAATGTCCGTTATGCCCGATGAATGTCCGTTATCTTAATTTATATTTACGCCCCTTTTGTCCCCATTGACATTTGAGTCGTTTGTAAGTCATTTATGAGGCGTTTGAGTCGTTTGTGAGGCGTTTATATTCCCTGTCGCTTTTCCAGTAAGAGTATAATACGTGTCTCTACCTGTTTTCCCATGCCTTAGATATATATTTGATCTTGTCATGTGTAATAGCTCACGTGCAGCAGTTTGCCTTGATACTTTGCAAACTATCTGATATTCCTTATTTGTAATCCTTCCCTTTTCCTTCACATACATAACCGCCTTTATCTGTCGTTCATTTAATCCCATCTTCCTTAATATTTCTTCTGTATAAATATCCTTATAAAAGCAGACTGAAAAGCCGCCGAACTCCTCTTTAAATTCAGGCTCCGGCAATCCTGCATTTTTGCATTCATTTGTAATCTTTATAGTGCCTCTACCCCATGCCTCAATTAATCCAGCCTTGAAAAACACATCCGCCAGCAATTCATTCATCGGTCGGGAAGGATGGCTTTTCTTTAAGTCGGCTACTTTAATATCTTTAGGCAATGTACCCTCATTCCACAAAATCAGCTTATCAGGATAAATCTTTAACTAAGCATGCGCTCCGATATAATCTCTATGAATTATGGCATTTATTATTGCTTCTCTTAATGCCTCCTCCGGATATTCCAATTCCTCTTTTCTGTAAATCCCCTCAAACTTTATCTTAGAAATGAGATATTTTGTCCTCAGCAATTCTATTGCCTCTTCTACCTGCTCAAAGAGATTGCCTTCAACATCATCAGAAGCCACAATATCAGTATCTGTGAGGAATTTGCCGACCTTAATAAAAGCGCTTGTATAGAATCGTTTTGGATTTTTTCCGAAAAGCAATATTGCCGCTCTTTTCAGCTTGCCATTTTCAAGCAGATTTAATTTTTGAAGGAGCTTAAAATTATCTTTTTCTTCTTTGACAAAGGGCAGTCTTTTTATTGCAAACTCCTTAAATCTTTCAACCGTCTTAATATCAATGTCATCCATTGAAGCTTTTTCTTCTACATACTCATCCCAATCCCTGTCTGATTTTGATATTAAAAACTTTGTCAGTTCCTTCCCCTTCAACTCCTGTATGGTGCTTCCGCTTCTTACAAAATATCTCCCGTGATAAGAGATCGGAGCATAAGAAGGCTTGACCTCTATGGCAAGAGTGTCTTTGCCTTTTTTGTTTTTAGTAATGACCTTTGGGATTATGCCGAGAATATCTTTTATCTTATTCGGCATATCTTCAAGAAGTTTCTTGGCATTTTCCACGCCTGTTGGTTTGCCTTTATCGTCAATGCCGATTATCAATCTTCCGCCGTCGGCATTCGCAAAGGCGCAGATTACTTTAAGGTATTCATCCCGCCAGTTGGATTTGAACTCTATGTTTTGAGACTCAACCGATTTTAAAGCCATAGTTCTATCCCCAAAATATTCCTGTAGGGTCATCATCTATCTCTGCCAGAATTTCGTCAATATTTTTTGTCGCCTCGATGTCCGTGTATTCATGCCATCTATCGTTTCTATCAGCACAATACAGCGTCCATTTCCCTGTTTTATCATCATATCTCATCTGTGCAATAGGCATGGATGTCCATTCTGTCCATTCGGGACGCCACGGCGCTCTGTTCTCAAAAATTGTAACGCTGTTGCCCCTGATTTTATAGGAAAGATTTACCTTATCCAATACATGAGCAGGGACTCTTTTCTTGCAAAAATCTCCGACTTTCTTTTCAACAAGCGTCTTTACCAAAACAGGCAACGGCATATTTTAAACCTCCTTATTGTCCTTTAATTTATCCCTCGCCTCCGCAACAATCTTTTCAATCCGCCGTTCCGCCTCTTGTGTGCAAGAGACGCGCAATCTCTAAATGTTGGGTTTGGTGTCTGACCCTTTATAAGCTCGCCTGATGTCTTTGCGACGCTGCATGATAATGACATTTTTAGTCCAACTGGTTTTTCTCACCATTGGCGCGAGTTTTCCATATGTTGTTTTATGCTGCAAGTTTTTCAATGTATTTATCGCGTTTGTTCCATGTCATCGGCTCTATCTCATAAGCTTTTAGGGCATGTATTGTGTCAGGAGTAATTTCTCTATCCTGATCATTTAACACCGCTATGGCAATAGCATTTTCCGACCTTACTTTTCTGGCATCGTCCCATGAGAAAATCATTGCTGACACATTATTTTTAGTAGGGTTATTGATAGTCCTTAATACCCTTTCAGACTCTTTCTTTGAAGGTGGAATTACAAAATCAAAATGATGATTGAAACCGCTTTTGCCGATAAAATTAATATCTTTTGTAAACCTAATGTCATGCAGCGATAGGAATTTCTCAACATCTTCCTTAAAAAAGCTTGAAACTTTCGGAGGAGCTAAAACAAAAAGGTCGTTAATAGCAAGCATTGCCTGCAACAGATTATGCTTCTTTTGAGCAAAATTATCAGGACGGGCTTCCACTTCAAGACTGTCTCCCCTTATATTTACCCCAAACCCGTTCAGAATAGCCTTAAGTTCATTTTTCCTGCGTTCAGTATTGAATTCCAGACCGCTCATCTCTAAATCACGGATTGTATAGCTATCATCCGTTAGCAGCATACCGGACGAAGTAGCCTTGACATATATCTGCAAATAGTCGTTATGCCTGTCAACAAATGGGGTAGTCAGCTCACAGACATCGCCAATTGCTCTCGGCTTTACTTTTTCTTTAAGCCAGTTTGCATATAGATCAACAAGTTGGTAACAATCTAATGCACTCATATAAATAATCCCCTTTCTATATTCTGCATTTCCTGAACATTGCAATACCGTAAAAATCTTTTCATAACGGTATAAAGGTCAGCATCTGTATTTATTAAATCATCAGGCGCTGGAATAGCCCACTTATCAGCAAATCCCTCGGTTATCTCCCAGTCTTCTCCAAGGTGGTTTTGCCAATACTCAGTTAAGGTTTGGGGCATTATATGCTCAATTGAAAGGGTATCAAAAGAAACTTGTTCTTTATGCCCGTAAGATTCTTCAATTGACTCAAGGATTAATTTGGTCTTAATAGCACGGTCTCCAGCCCCATATAACTTTGCATCTATTAGCCTTGACTTAAATTCTATATCTTTGGGATAGCCCCTTGTCTGAAGCTCTTTTTGTAGTCCCTCAAATAATGTGCTAACTCCCTTGTTTTTTATATTGCGATAAAGCGCTGGAAAAATCTTATTTAAACCGTGTGTTGGGACATTGCATATAAAACGGCGGATTAAAAAGTTTTCTATTGTTTTTAGAATATTAGAGAACTCTACAGCAGAAATCTTGCTCTGGTTGTAATCATCATAGCAGTTAAGCAGAAAGGGATATGCGGTATTTACCTCAAAGCGATTAAGTCGGGACAATAATTTACGAATTTCAATATTATCTTCTTTTTCAGGATACAGAAGTCTTTCATAGTAACCGGAAAACTTCAGTAAATCTTTGAGATAATCTAAGGCATTTCCTTGGTTTACAATGTCTTTAAGTGAGAAATAGACATCCGTTTGCTTTACTATTTTGCCGTCTCTCATAAGATAGTGGCGTATGAATTCTGTAAGATAGTCGCTCAGTGCCTCTTGCATAGGCTTCCAATATTTTGAATAAATATTTTCTTGTTCATCTATATGGATTCTCATAAAAAAGTAGTTACGAATCAAATCTGCCTCAGTAAGAGGTCTGCCTTTTGCATTGAGACTCTCAAAGACAAGATGAGGATTATCATCAGGGTCAAGAACTATGCTTACTATGGACAAGTTGTTTGTAATAGTCTTCTTTAATATTTGAATGTCAATATCGGTCTGCCGGAATTTTTTCTCAAAAAACTTATAGGCACTTAGTATTTGACCATCTGACATCGAAATCTCTGAGGCAATAATACCTCGGAATGAATTCCTGTCAATTTGTGTCGGTTGAAATTTATAGTAATCGGAATCTTTTTTATATTGATTGACCAGCAAGGTATTGTGAATCTCTTCTGATAGTTCAGATTGTCCTGATTGCTTTGCCTTGTCTCTCAAAAGGGCTAATAAGATAAAAATTGTGGTTAGACGCTGCTGTCCATCAATAAGCAAATACTTGGCTACACCTTCAGGAACTGAAATCGTGGGCATTGTAACAATGGAGCCGATAAAATGAGAACGATTGTCGCCTATTTCACAGAGTGAAATGATATCATCCCATAATATTTCCCATTCTTTTTTAGTCCAGCTATATGAGCGTTGAAAGAGTGGAATAACATACTGCTTTGTGCCTTCAATAATCGGTTGAAGTCTTGTTTCAGATGCCTTCATTGATTATGCCCTCCATTGTCCTGCTGATAAAGCAGCGTATCTTCTCACTTCTCTCTGCGAGCCATAGGCTATACGAGCCTTTGGCCAGCCAAGCTGCTGCAGCCTTTTGATGACCTTTAAATCCGTGTCTGTCGCCTCGTTTATTCTCGGCGTAATTATCAATCTTCCTTCTCTCTCCTAAACCCTATTTTCCGCTTTTTAGGCTCAGGCGGACGCATGAGTTCTCTTATAGCGTCAAAGACCACTCTAAACTGGGAGTCGTATTTTTTCTCCAGTTCATCAAGTCTCTTGGCAAGGTCTTTATGAGAAGCTATCATTGCCCTTAACTTCACAAATGCGCGCATTATGGCAATATTGACCTCAATTGCTCGCTCACTATTAAGAACACTTGAAAGCATGGCAACGCCCTGTTCTGTGAAAACATATGGAAGATAGCGACGGCCTCCTCTGCCAGTTTTTGAGGTCACAATTTGTGATCTCAAACTTATAACCTCTTGATAATTAAGCTGAAACATAAAATCCGATGGGAAGCGATTAATATTTCTCTTGACAGCTTGAATAAGAGTTCTCGTTTCCACTTTATAAAGCCCGGCAAGGTCGCTGTCAAGCATAACCCTATGCCCTCTTATCAGCAATATCTTTTGAGCAATCGGATCAAGCGGTACAAGCTCCATCCTTACTGTCCCTCTTTTGTGCGCTCTGCCTTGCCAGCCCATACAAGCTGAGGGTCAAGATGCGGGTCATAGTCGTATTTCTTCGGTTTAGGTTTTGAAGTATCATAAGAGGCAAGGCCCACAGGCACGGCATTTTTGCGGGTCTCTTTCTCATGCCGATAGGCTTCAATATTATTATCAGCAGGATCGCTTTTCTTTTTCCCTCTTGCCATTCAATGCCCCCCGAGCTCTATTCAATGGAATAATAACTTGTTCAATCTTCTGCTTTATAATTCATCTTCACTTATTTCAGTGAGTTTCATAATGGACTTTAACATTCCAATCTTTAAATCTTTGTTTCCATGAACAGGTACGCTAATGCGTTCTTTTCTGCCTGCCATCATATAGACACAGCGATTTCCAATACTCTATCTTCCGGCTTTAATTCAATGTCTTCTACATCAACCATCAGACATGCCTCTATCGCTTCATAAATATTCTGCAACAACTCGTCCCATGTGTCTCCCTGAGTATGACAGCCGGGGACAGAAGGAACCTCTGCCCAAAAGCCGCCTTCTTCTGCGTTATGGACTATCACCTTGAGTTTCATTTAAACACCTCCTTCGCTCATATATGCGCTTGCTTATATCTTCACTTTCCACGCAGTGCCCTTTCTCTTATCCTCCAGGATTATTCCCTTATCATCTAACTCTTTTCTGATAGCGTCAGACTTAGGCCAGTCTTTGCCCTGACGGGCAGCCTGTCTGTCTCTTATCTTCTGCTCGATATCCGCCTCTGAAAGGGCAATCTTCTTGCTTTTTAAAAGTGCGGTATTCCACTGCTCAAGCGTCCTATTAAATAGATTAAGAACCTGAGCAATGCCATTTAATGCATCCTTTGCCTTCTTGACTAATTCCTTTGCCTTATCGCCAGAGGGCTTTGCATCAAGAAATTTATTAATCTCTCTCACAAGCTCAAAGATATGGCCTATTGCAAGGGCTGTATTGAAATCATCGTCCATTGCGGATTCAAACCAGTCTTTGAACTTATTTAAGAAATCTTCAAATTCTGCTGTATTGACGGCCTTTTTTGATAGAGCTGTTTCAGCAGACAGAAAATCGTCAATACGGGAAATCGTAGTGTAATACCTGTCAAGAGACGCCTCTGCGTCATGAAGCTGTTCCTGAGAAAACTCTATAGGGCTTCTGTAATGGCTCGATGTCAAAAGCAGCCTTATCACCTCCGCGTCATACTTATCGAGGATCTCCCTTATGGTAAAGAAATTGCCGAGGGACTTGGACATCTTTTCCTTATCAATAGTGATGAAGCCGTTGTGCATCCAGTATTTCGCAAAAGGCTTGGCCGTGTATGCCTCTGATTGAGCGATCTCGTTCTCATGATGTGGAAAGATCAAATCAGCGCCTCCGCCGTGTATATCAAGAGTCTCTCCAAGATGCTTTATCGCCATTGCTGTGCACTCGATATGCCATCCAGGCCTGCCTTTTCCCCAAGGGCTATCCCACCAGGGCTCTCCTTCCTTTGAAGCCTTCCAGAGAGCAAAATCCATGGGGCTCTTTTTCCTCTCATCCACATCAACGCGCGCCCCTGCAAGCAAATCCTTCATGTCTTTCTTGGACAGCTTTGCGTATTCAAGAAATTTCTCCACCTCAAAATAAACGCTTTGGTTCTCGCCTTCGGCAACAGCATAAGCATATCCCTTTTCTATGAGGGACTTAATCACATCAATCATCTCAGAAATATGCTCTGTTGCCTTTGGCTCAACATCAGCACGCGCAATGCCGAGGGCGTCCATGTCCTTGTAATATTCGTCAACGTATTTTTTGGCAACAGCATCCCATGAGATGCCTTCTTCGTTGGCCCTTCTTATGATCTTGTCGTCAATGTCCGTGAAGTTGCGCACGAATTTGACATTATAGCCCCTGTATCTCAGATACCTCTGTATCACATCAAATACAACAGCGCTTCTGGCGTGTCCGATATGGCAGTAGTCATACACGGTAACTCCGCATGCGTACATGCCGACCTTATCATTTACAAGCGGGACAAAATCCTCTTTTTTACCGCTCATGGTATTGAATACCTTCATTGTTCCTTTTGTGCCTCCTTGCGTTGTTTTCCCTTGCATTTGTTCGAGCATTGCGAGCCTGTCTTCAAGCCTTGCAATGTGTTCCGACAATTCATGAAGCTTGTCCTCGACAGGATCAGGCAGACGCACATGATCGAGCGTCTCGACAATCCCTTCCTGCTCTATCCGCACAACCTTTTTCTTGATTACCTTTCCCGGCACGCCTACAACTATGGAATAATCGGGGACAGGCTTCAGGACAACCGAATTAGCGCCTATCTTAACATAGTCTCCGATTGTTATAGGACCGAGAATCTTCGCTCCTGCGCCGACAACAACATGGTTTCCTAATGTGGGATGCCTTTTCCCTTTTTTCTTTCCTGTTCCGCCGAGGGTCACTCCCTGATACAACAAGGCATCTTCTCCTATCTCTGTAGTCTCTCCTATTACAACTCCCATCCCGTGGTCTATGAAAAATCCGGAGCCTATCTTTGCAGCAGGGTGAATTTCTATTCCTGTGAGAAATCTTGTAATGTGTGATAAAACCCTCGGAATTACAGGAATTCCGATATTCCACAGGGCATGGCTTATCCTGTGCATGAATATGGCGTGGAAGCCCGGATACGCAAGAATGACCTCGGCAGTATTGCGCGCTGCGGGATCTCGCTCAAAAACAGCTTGTAGATCCCTTTTTATGTCGTGAAAAAAGCCCATTGGTGTGAATTATATAATATGAAAAGGATTTATCTCCATCCCGCATTCTGTTTATGCTGATTTGATAAGCCTTTGTAGGGATTTACAGCCATGCCTTCGGGAATGAAGTCTCCGCATTTGCAGTTCCAGCCGCCTTCTGATCGCTCCTCTCCCGCAAGCACAGCCCCGCATGCAGGACATATAAATTCAATATCATCAGAGCCAAAATTAGAGTACTCACTCATGCCTTATCCCCTGTCAGGACTGCCTGCCGTATTTATCGCACATGTCTTTAATAAATACCTCAAGTTTCTCAGGCTCAAGCAGCTTGTCAGGCAGAACAATGTCTTGCAGCATACATGCCTTAGCAATCTTTTTAAGAAGGTTGATGACAGCGTAATTAATCACCTCTTCAGAGAATGACCCTGAAGCGTTTTCTATCAATAACCGCTCGGTATACCAACTATCATTTGTAGGCGATATGCCAGCGCATTCATTCTCTTTAACAGCCTTTGGAACAGCACCATTTGACAGCGCCAGCGCCATGACAGCATGATTTACCTGCTGAAGTCCGCGCATCGCAGGATTTGAACCTAATCCGTGCCGCCCTTTTGTGATGGGAAGAAAAAGGGACAAATTAACACCTGAGCAATAGATAAATGCCCCCTCGCGGCTTTTATCAGTCCTTATTACAAAATACAGGAATTCATTTATATACTCAGCAGCGCCTTTTCTGGACATTTCCATCCTCCTTTAAAAAACCCGTCCAGTCACTGTCGGGAATTGACTCATATCGGTATGCGGCAGAAACATTGCTGACATATACTCATCCATAAAACCCCTTGATACTGAAAGCTCCACATAGGTCATCTTTGAGGCAATGTCTTCGGCCTCTTTCCTTAAATCTTCTGACATAAGACATAGATAGGCGCCTGTAATAGATGTATTGCCCATATAGACAAACCTCTCTCTTGGAATGTCAGGGAGCATGCCCATAATGATAGCTTTTTCCACATTAATGTAATTGCCAAACCCTCCTGCTATATAGACCTTTTCAACCATATCTATGGTAAAGCCTGCCTCGTTTAAAAGAGTGGTTATGCCTGCATAAAGGGCAGCCTTTGCCCTGACAATGTTTTCCATATCAACCTCTGTAAGCACAATATTCTTATGATATGCCTCGTCCTTGTATATAACGTACTCAAGACCTTCTTCACCTTCCATTATCCTGTCTGTTTTTCCTCTAACAAACTTTCCCTTCTGGTCTATGATGCCTGAGAAAAACATCTCTGATATCGCGTCTATCATGCCTGAGCCGCAAATGCCCATTGGATGCCCACCGCCGATAACGCCTATCTGAGGCTCAAGGGTATCAGGATCAATCTTTACAGACTCGATAGCTCCCGGTGTTGCCCTCATTCCGCATCTGATACCGCTCCCCTCAAAACATGGACCCATTGAGCAGGCTGCCGTCATGAGCCATTCATTGTTGCCTATGGCTATCTCTCCATTGGTCCCTATATCCATGAACAAGGCTATCTCTGAATTCCTGTGCACCTTTGATGCAAGCACTCCTGCCACTATATCTCCTCCCACATAGCTTGCTACGCACGGCACTGTATAGACAGGCGATTGCTCATTGATGGATAGCTTTGCAGTGCCCCCGTGCCAGAGGGGATAGGAATTAAGCGTTGGGATATACGGCTCTTCCCTGATCGCTGCTGGGTCAAGACCCCAAAATAACTGAGACATGGTAGTATTTGCTGCAACAGAGGCGGTTATAACCTCGCATGGTTCTATACCATGCCTATCCATTATAGAATCTGCAATTGTGTTTATGTCGCTGACAACAGCCTCTCGCAGTTCATTTAATCCGCCGCCTTCTGTGGCATGGACTATGCGGGTTATAACATCGTCTCCATATCTCATCTGGGAGTTATAGGTTGAACCCACATCCACCACTTCGCCGCTAACGAGGTTTACCAAATAGACAACGACTGTCGTAGTCCCTATGTCAACAGCCAGGCCATATTTCCTGCTGCATGTCTCACGGGATGAGAGGAATACGGCCTCATTAGATGCGTCGTCACACGGTATATAGTCGAGCTCCACATTCCAGTTGCCATGCCTCATAACATCAGCCATTTTTGAGATAACGAGATGGGAAAACCTCATCATGCCAAGTCCTTTTTCATCGAGGGCGCGCTTTAGCCTTTCAAGGTCGCTTATGCTGTCACTGATAGTTGGTGGAGGCAGTTCAATAGTGACCCTCTTTACGAGAGGATTTATCTCAACACCAAATGATCTGAGGTAATTAACAATATCCTTTGTATTTGCAATAGCTATCTTGTCACCGACAACAAGTCTTGACTCCTTTGGTATTTCTATCAAGAGGTCGCCTCTCGGGATGGTCTGACAAGCGAGGACTATATTTGATTCTCTCTCCTTTGATGTAAGCCTGCCATAAGATATAACCTCATGCCCTCCATCAATGACCATGACCTTGCATTTACCGCATGTGCCCTTCCCACCGCATGGAGCAACGAGGTATATGCCGGATCTTTTCATGGCAGAATAAATATTTTCGCCTTCTTTTAATTTTATGATCTCCTCAGATGTCAATCTCAGTTCCATCTATCCACCTCTAAAAAACAGTTAGTTCCATAATCCACAGCCAACCATTTACAGAAGTAAAGCAAGCATGGGTAAAAAGCCTTTATCAGCGATACCTCAGCGCCGAACCCTCGGCCATCAGAGGCAATTTCAATATTACCCTTTGCATTCAGCAGCATAAACAGGCATTTAATAATCTTATCGCATTGATAAAGTCTTTGGAGCCATGCTTGCTTTGCCTGACCACAGATTATAATTTTAATTATTTTAACACATCATCTATATCATGTTATGATAAAATGTTTACATTTATTATATTTCTCAAGGAGAGAAAACAATGTTGCAAAACAGGCTTCTTCACCTTTACCGCACTCCTGCCCTTTCCGGACACCAAAAGGATATACTTTTCAAAAAGCTTAAAGAACTAACCAGCCTTGATATTCAGGATATTGAGACAGAATACTGCTTCAACATAGAGGCTGCAAGCCTGCTTACAAATGAAGAATTAAACATTCTCAGATGGCTCCTGTCAGAGACATTCGAGCCTGAAAATTTTTCAGATAAAAGCTTTCTCACCCATTCACCCATTCACCCATTCACTCATTCACTCATCTTTGAGGTCGGCCCTCGCATGAACTTCACCACTGCATGGTCGGCAAATGCAGTCTCAATATGTCATGCCGTTGGACTGACAAAAATAAAACGCATAGAGAGATCAAGGAGATATAAATTAATCAGAAGTCAGATTTTATTAGAACCAGCGTCTTCACCGATTCACCCATTCACCGATTCACCCATTCACGAGTTTTTATCTCTCGTCCATGACAGGATGACAGAATGCCCATATCCTGAACCCTTAAAAAATTTCGATACAGGAGTGATTCCTGAGCCGGTCAAAATCATTCCACTTATTGAAAGAGGCAGAGCAGCCCTGAATGAGATTAATAAAGAAATGGGGCTTGGACTTGATGAGTGGGATATTGATTATTATTACAACCTCTTTGTCAATGATCTCAAGAGAAACCCCACAAATGTTGAGTGTTTTGATTTAAGCCAATCCAACAGTGAACATTCAAGGCACTGGTTCTTCAGAGGGAAACTGATTATTGACGGCGAGGAAATACAGGAAAGCCTGATGCAAATCGTAAAAGAGCCTTATAAAAAAAATCCGGGCAACAGCATCATCGCCTTTAAGGACAATTCAAGCGCCATAAACGGATACACCATAAAAACCATTGTCCCGAGCAACCCGTCGGCACCATCATCTTTTAAAGAAAAAGACTCTACTTATCACATAATATTTACAGCTGAAACTCACAATTTCCCTACAGGGGTGGCGCCCTTTCCCGGCGCTGAGACAGGTACCGGCGGCAGAATAAGAGATGTCCATGCCACAGGCAAAGGGAGTCTCGTTATAGCAGGCACTGCTGCCTACTGTGTTGGAAATCTGTTTATACCGGATTATCCGCTGCCTTGGGAGCACGGCTCCCTCATATATCCAAAAAATCTTGCATCGCCTCTTCAGATAGAGATAGAGGCAAGCAACGGCGCATCAGATTACGGCAATAAATTCGGAGAGCCCCTTATTCAGGGCTTTACCCGCTCTTTTGGCCTGAGGCTGCCTGATGGAGAGCGCCGTGAATGGATAAAACCTATAATGTTTACAGGCGGAGTAGGGCAAATAGACGCTACTCATACTGAAAAAGACGCGCCTCAAAAAGGCATGGCAGTTGTTAAGGCAGGAGGCCCTGCCTACCGCATAGGCATGGGAGGCGGAGCAGCGTCAAGCATGATTTCAGGGGAAAATATAGAAGAGCTTGACTTTAATGCAGTGCAGCGCGGCGATGCAGAAATGGAAAACAAGCTGAACAGAGTGATAAGGGCATGTGTAGAAATGGGAAAGAACAATCCGATAGTCAGCATCCATGATCAGGGCGCAGGCGGAAATTGTAATGTGGTAAAAGAGATTATTCATCCTGCAGGCGCAAAGATAGATATAAGAAAAATAATAATCGGCGATAACACCCTCTCTGTCCTTGAAATATGGGGAGCAGAATATCAGGAACAGGACGCATTACTGATACATTCAAGCAGCATTAATATGTTTAAACAGTTATGCGCAAGAGAAAAGCTGCCGGTAGCAATTATTGGGGATATAACAGAAGATGGCTTCATCAGGCTTTATGATTCAAACGACAATTCTATTGTAGAAGACCTCAATCTTGAAAAGGTCTTAGGACATATGCCCCAGAAGACTTTTAATCTTGACAGGATACCCACCCGCACACAGCCGCTGCATTTACCGCATGACATAACTATATCCGAGGCTATTGACAGGGTGTTAAGGATGCTCTCTGTCGGGTCAAAGAGATTCCTCACCAATAAGGTTGACAGGTCTGTTACCGGCCTCATAGCAAGGCAGCAGTGTGCCGGACCGCTCCAGCTCACTGTCTCTGATGTAGCAGTAACAGCGCAAAGCCATTTTGGACTCACAGGAGCGGCAATATCCATCGGTGAGCAGCCTATTAAAGGGCTTATCAATCCTGCGGCAATGGCCCGCATGAGTGTCGGGGAGGCATTGACCAACATTGTATGGGCAAAGATAAGCAGCCTTCAGGATATAAAATGTTCTGCAAACTGGATGTGGGCGTCCAAGCTTTCAGGCGAAGGCGCAAGGCTTTACGACGCTGCAATCGCAATGCGGGATATTATGATAGATCTCGGAATAGCAGTAGATGGGGGCAAGGACAGCCTATCAATGGCAGCCATGGTCACGCATCCTGATAGGCAAAATGAGACAGTTAAAGCGCCAGGGACGCTTGTAATATCAGCATATGCGCCGTGTCCTGATATTACAAAAGTCATCACGCCTGATATAAAAAAGCACGGCAAGAGCAGGCTAATATATATAGATTTAGGCAATGGAAAGAATAGATTGGGTGGTTCGGCCATTGCCCATTGTTATAAGCAGGTAGGTGATGAATCACCCGATGTGGACAACGCGCAGTTATTAAAGGATGCATTCAATACAATTCAGGAACTGGTTGATAAAGAACTTATATTATCAGGACATGACAGGAGCGATGGAGGACTTATTACAACACTGCTCGAAATGGCATTTGCAGGAAACTGCGGACTGGATATAGATTTAAGACAGAAAACAGATGACAGAAAACAGATGACAGAAAATGAAATATTGGCAATTTTATTTTCTGAAGAGTTGGGACTTGTTATAGAATATCTGCCTGATAAGGAAGATGAGATAGTGGCAATACTTGGAAAATTCTCAGTCCCTTGCCAGATTATCGGAAGAACTTTATCAGAAAAGAAAATCAAAGTTAACCTCATCACGCATGCCGCATCACGCATTACGATTTTTGATGAAGACATGAGGAAACTGAGGGCAGTATGGGAAGAGACAAGCCACAGGCTCGACATGCTTCAGGCAAATCCCGGATGCGTCATTGAGGAGAGAGAATCAATCTATGACAGGCAGTGCCCCTCATGCAGAATATCTTTTGATCCTGAACAGACTCCTGATGTTATTCTGAAAAGAAAGAGCAAACCAGCAGTAGCCATAATCCGCGAAGAGGGCAGCAACGGCGACAGGGAAATGGCATCTGCATTTTATGCAGCAGGCTTTGAACCGTGGGATGTAACAATGACAGATTTATTAAATGATAAAATAGATCTCTCCTCGTTTAAAGGCATCGCCTTTGTAGGCGGCTTCAGCTATGCCGATGTCCTTGACTCTGCCAAAGGATGGGCTGCAACGATAAGATCCAACAAAAAGATATATGAACAGTTTCAGAGGTTTTACGACAGACCAGACACCTTCAGCCTCGGCGTCTGCAATGGATGCCAGTTGACAGCCCTGCTCGGATGGCTGCCGTGGCAGGGGGTTAATGATGATAGACAGCCGAGATTTATCCATAACAAGTCAGGCCGTTTTGAATCAAGGTTTGCAACAGTAAAAATTCTCGAAAGCCCTTCAATCATGCTTAAGGGGATGGAAGATTCTGTGCTTGGCATATGGGTGGCTCACGGAGAAGGTCTTGCGCATTTCCCTGACAAAAAGATACTGGACGAAGCAATAAAGAAAAACCTTGCGCCAATACGATATGTTGACGATGCTGGAGAGATCACAGAAAAGTATCCGTTTAATCCTAATGGCTCGCCTTATGGCATTACAGCCTTGTGCTCGCCAGACGGCAGGCATCTCTCCATGATGCCACATCCTGAAAGGGTATTCTTGAAATGGCAGTGGGCATGGATGCCGGAGGACATGAAGAAAGAGATTAAGGCGTCGCCATGGCTAATGATATTCCAAAATGCAAGGCAGTGGACTGAAGGGAATTGATTTATAAAATCCTTGCAGATGCAACTGTATTCATCCACTTCCTCTGGATAGTGTTTCTCATATTTGGCGCTTTATTGGGCATCAAATACAAGCCTATTAAAATATTTCATATATCCGGGCTCATCTTTGCATTCATTATCCAGATTTTCGACTGGTACTGCCCGCTTACCCATCTTGAGGTATGGTTGAGAACAAAGCATGACCCTGCCTTCGCTTATACTGGATCATTTATTCCACACTATATAGAGAAAATCGTATATATTGAACTCCCTCGTTATACCATCTTTATGCTCACTGTCTTTTTATGCGGATTCAATGCGTGGATGTATCTGAAAAGAAAAAAATAACTATAGCAGCACCGGTTCAGAAAGTCTTTTCAATTGATTTAGGATATAATTACCTTATGAAAATCACGAGTCCAAGTTACAGCATTACCTTAAGGCTCCTCATAGATAACAACGTGGGAATGTTCGGTAAAATTGCGACTGCCATCGGCAACACAGGAGGCGATATTGACTCAGTCGACATTGTGAGCGCTGGTAAAGAGACAATAGTGAGGGATATTACTGTAAATGCAAGAGATGATGTTCACGAAAAGGAAATAGTTGAAGGCATAAAAAAAATAGAAGGCGTAAAAGTCATTCATGTTCATGACAGAACATTCCTCGCACATCACGGAGGAAAGATAGGGATATACAATAAAGTGCCTGTCAGAAACCGCAATGACCTCTCCATGGTTTACACCCCTGGCGTCGCAAGGGTATGCATGGCAATACATCAGGACAAAGAAAAAGCCTACAGATTTACGATAAAGAAAAACTCTGTTGCAATTATCACAGACGGGAGCGCTGTTCTCGGACTGGGAGACATTGGTCCTGAAGCAGCAATGCCTGTAATGGAAGGCAAGGCTATGCTCTTTAAAGAGTTTGCAGATATAGACGCATTTCCCATTGCGCTATCTGCAAGAGAGCCTGATAAAATAATCAAAGTCGTAAAGTATATATCACCTGCCTTTGGAGGAATCAATCTTGAAGATATATCTACGCCAAGATGCTTTGAAATAGAGGAGAGATTAAAACAAGAGCTTGATATGCCTGTATTTCACGATGACCAACACGGCACTGCGATCATTATACTCGCTGCCCTGATGAATGCTGTAAAGGTAGTAGAGAAAAAATTAGAGGATTTAAAGATTGTAATATCAGGCGCAGGCGCTGCAGGAACAGCAACATGCAAAACTCTTCTCCTCGTGGGGATAAAAGATATCATTGTCTGTGATAGGGCAGGCGCAATATACAAAGGAAGAAAAGAACACATGAACCACGTAAAACAATGGCTTTCTGAGAATACAAACCCGAGAATGATTGAGGGAAGCCTTTCAGATGCAATGGCTGGTGCAGATGTCTTTATAGGCGTTTCAGCGCCAAACCTCATAACCGTTGACGACATAAAAAAAATGTCCCGCGATCAAATAGTATTTGCTTTGGCAAATCCAGAGCCAGAAATTGCGCCGGATGATGCAGTCCCTCATGCGAAAATATTCGCAACAGGACGGTCAGACTATCCAAATCAGATAAATAATATGCTCTGTTTTCCCGGTCTTTTCAGAGGGCTTCTGAATTCAAGAGCAAAAGAGGTAAACGACGAGATAAAACTTGCTGCTGCAACAGCAATAGCATCCATGGTGGATGAGAAAAATTTATGTGAAGACTACATTGTGCCCAGTATATTTGACAGGAGAGTGACCACCGAGGTCGCATCGAGAGTTTCAGAGGCAGCTCACAGGACAGGGGTTGCGAGAAGATAAAAGGGAAGAAGTAAGTGGTGTTTGTTGGACGAAATCCGAACTTTTTTTGACGAAAATCCTGACTGCGAATTTTGGACGCCGACGGAATTTGTGCCAGCGTTAGCTGGCGCGCCGCTTACGCATTTGATGCCGAAACCTTATTGTCGTTTCGACCGTCTATTAAAACAATGTTCTCTTTCCCATTTAACCCTATTTTGTTCAAAATGGCAATAACTCTTTTGTATTCATCTTTCGTAAAATAAATAATCACCTTGAAAGAGGACATTGTTTTGTTGGCTTTTTGATAAATTTCAACTTGTTTCTGCAAATTCTGCTCAAGTTTTTTGTTGTTCGCCAACTTAAACTCCACCAGCGTTTTGTCCGAGCTCCCTTTGGAAATTTTGAAATCAACGGGGCCTCTGCCGTTGTTCACTTCGCGATTGGTATCAAAAATGCTGGACTCGTGGCACACCAGCCCGAAAAGCAACTGCAAATCTTTTTCGCCTTTTATCCTTTGCCCGTTGTGATAAAAAAGTTTATATCCGTCGTTATTCTCAATATATTCTTTCAAAATTTCAATTTTCTTTTTCGCTTCCTCTTGGCTATTTTGCGCGGAGGCGTAAAAATTCTTGTTTTGAAGTCCGGCGATAAATTGCTGGACATTATTGATATAGAATTTTTGCGAAAAGGCGACTCTTTCGCTACTGATACTTTCCGCAAGATCGCCGTTTTCTTCTTTTGACTTAATGTAATAATCAATCAATTCCGGAAATTCTTGAATGGTCGCAAAGGCGGCGGCGGCTTTTTCTTGTTTTGTCGGCTCCTTCTTTTTCTTCGGGTCGCGCGGGATACGGCTAAAAAAATAATTATTGACTTTATGTCGTAATTCATCGTTGGCTATTGCGTTCGGTATTCGCTCAAAATCTTCAAATAAATCTTTTTTGTTTATCCAAGTTTCGTCTTTTGTCAGTAATTCTTTCGGGGTTAAAATAACGAAATCATTTTTGAATTTGGGCAGGTCAAAAGTCGCTTCTTCCCAAGTTTCCGTATCGTAATTAAAGCGGACGCGTTGAACTCTAAACTTTTCCCTTAAACTCTCGTTAATATTTTTTTGCGCGAATGTTTGAGTGTAATCAAGTAGAAATCCTTTGACGAGGTTTGTCGCAAAATCGCTGATATTGTCTTTGCCAACGCCCTCTTTTATCAAACAAAGTTTTTCTAAATGGCTTCCTTTGGTGACTTTTTCCTGCCCAAATTCACTAAAAATTTTATGCAGATTTTCGTTTAACGCTCTCCCGAAATCCAAATCGAGCGCGCTTCCTTTATTTCCTGAAACCGCAAAGCCGAGCCAGTTTTGCTCGACTTCCTTAAAGACATACCACGCTTTGAGCGTGCCGATGTCTATCGTTTGCGAAGTGGATTTTTCTTTGAGAAATACAAGGTATTTAATGATGTCGTCGTGCAACTGCTTATATTTTTTCTTTTTGCTGTTGAACAATAAAAACGGGTCAATAAAAAGCGGTAAGTCAGCAACCAAAGAAATGTTAAAAGCCCCGTATTTTTCAAGGTTTGTTTCTTTTACTTTGAAATGGTCTGAAAAATATAAATCCATAAAATCTACGCTAAAATCATTTGTTCTACTTCTTTCTGCGCTCCGGCGATCACGGTTTCGGCTTCTTGGCGCAATGCCGTTGCTTTCGCTCGTATTTTTCTAATTTTACCAACCATTTCATTTTGCTTGTCTTTTGTCGGATAGATAATCTGCAAACTTCCAACTTCATCAAGATTGATATTTGCGCGTGCTACTGGCCGTTTAATTCGGTCTAATTGAATTTGTCCGATTTTTGAGTATAGAAATTCTTTTGCATATTCAGGATTAACTTGCTCGTTCAATCTAATCAGCGCAATTGCTTGATTG
>JASEGS010000020.1 GCA_030017995.1 Thermodesulfovibrionales bacterium
GGCTGCAAATATTTGCAGCCGCCTTTTTTATGTTTAAACGCCAGCAATAAGCTTCAGGGCGTTTCTTGCTATTTCTATCCTTGCTGGCGCCGTGTCTGCATAGTCTCCATCAATCTGAATATGCGCGCTGCCCTCAATCAAAAGCTCTTCTGCTTTGAAATAGCTTGTGTCTTTCAGTTTCAGGCGCTGTCCTTTTACAATGCAGATAATGCAGCGTATAAGATCGAGCCTGCCTTTATTGTGCATAAGGAAGACATGGAAAGAAGGCTCTGTTAATTTGGCATCCGGAGTAATCTTGAAATCTCCTCCGTAACATGAAGCCTTACCGACAATGGCGACATAACCTGTCAGAGATGACGCAACATCTCCGTGCCTGTATATTAATTTAACTGGTTCAGGATTATATTTGAGAAGCGTGTTGAGTCCGCTGAGTATATATGCTCCCTTGCCTGAGTATTTTTTTATTTTCTCATTTACGCCAAAAACAGTCTCTCCGTCAAAACCAATGCCTGCCATCAAGAGAAAATATCGTGTCAGATGGGAAGTGTATATTTTGCCGAGATGGATTTCCTGAGCCTTGCCGATAAGCGCAATATCAAGGGCTGCTTCAATGTTTTCAGGCATCTGCAACTCCTTTGCGAGCACAGATGTTGTGCCGAGAGGAAGTATTGCCATCGGGATATTTGAATATGCGAGCCCGTTTGCGACTTCATTGTAAGTGCCGTCTCCTCCTGCTGCGATAACAAGCAGTGATGGGTGATGAGTGATGAGTGATGGGTAATCGGATGCTATTTTTTTTGCAAAGGACTCTGCGTCTCCTTTTTGTGATGTGAGCATGAGTTTTATATCAAGCCCTTTATTCGCAAGGATTTCCGAGGCTTCCTTAATTTTTTTTAACGCGCCTCCTCCAGCAACCGGATTGCCTATAAGAAAGATTTCTCTCATGTCTTTTCCCGTAACTTAAATTTAGCTATTCTTATACTAACAATGCAAAGCACTCATTTTAGATATAAATAAGGACAGGCGTTTTTTCGAGATAGTTAATTAGCGCCTTTATATTCGCGTTTTCTTTTATAAACAACACCCTTCCGCCATGAAGCTCTCCGCGATTTTTGATGTTCGGCATTCTAAGATAACCGAGTTTTTTTGATGAGACATATCCTGTTGTGTAATCAGGGTCATCCGAAACGCATACCTCTGCGATTACGCCGCTGCATGATGCGGCCTTTGACGCAAGGATGAGCGCCTCTTTGACGGTCGTTATGTTTATTCCCATCTTTGAAAGCATTTTTGATAATATCTTTTCATCGGCCTTTCCTATGCCGAGCCTTGAAATCCTTATTCCGCGCGCCTTGTCAGGCTCCATGCTCATGCCTGATTTTTCTGTAATCAATGATGCGCCTCGCATCGTCTTTTTTGAGGTCAGTACTTTAAATGCGTTATTCACTGTCTTTTTAGACACTCCGATATTTAATAATGTCTCGGTTATTATTTTTTTAGCCTCATCAGGAGAATTACATTTCAATGTGGTTACTGGCAGTAGTGGAACCTTTTTCGGTTTCTCTTTTATCTTTTCAATTGTTATTACAATGTTATCAGGCTTGCCCCTTGGATGGTTTAATGCCCTTTCGGTGTATTCTTTGGCTATTTTTAAAATCTCTGCTTCTTCATATATACCCTCTGCCCCTGATATGTGTATTTCATGGGTTTTTAAATTCTGACTTCTGTTTTTTGATGCCCTCATCCGGATGCTGAACATGGTGAAGAAATTATACATCAAACTTGACCTTAACCTGTAATCATGGATGGCAGACATACCTCAAAGCCTTTAATAATGCGATAAGATTATTAGACAGCCTGTTTTTCTATTTAATGGACAAGTGATGCAGAAAACACCTTTAAATGGCTGGAGGGTTCGGCATAAGGTATCGCTATTAAAGGCTTTTTGGCACATCTGCCATCCATATTGGAGATGAATGGCTACGGATTATACCCTTGAAGAAAATAGAGACTCTGTATTAACATAAAAATATTTCTGCGGGCGTAACTCAGTGGTAGAGTGTCAGCTTCCCAAGCTGAAGGTCGCGGGTTCGAATCCCGTCGCCCGCTCCATATCTAATTAATTTAAGAAAGTTCAAAAAAGGCCTTCAAGTTCTCTTTCTGTACTCTGAATATATATTCTATGTCAGAGAGGAAATTATTGTTTAAACCAGCATCGAGGAAGATTTTTTCTTTGTTTGCATCCCATTCGCCGTCATGACCCGCTGTAGAGCTCAGCTTGCTGAGCATTGCCTCTGCGAGATTTACGCTGATTACAATATCTTTATGTTCCATCAACCCATTGAAATGGTGATGGTGCTTGACTGAAAGACATATCTCCTTTGGGAGGAATGTGTTTTCTAAAAACCAATTCCCTGTATCAGCATGGTTGCACCCAAAGACTTCGTATTCTGCGGATAATATATCTTCCCTGTCCATAACTTCCGAGCATCTGTCTTTGTAAAGGGTATAAAGGACAGGCCTGCCTATATCATGTAAAAGCCCTCCCAGAAAACAAATCCCGCGGTATGGTTCGTATATCTCACCGCCTATAATGCTGGAGAGCACTGCTACCTCAAAGGAGTGCGCCCATAATCGCTTCATATAGGACGAGTCTTTCCCCGAAATATCTCTCCAGACAGCTATGCTGAACACAATGCTTTTTATAAGGTCAAAGCCGAGCACCATCGTAGCCTGCTCAATGGTATTGATCTTTCTGCAATAGCTGAAATATGGTGAATTGGCAGTGGAAACAACCTTATGGACAAGGCTCTGGTCATGTTTAATAACATCAGACAGGTCAGTGAGGGAGGCGCTTTCGTCCTGAAGGACTTCAAGCACTCTTCTCATAGTTACAGGGATTGCGGAGATTTCTTTTAGGCTCTCGATGTCTTTTTTTACATAATGACAATCCATAATTATAATTAATTGAATTCCCTATAAATAAAATCAATCGCATCTATGTATTTATATTTGTCTCTTCGGAAGAAAGGATTTTTTTCTTTAATGAATTCTTCTGGTGTAAAATATATGAGTTAAGTGATGCGGCCTTAAAGAGGAGAGCAAATGTTGGGAAGAGACATTTTGGATAAAATCAAGTCAGGCTATTCCCTGCCCTCTTTATCCCCTGTTGCCATGAGACTTGTGGAAATTGCCTCAGATGATAAGGCGTCTGTGTGTGATATAGCAGGAATGATTGAAATGGATCCTGCCCTTACTGTCCGTCTTCTTAGGGTGGCAAACAGCGCATTTTTCAGGACAATCGAACCGATTACTACTGTGGAACAGGCTGTCATGAGGATAGGGTTAAATCATTTGAGGGTAATGGCTCTGTCTTTATCACTGAGAGATACGTTCCCAATGGGCAAGGTCGGGCCTATGGACTATGAGAAGTTCTGGAGATCTTCCTTATATCAGGCATTGTTGGCAAAGGCACTTGCGCAGCATCTTCATACATGCAAACCAGAGGAGGCCTTTGTTGCCGGCCTTGTTCTTGAAATAGGTCTTTTAATATTTTTTGACCTTTTTATCAGGGGAAAAGATATTGAAATTATCCTTGATTTGCACTCACTGGATCAGCTTTTATCAAGAGAAAAGGAACTATTTGGAGTTAACCACAGAGAAATTGGAGAGGCGGCACTTAAACACTGGCAATTTCCAGAAGAGATAATTGCCTGTCAACGTTTTTATAACATGGACAAGGAACAGACTGTTCCTCCATTAGCTATTGCATGCGAAATGTCAAGGAAATTTTTTATTCATCTGGAAAAATCTGTGGAATTGGAAACTTTATTCCGCGAGGCTGAAGAAGTATATGGTTTGCGTCACGACATATTAAGCGAAATACTGGTATTGACCTTTGAAGAAGTAGAAACTATTGCTGAGGGTTTAAAGGTGGATATAAATAAAGAAAAAGACCTCTTTGCGCTCATGGAAAAGGCAAATGCTTCCCTCAGCATTCTTTCAGAGAAAATATTGATATGTCAGGATATCGCGTCAAAACAAATCCTTCCTTCTTTTGAGGCTTTTGGTGAGCATCTAAAAAAACCAGGGCACAGGGATGTATTGCAGGCTGTTGCTCACGAAATCAGAAATCCCCTTATGGCAGTTGGCTGTTTTGCAAGAAGGCTGTCTGAATCTCTGGATCCGCAATCCAAAAGTTGGGAATATATACAGATTATTATTGAGGAATCCAGAAGGCTCGAAACAGCGCTGTCCATCATGACCACCGAAGCTCCTTAACTGTGCCTTGCGTTTTAACGTGCTGATCCTTCTTAATAAATAAAAGAGTTCAAAAAAACCTCGTTCTTGGTGTAAAATAATGCTACTCATGGATGGCAGGCATATTTTAACCGCAGCTTGCTGTAAAGAATTCTCAATTTTTAAGAAATATCATGGAGCCGGTTTTTAGGAGGCATATTGTTTAGAAGTGATATCAGGATTCTTGTTGTGGATGATTTCTCAACCACGAGGAAAATTTTAAGAAATATGTTGGAACAAATAGGTTTTGAGCATATAGAAGAGGCTGAGGACTGCATGCAGGCGCTTGATAAACTTAAAGAAGGGAATTTAGGGTTGGTGATTTCTGACTGCAATATGCCTAACAAGAACAGATTAGAAATGCTTAAAGAGATAAAACAAAACCCTTTATTTAAAAAATTGCCTTTTCTTTTTGTAACAGAACAAGCAGGGAAGGAAAAGGTTATAGAAGCTATAAAAGCAGGCGCTGATGATTATCTGATAATGCCATTAACAGTCGAAACCTTAAGAACAAAGCTGAAAAAAATATTAGAAAAAGGAACTACTTTATTTTGAAAAAAGCATTATGAAAGTGTTATTTTATTCAAAATCATTGCTCATTTTGAGAGTAATGGGAGTGCTTGTTGCCTGATTAAGGAGGCGTGGTTAAGTAATGAATCGCATACCGATGACTGCAGAAGGTTATCAAAAGCTGAAAGAAGATCTGGAAAGACTTTTAAAAGTTGAAAGGACAAAAAATATACAGGATATAGCTGAAGCAAGAGCGCATGGTGACCTCTCTGAAAATGCTGAATACCATGCTGCAAAGGAAAGACAGTCATTTATAGAAGGGCGCATCCAAGAGATTCAGGCAAAACTGGCTATGGCTGATGTGATAGACCCTGCCAGGATAAACCAGTCAAAGATCGCCTTTGGAGCAAGAGTAAAGGTTATAGATATAGAAGCAGATACAGAGTATGAATTCATTCTCGTAGGTCCTGACGAGGCTGATGTCAAGAGCAGGAAAATATCTATAAGCTCTCCGGTTGGAAGGGCATTGATCGGGAAAGAGGTTGGCGATATTGCGCTTGTCAACGCCCCTGCAAGGACAATTGAATACGAAATCTTAGAGATCAACTTTGCATAGATACTTCAAGGCAAAGATAACCGGAAACACTCCTTTAAACGAACAATTCAGACTATTAACCTTAATTCCCTTATCTGAAATCGAGATCCCGTCGCCGGGTCAGTTCTACATGCTTCAGGCAAGTAGCGCTCTTGTCCCGCTTCTAAAAAGACCATTCAGTATATTTGAACACCAAGCCGGGACACTTAAATTTCTTTACAGGATAAGAGGTAAAGGCACGTCATGTCTTGCAGGTCTTGGAATGGATGATACAATTAATGTAATAGGCCCTCTCGGGAATAGTTATCCTGAACCGCAAGAGGATTTTATAGCAGTCGCAGGCGGCATTGGGATTGCCTCTTTATTGCCGCTTTTAAGCAGATTTAAGAAAAAGGCATATCTTTTCTACGGCGCAAGGAACAGTGATGAGCTTGTGATGCTAAATGAGGCAAAGTCTTTGTCAAAAGAAGTAGCTATAACTACAGACGATGGTTCTGAGGGACAGAAGGGATTGATAACAGATGTCTTGAGAGATTTTTTAAACTCATCACGCATTACTTATCACGCATTACAGATTTATGCGTGCGGCCCAATGCCGATGATAAAAGAACTTTCAAGCATTTGCATGAATAAAGGATTAAGATGTTATGCATCTTTTGAGGAACACATGGCATGCGGGGTTGGCGCATGCCATGGATGTGTTATAAAAGTCAGAAGACAGAACACAGAAGACAGAACACAGAAATGGATTTATGAACGTGTATGCAAAGAAGGGCCTGTTTTTGATGTAAGAGAGATTGTATGGGAATAAAGCGAACAGAAGACAAAATACAGAAAACCCCGAACCTGTCTGTAAATATAGCCGGATTAAAGCTCAAGAATCCTGTGATGACTGCATCAGGGACATTCGGTTATGGCGAAGAGTATTCTGAATTTGTTGACCTGAACAAACTCGGTGCAATTGTAGTTAAGGGACTGTCCCTTATCCCAAAAGACGGCAATCCAACGCCCAGAGTAGTAGAGACGCCGGCAGGCATGCTCAATGCTATAGGGCTTCAAAATGTAGGCATAAAGGCATTTATAAAGGGAAAACTTCCATTTTTGCGGCAGTTTCAGACGCCTGTGATCGCGAATTTTTTTGGGGACAGCATTGATGAGTACGTTCGGGCAGCAGGGGAATTAAGCAGCGCTGACGGTATCCATGCCCTTGAGATGAACATCTCCTGTCCTAATAAGCAGGCTGGCTGGATAGTTTTTGGGACAGACCCTAAAATAATGGAGCAGGTAATTGCTGCTGTAAGAAGAACAACCGCTCTCCCCCTGATAGTCAAACTCTCGCCAAATGTTACAGATATAGGCTTTATGTCAAAGGTTGCCGAGAACTCAGGCGCTGATGCAATTTCCCTAATTAATACCATAACAGGGATGGTTGTGAATATTAAGGAAAGGAAGCCGGTTCTTGCAAACATTACAGGCGGGTTATCAGGTCCTGCCATAAGACCTGTTGCTGTTCGCATGGTCTGGGAAGTTTATAAATCAGTAAGGATACCAATTATAGGAATGGGCGGGATAATGACCGCTAACGATGCGCTTGAATTTCTTATAGCCGGAGCGCGGGCAGTCGCTGTTGGCACAGCGAATTTTGTTAATCCAACAGCTACAATAGAGATAATACAAGGAATAGAGAGATTTTTGGCAGAAGATGGTCTTTCAGACATAAATGAGATTATCGGAAGCCTGATAACAGGCGACTTGAATCATGACATGCCATAAATCAAGCAAAGCAGGCACGGCTTCTCATACGAGCCATCGGCAAAGGCTTTATCAATGCGATGTGGTTTAGAGCAGAAGATCAGCTTTAACTTCTGCGCTTCTGCTCTAATATGGGTTCGGCGCTAAGGTATCGCCGATAAAGTCTTTTCACCCATACCTGCTTTGATTCTGTAAATGTTTGATTACGGATTATGGGATTGACAACAGCAGCGCCTTCCCTTAATATTTAGAATCATGGAGAAACTTTTGAGATTTCTTGGTTCATGGGCTATTTCAACATTGAAAAAAATGGGGCATATGACCATTTTTTTTGCGAACGCAATTTATTTCGTGTTTGCACCGCCATTCAAGTTTAATTTGCTCTTAAGGCAGATAAGGTTTTTTGGAAACAAATCCATGCTCGTGATACTCCTTACAGGCTCATTTACTGGCATGGTGCTTGCCCTTCAGTTGTATTATATACTCAGGAAATTCGGATCAGAAGCGCTATTAGGTCCCGGCATTGCCCTCAGTTTAATCAGGGAATTGGGGCCTGTGCTCACTGCCCTTATGGTTACAGGCAGGGCAGGGTCTGCCCTTACAGCTGAGATAGGCATGATGAGGATTTCAGAGCAGATAGACGCCCTTACAGCAATGGCTCTTAATCCGATGCGTTATCTTATCGTGCCGAATATTGTCGCAGCAGTGATAGTCTTTCCTCTGCTTACAGCCATGTTTGACACCATAGGCATATACGGAGGGTATATGGTAGGCGTTAAGCTTCTGGGGATTAGTTCCGGCACGTATTTTTCTCTGATGGAAGATTATGTTGAAATGAAAGATGTAATTGTAGGACTTTATAAATCACTGAGTTTTGGCATTCTGGTTTCCCTAGTATGTTCTTATAAGGGCTTTTATACAGGATATGGAGCGGAGGGTGTCAGCAAATCTACAACAGAAGCAGTTGTGATGTCCTCTATATTAATCCTTGTCTGGGATTATTTCCTCGGTTCTGTTTTGTTGTAATGAACTAAAGGCTATATGAGAGAGAGATAAAAGGGAAAATGATAGAGTTTATTGATTTGCATAAATCTTTTGACAGTCAGCGGGTTCTCAATGGCATAAATTTAACCATAGCAGATAAAGAGATAATAACAATAATGGGGAAGAGCGGCGGCGGAAAAAGTGTGCTTATAAAACACATAATAGGGCTTCTCAAGCCAGACAAAGGGAGTGTTCTGATTGATGGAGTAGATATTACAAAGCTTCCCCCAAGGGAACTTGATAAGATAAGGGAAAAACTCGGCGTTCTTTTTCAAGGGGGCGCATTGTTTGACTCTATGAATGTATTTGGAAACATCGCATTCCCTTTAATGGAAAAGACAAAGCTAAACAAGAGCGAGATTGAAGAGAGGGTCATGCAGGCGCTGGAAGATGTAGGGCTTAAGGGTATGGAGAAGAAGTACCCTGCCGAACTGAGCGGAGGCATGCGAAAACGTGTTGCGTTGGCACGCGCATTGATTACTGAGCCGAATATTGTGCTTTTTGATGAACCAACTACAGGTCTTGATCCGATTATCACAAGCTCCATGCACAGGCTTATATCTGCTACTCATGAGAAGTACGGCTACACAGGGGTTATAATAAGCCATGAGGTGCCGAGGATATTTGAGGTTACAGACAGAGTAGCTATGCTTCATAACGGGGTTATAGTGGAGGTAGGCACTCCAGAGGAAATAAAGAACTCCACTGACGCTGCTGTCAGACAATTTATAACAGGGGGCATTGGAGGACCGATAGAAGCCCTTAACATGACGCAATAGAGCAGTGTTATTATTTGATCAGGAGGTTGTATGAGAAAGTTTGATCTTGAGGTTATTGTAGGTTTTTTCCTTTTAGCTGGAATTATCTCCCTTGGTTATATATCCGTAAAGCTCGGAGAGCTTGAGATAGTGGGAAAGAGCAGATATACTGTTTATGCGGAGTTTGAGAAAGTTGGCGGGATTAAACATGGCGCAGTGGTGGAAATGGCGGGAGTGGATATAGGAAAAGTGAAAAGCATAAGACTTGATGACGAGTATCGCGCGCTGGTAGAGATAAGTTTATACAAATATATCAAATTACAGACTGATGCTATAGCATCAGTAAAGACAAAGGGACTTATAGGCGAGAAATACATCCAGATAACACCCGGGGGGTCTGAAAAGATTATTTCAAACGGCGGCAAAATCAGACAGACAGAATCAGCTATCGATATAGAGGAATTGCTACAAAAGTATGTATTTGGGGAGGTTTAGTTATGAAGGCAGTCATTAGAGTTCCGATACTTGTGTGTTTTATATTTTTTGGTTATTTATCTTTTGCGCATGCGCAGGATAAACCGCAGAATATTGTATTAAACCTTGAGCAGTGCATTAAAAAGGCTGTTGATGTAAGCCCAGAGATAGGCGAGTCGCTTCAGGAAGAAGAGGTTTATAAGTCAAAAAAGGCGCAGGCAGACTCTGCAGCCTATCCACAGATAGAGGTTTTAGCTATAGCAGGGCCTTCACCAAAGGCGAGGAGGGAGCAGTTGAATCCTGTGGACACCTCAGTGCCTATAGTGGTAACCGGGGTTTTTGGCAGCACCGATGTGACATTGATACAGCCTGTTTATACCTTTGGCAAGATAAGTGGTTATAAAGAGGCTGCGTCGAGCGGTATAAAAGTGGCTAGGGCAGGAGTGGAAAAAAAGACCTCTGAGATTATATTGAGAATAAAAGAGTTGTATTATGGTCTTCTCCTTGCGAAGGATATGAAGAATCTTGTGCTCGAAATAAAGGACGAGCTTGTGGAATCAATCAAGAAAGCCGAAAAACAGATCGAGATAGGTTCTCCATGGGCTGATGAGGTCAATTTATATAAACTCAGGGCATTTTTGGGAGAGGCGGAAAGGAATCTGAACGAGATAGAAAAAGGCATTGCCATGACAAAAGATGCGCTCATTACAAGTATGGGTCTGCCTAAGGGAGTTAAATTCGACATTGCAGATCAGTCGTTAACGCCTGAAAATAAAATGCCGGATGAACTGGAACAGTACATAAAAAAGTCGGCTCGATTGAGACCTGAATTTATTCAGCTCAAAGAGGGGTTAAACGCAAAGAACGCACTCATCAATGCAGAGAGAAGCAATTTTTATCCACAACTGTTCCTCGGTTTAAAGGCGTCAATAGCAGGCGCTACCAACAGGGATAAGATAGACAACCCTTATATTTACGATTATTTTAACCATTCTTCAGGAGCTGTTTTCATGGGGCTTAAGTGGTCAATTGATTTTGGAATTACAGGAGGAAGGGTCAGGGAGGCAGAGGCAGAATATAATAAATTGACAGAGAAAAAAAGATTTGCTGATGAAGCTATACCATTGCAGGTAAGAAAGGCTTATGCTGATATGCAAGAGGCAGGAAAGAATATCCCTGAGATGGAAAAGGCGTACAGAAATGCAAGGAAATGGCTGGTAGCAGCAGTGGCGAATTTTGATCTTGGCATTGGCGAAGCAAAGGAAATAGCTGATGCTGCTACAGTTTACGGACAACTGAAGGCAAATTATTTTCGTTCAGTGTATAATCACAGAATGTCATTTGCAAATCTTTTATACTCCGCAGGCATGGATATTAGGGAGATAAAGTAGCAGGAGGCGCCATGACAATACAAAATCTAAAACACAGAATACAAAATTTGAAAAAACTTATTGCCCGGGCTTCATTTCTAATTTCTCTTGCGTTGTTCGCTTTGAACGGATTACCGTTTGGTGTATCTATTGCTTATGCCGGTTTGCCAACAGAACAGGTAAAGGAGACAGTTGATAAGGTTCTTGATATATTGAGGGACAAGGAACTGAAAAAGTCTGAGAAGACAAAAGAAAGAAGAGCGGCAATACGCAAGGTCGTGGATGAAAGATTTGACTTTGAAGAGATGGCAAAGAGCTCTCTTTCCCTTCATTGGAAGAAAAGAACGCCTGAGGAAAGAAAAGAGTTTGTTCCTTTATTCACGGATCTCCTTGAGAGGTCATATATTAAAAAGATCGAAAGCTATGAGGATGAAAAGATAACCTATGCTGGAGAGGATATAGACGGAGAATATTCATCTGTAAGGAGCAAAGTGATCACAAAAAGGAACGTTGAAATACCTATTGCATACAGGCTTCTTAAGAAGAACAATAATAAATGGGAAGTATATGATGTGGTAATAGAAGGCGTAAGCCTTGTGAGCAATTACAGAAACCAGTTCAATAAAATAATCCGCACGAATTCCTATGAAGAGCTTGTCAAGAGAATGAAAAATAAACAAGAAGAAGAACTTTTTGAGGAAAAGGCAAAGAAGTAGAATTAAAGGGTAAGGGGGCGGACAGACTTGAAAACCCCCTTTAAAAATTAAAAATACTTGACAAAAATAGTAAACTATTATAAATTAGGTTTATGCTTAAGCTATCAACAAAAGGGCAATATGGCGTAAGGGCTATGTTTGAAATAGCGAGGGGCTACCCAGAAAAGCCTGTGACCATCAAAGAGATATCCGACAGGCAGGATGTCTCTGTTTCATATCTTGAACAGATATTAAACAGGCTCAGAAAGGCAGGGCTTATCAGGAGCATAAAAGGACCTGGCGGAGGTTATATATTAAGCGAGGGCCCTGACAGAATAAGCATAGCCTCAATCCTTGATGAGCTTGAAGGCCCGGTTGCCTTGACATCGTGTCTCAACCCCGGGGAAGGTTGTGTCAGGGTAGATAGCTGCGTAACACATCTTTTGTGGAAGGCGCTTGGAGAACAGATAGAGGGATTTTTAAAGACTATAACGCTTAAGAATTTGATGATAGGGGATTTCCATTCGTTGATGAAGATACAGAATTCAGGCATCAGAAGCCAGAAGCACAAGTGAGACATGAAATTTGTTCACGACATAAAGGTAGATATAACCGCTGACATTGTTTATATGATGTGCCCTATGCATCTGCTTAAGCTGGATGAAATGATAAAGATGGTCGAAGATGGGCAGGTCATTGAAATACTTACGGATTATGATGGCGCTCTTGATGACATTCCAGAGTGGTGTTTAAAGACAGGGAATGAATTTATTGGCATGGACGAAGACGAGGACTACTATAAGTTTTATGTCAGAAAAACAGCTGCTTAGCAAAGGAGATAGCTATGAGAAAATGCTATTTTGACCATGTGGGAACCAACCCGCTGCATCCTGATGTGCTAAATGCGATGATGCCTTATTTTAAGGAGGAGTTTGGGAATCCATTGAGTGTCTATGATCTCGGCATAAGGGCGAGGGATGCTATTGAGATGGCAAGGGAGCAGGTGGCGTCATTAATCAATGCAAAGCCATCAACTGTTGTTTTTACCTCGAGCGGGGCAGAGGCAAACAATTTCGCCCTCAGGGGAATAGCGCTGGCAAAACAGAGCCATGGCAAACATATACTCGTTTCCAAGATTGAGCATCATTCCATATTGAATTCTGCAAGATTTCTTGAAAAGAGCGGTTTTGCTGTCACATATCTGCCTGTGGATAAATATGGAAGTGTTGATCCTGAGGTTGTTAAGGAATCCATCACAAAAGAGACGATTCTCATATCCATAGCACATGCGAGCAGTGAGATTGGCACTATCGAATCTATAAAGGAAATAGCTGCCATTACAAAGGAGAGAAATATAATTTTCCATACAGATGCAGTAGCAACAACAGGGAATATCCCGGTTGATGTCAGGGAATTAGGCGTTGACCTTCTTAGCATGGCTGCCCACCAGTTTTATGGCCCTAAAGGAGCAGGTGCTCTATACGTAAGAGAGGGACTGAGGATAGTGCCTCTCCTGTATGGCGGGATACAGGAAGGCGGCAGGAGGGCAGGCACAGAGAATGTCCCTGCTATTGTTGGAATGGGCAAGGCTGCTGAGATTGCAAAGAACGAAATAAATAAACGAATAGAACATTGCAAAAGGCTCAGGGACAGGATAATAGAAGGCGCCCTTAAAATTCCAAACATCTATCTCACAGGTCATCCTGCCGATAATTCTGATAAAAGGCTGCCACATCATACAAGCTTTGTGGTTGAGTTTATTGAGGGAGAGGCGATGCTGCTAATGCTGTCTATGAAAGGTATATATGCAGCCAGCGGCTCAGCTTGCTCATCAAAGGCACTTAAGTCTTCGCCGGTATTACTGTCAATCGGTATCCCGTCAGCCCTCGCACAGGGCTCAATCGTGTTTAGTCTTGGCATTGACAACTCGGATGAAGATGTGGACTACTTTCTCGCTGAATTCCCACATGTGATCAGCAGGTTAAGAGAGATGTCTCCCTTTGCCTGAGGATGGAAAGGGTTTGAAGAGCACGGTGAGGGAGAAAAATGTTATACAGGATAAAAAAGATAGGAGGTTGAATATGTATTCCCCAAAGGTAATGGATCACTTTATGAATCCGAGGAATGTAGGCGAAATGTCTGATGCTGACGGAGTTGGTATGGAGGGCAACCCAACCTGTGGAGACGCTATGCAGATATTCATAAAGGTTGAAAATGACAGGATCGTAGATGCAAAATTCAGGACATTTGGATGCGGGGCTGCCATTGCTGTGAGCAGTATGGTTACAGAGATGGTAAAGGGCAAGACCCTTGATGAGGCATTGAGCTTATCAAAGGAGGCAGTTGCGCAAGAACTGGGGGGGCTCCCTCCCCAGAAAATGCATTGTTCCAACCTCGGCTCCGATGCCCTGAGGAAGGCAATTGAGGATTATAGAAGCAAGAAAAAATCTTGACAAATCCGGGGCATACTAATTAAATTTCAAAACTCTTTAATGCTTCTTTATCTCTCGCTGCAGGCGAAGAAAGGGAAATAATGTCTTATAAACTCTTGCTGGCAGATGACAGCCTTACCATTCAGAAGGTGGTTGATCTTGTCCTTGCTCATGAGGGCTTTGAATTAAAAATTGTTGATGACGGAGAACAGGCGCTTCAGGTTTTGGAATCCTTTTCCCCTGCTATTGTGCTTGCAGATATTGAGATGCCGAAGATGGACGGCTATCAGTTGTGTAAAAATATCAGGAGCAATCCTTTATTTTCCAAAATACCGATTATTCTTCTTGTTGGCGCCTTTGAGCCTTTTGATGAGCAGTATGCAAGGGCAGTCGGCGCTGATGATTTTATTGTCAAACCATTTGAATCTCAGGAGTTGATAAGCAAGATCAATGTCCTGTTAACCCGTTCTGAAGCGGCTAAGGAAGAGTTGTTTCATCCGCTCGTCTCTGATACTGTGGCGCATTCAGGGCATGAAGAGCAGGTTGCGGATCTCGCATTTGCTTCTGAATTGAAAGAGTTTAAAAAAGCACTTCCGGAACAGTTCTCTGTTAATGACACGTTGCTTAAAATGGAATTGCCGTCAAAGGAAGAAATCTTGGAAATCATAAAAACGGCAATAGATGACAAGATTTCCAGCTTGATAGACAGCGATATTATGCCCCGGGTTTTGTCTGCTGCAGAGGATGCAGTGCGTCAGGGGGTGTCTGGTATGATGCCTGCTATTGTTGAAAATGCAACGAAAGAGACAATGAAAAATTTAGTGGAGTCAATGCGCAGTGAAATAATGCGGCGATTGGAAGAATTACTACAGGTATGGCAGAAAAGGCAATAAGCAAGGAATCGAAAATAGCGTCTCTGAATTATAGAGACTGGAAAAAATACACTCATGATAGATCTAAAGAAAAGTTACAACCCTGAAGAGATTGAAGGCAAATGGTACGAATTTTGGGAGGAAACAGGGCTGTTTCGACCAGACCCTGATACTTCAAAACAGGCATTCTCTATAGTAATCCCTCCGCCCAATGTTACAGGCACGCTTCATATGGGACACGCCCTTAATGCCACAATACAGGATATCCTTATCAGATGGAAGAGGATGTCAGGATACAAGACAATGTGGCTTCCCGGCACAGACCATGCCGGCATAGCTACTCAGAATGTTGTTGAAAGGGAACTCTCAAAGGAAGGGATCAATAGACATAAACTGGGCAGGGAGGCGTTTATTGAAAGGGTCTGGAAATGGAAGGCAGAGTACGGCGGAAAGATAATACACCAGCTTAAGAAATTAGGCGCTTCCTGCGATTGGTCAAGGGAGAGATTTACAATGGACGAGGGTCTTTCCCGCGCAGTCAGGGATGTATTTGTGATTCTTTATGAACAAGGACTGATTTACAGGGATAATCGTTTGATCAATTGGTGCCCCCGTTGCCACACTGCCCTTTCAGACCTTGAAGTGGAATACGAGGAGCTGGAAGGAAAATTATATTACATCAGATACCCTCTTTCAGATAAAAGCGGTTACATCACAGTGGCTACAACAAGGCCTGAAACCATGCTGGGTGATACAACAGTGGCAGTTTATCCTGAAGACGAGAGGTATAAACACCTGATAGGCAAAGAATTGGAATTGCCTCTCACAGGCAGAAAAATCCCCGTAATTTCAGACCCAAATGTTGATCCTTCATTCGGCACAGGCGCTGTAAAGGTTACTCCTGCCCATGACTTTAATGATGAGGCAATAGGCAAAAGGCACGGCCTTCATTCTGTAACTGTAATTGCAGAGGATGCCTGTATGAGCGAAAAGGCAGGGGAGAGATACAAGGGACTTGACAGGTATCAGTGCAGAAAAAAGATTATTGAAGACCTCAAAGAGCTCGAATTGCTTGAAGGAGAAAAGAAGCATATTCATTCTGTTGGTCATTGCTACAGATGCAAAACAATAATAGAGCCCCTTCTGACAATTCAGTGGTATGTGAAGATAGAGCCTCTTGCAGAGGAAGCTGCCGGGGCTGTTAAAGAAGGCAGGATAAGGTTTATTCCTGAGGCGTGGAAAAATAACTATTTTGCATGGATGAGGGATATTAAGGATTGGTGCATATCACGCCAGATATGGTGGGGGCATCAAATACCTGTATGGTACTGCCCAGACTGCAAAGGCATGAATGGAGGGATGCCCCAGGGAGAAATGATTGAGCACATATTTTTTAATCCCATAACTCTTAAATCCGGCGCCACAGTGGCAGGCGGCAGGTATTCAGAATTGAGGATAGCGGGTCTAAGTCACGAAGAAATAATAAATAACTCAAAGGTTATAAAGATATCAAAGGATGTTAAGCCTGTTTGCAGCAGGGAGGACATAAAAGAATGTCCTGAGTGCGGCAGCAAGGCTGTAATACGCGATCCTGATGTGCTTGACACATGGTTTTCATCCGCCCTTTGGCCATTTTCTACCCTCGGCTGGCCGAATAAAACAGAGGATCTGAAGACATTTTACCCGACAAGTGTTTTAGTTACCGGTTTTGACATAATATTTTTCTGGGTTGCACGAATGATAATGATGGGACTTAAATTCATGGAGGAAGTGCCTTTCAGGGACGTATATATTCACGCCCTTGTCCGTGATGCAAAAGGGCAGAAGATGTCTAAATCAAAAGGCAATGTTATAGATCCGCTCATCATGATAGAAAAATACGGCGCAGATGCCTTCAGATTCAGCCTTGCTGCATTTGCTGCACAGGGAAGGGACGTGAAATTTTCAGAAGACAGGGTAGAAGGCTACAGGTATTTTATAAACAAACTCTGGAATGCCACGAAATTTATTACAAATTATGCAGACTATAGAAACGTTCAGCAAATGGATGACAATGATCTTGATATTACAGACAAGTGGATTTTAAGCAGGCTGGCATCTGCTGCTGATGATGTTAATAAATACCTCGATGGCTACAGGTTTAACGACGCAGCAAACAGCATCTATCAGTTTATATGGCATGAGCTCTGCGACTGGTATATAGAGATTACAAAACCTGTTCTTTATAATGGCAGCGATAAGCAGAAAAGCGCTGTAGTAAACTGTTTGTTCTTTGTGCTGGAGAAAAGCCTGCAGATCCTCCACCCATTTATGCCGTTTGTAACAGAGGAGATATGGAGTTCAATATTCGGACAGGGCAAGAGTATAGGACTGTCTTACTTTCCTGCGGGCATGAAGAGATATCAAGATGCTGAGGATAGGATGAATTATATAATAGATGCAGTTACGGGCATCAGAAGCATAAGGGGTGAACTGAATATAGCGCCATCTCTTGAGATAAGGGCTGATATAAAGACACTTTCAGGAGAGGCAGAGAATATTTTAAAAGATAATTTATTTGCGATCAAAAAGCTCACTCGCTGTAAAGAAATAAATATAGGGAGCAATATTGACAGGGTAAAGGGTTCTGCAGTTTCTGTGAAGGATAAGATGGAGGTATATATTCCCATTGAAGGACTCTTTGATATAAAGTCAGAGATTAACAGGCTTGAAAAAGAAATGTCTAAAATAGAAGATGCGGCTGCTTTGTCAAACAAAAAGCTTTTAAACGAGGATTTTTTGGCAAATGCTCCTAAAAGCGTGGTTGAAAAGGAAAATGCCAGGTTTAATGATTTGATTCAGAAAAGAGAAAAGATAGAAGATAATTTAAAACTATTAAAAACAGTGGTCAGCGATTAGTTATCGATTTATGCTGGCCATGAAGGGGGGCTCAATGGAAAAAGAAATAGTGGAGATAGAAGGGAAACAGCTTGATATAGTCGAGGCAGAGTTTATGACAATCAAGCAGAGTACTATAAGGTCAGCAGAAGCCGGACACATGGAAATGCAGCAGGTGGGAGCGCTGAGCATAGACGGAGAGCGCGTTGATGTTACACAGGGTGCTTTTGTATTGATGCGGGGCGAAAACCTCTCTTTAAATCAGAGTATAGGCGCTGTGGCTGCCGGGAATAATATAAGTCTGAATTTTTCCTTCTCGCCTGTCTCTATATCAGCCGGAGATGCAACAGTCAACAAAAGCGCTGTAGGCATTATGGCTGCAAAGGAGATTAATTCGAATAACAGCAGTTCACTTCTCATGATGGCACGGAATATAAACGGGAATGTCACAACACTTCTCGACTGGCGTTCTGCTGTAGCGCTGGGTGCAGTTGCAGGCGGGATATTCGGCCTGTTTTCTATTTTTAGGAGAAAGTAACAGGTGACAAATGAACTTCTGAAAGAGATAATACGCCTTGCTATCTTTGAAGATATAGGTCACGGCGATATAACATCACAGTTGGTTATCCCTGACGACATGGAAGCAAAGGCGCATATTATAGCAAAGCAGGATTTTATACTTGCCGGAATGCCTTTTGTGAAAGAGGTCTTTAATATTATAGACCCCGGCGTTCATATGAAGGTCTTTTTTAACGAAGGCGCTGCAATAAAAAAAGGTGATGTTATAGCAGAGCTTATTGGCAATGGCAGGAGCCTCCTCGCAGGAGAGAGGGTTTCATTAAACATATTGCAGCACATATCTGGAATTGCGACACTGACAAGGACTTATGTTGAGAAGGTCGAAGGGCTGCCTGTTAAAATAGCTGATACGAGGAAAACGGCGCCCGGAATGCGTCTTATGGAAAAATACGGCGTAGGCATTGGCGGAGGCGTTAACCACAGATTCGGACTTTATGACGGCATTCTGATTAAGGACAATCACATTAAGATTGCAGGCGGTGTCAGGAAGGCAATTGCGCTTGCAAAAAAGGCGCACCATCTTTTGAAAATTGAGGTTGAGGTTAAAAATATAGATGAATTAAACGAGGCTCTAAATGCAGGAGCTGATGTAATTATGCTCGATAATATGCCGATGTCTGACATGAAGGAAGCTGTTAAAATTCGAAATTCAAAATTGGGACTTCAAAATTATACAATTTTACTTGAGGCATCCGGGAATGTGAATCTCGAAAATGTCAGGAGCATTGCTGAAACAGGAGTGGATATTATATCCTCCGGCTCGCTGACGCATTCAGCAACGGCTGTGGATATAAGCATGAAGATAATGTAAGGGGAGATATGGAAGAACTAACTTATAAAAAAGCAGGGGTTGATATAGATGAGGGGGACAGATTTGTAAGTCTCATCTCGCCCTTTGCCAAAGCAACCTTCAGACCAGAAGTAATGACGGACATCGGCTCTTTTGGCGCGCTTTTTAAACTGGATATTTCGAGGTATAAGGAGCCTGTTCTTGTAAGTGGTACAGACGGAGTGGGAACAAAATTAAAGATAGCTTTCATAATGGATAAGCATAACACGGTCGGCATTGACCTTGTAGCAATGTGTGTCAATGACATCCTTACCCTCGGCGCTGAGCCTTTATTTTTTCTCGATTATTTTGCTACAGGCAAACTCAATTCAGACAAGCACAGCGAAGTTGTTAAAGGGATTGCAGAAGGGTGTAAACAGGCTAACTGTTCTCTTATAGGCGGAGAGACAGCAGAGATGCCGGGCTTCTATCAGGAAGATGAATATGATATGGCTGGTTTTGCGGTCGGAGTTGTTGACAGAAATGAAATTATTAATGGTTCATTAATTGTTGAAGGGGATATCATAATAGGGCTGGCATCAAGCGGCCTTCACAGCAATGGTTATTCACTGGCAAGAAAGGTTTTTTTTGATGTCGCAGGGGTTGCACATGATAAATATATACCCGAACTCAATATGACCCTCGGTGACGAACTTTTGAAGCCTACAAAAATATATGTTAAGGCATTTAATGCCTTGAGGGGAAAAGTTAACATAAAGGGCATGGCTCATATAACAGGAGGCGGCATTTCTGGCAATTTGCCAAGAATACTCAGGGATGGACTGACAGCAGTAATCAAGGATGGTTCTTGGAATATGCCTGAGATATTCAGGCTCATAAAAAAAATAGGGAATGTCCCTGATGATGATATGAAAAGGACTTTCAATTTGGGAATAGGTTATGTTATGGTTATAACGCCCGGGGATTCCGACTCTGTAATATCAATTTTAAAAAATAACGGTTTTGAAGCATATAATATTGGAATTATAGAGAAAGGAGGTCAAGAAAAGATACGCTATGTATAAAGTAAAGACTTTTTTAAAACATCTTTTTACCCCTGTCACTGTAATGCTTATCCCGCATAATAGCAAACGGACGATTAACCTGAAGCTTCCTTTCGTAGGGATATTTTTATCAATCATATTCTGGCTTGTGGGCTCTGTTTACATTGTTTCTATGGCGATTGATACTGTCGAATATTATGATATGAAAAACAAGTTAAGCTTTTATCATGAACAGTTTACCCAACTAAAGGACACCATCCTGAATCTCAAACAGTTAGAATTGGAATTCAAGAAGTTGTTCTCCTCAGGCAGCAAGAAAAAAATCCTTGAAAATGTAGATTCAAAGGTTTATACCAACGACGCCGGCTCTCTTGATATGGATATGCTGAAAGGCCAGATAAGAAATACTGTTGAGAGCGTTAAGGAGATCAAGAATTATTTAAAAGAGCAGAAAAACATATATATGGCAACCCCCATAGGCTGGCCGATTCAGGGTAATATAACATCGCATTTCGGGCAGAGAGAGCATCCAAGGCATGGAGGAATGGATTTTCATTCCGGAATTGACATCTCGGCTCCCAAAGGGACGCCTGTAAAGGCAGTTGCCGATGGCATCGTGAGTTTCTCAGGTTGGAGCGGAGGAAGCGGAAACCTTGTAGTCATAGAACATGGGTACGGTTACTCTACCCTTTATGCGCATAATTCAACTAACAAGGTTAATGTAGGACAGACCATCAACAGGGGAGATATTATCGCTTTTGTTGGCGCCACCGGTAATGCAACAGGCGCCCACCTCCACTATGAGGTATGGCGTAATGAGAAGGCTGTTAACCCCATTGGATTTATTACGGAGGCAAAAAATGTTTTTAAAGAACAATAATAAGCTTGAATCATTGGTGGGATCTAATTCCGAGTTTAAAGGGGATGTGACTACACAGGGCACATTGAGAATAGACGGGAATTTTAACGGCAATGTTATGGCAGATTGGGTTATCTTAGGGGGAAAATCCTCATTTCAGGGGGAGATAAAGGCAAGGAATGTAGTTATAGGAGGCAGGGTAGATGGAAATATTTTTGCCTCTGAATGTGTGGATATAAAATCCAGCGGTCAACTGTTTGGCGACATTCATACGAGGAAGTTATCTATAGCCGAAGGCGGATTATTTGAAGGCAGATCCCATATCCATAAGGACGATACAAAGGTAATAGACTTCCCCGGCAAAGAGGCAACTGCAAAGTAGATAGTTTCCCTGATGAAGCAGATATTTCTTGACAGCCTGTCTCTTGAAGAGGCTCTTAAGAGGCTTTCTGAGAGGCTCGATTCCATTAATTTTTACCATCTTCCGTCTGAAACCATCAAGGTTGCGGATTCACTGGGAAGAATAACTGCCCAGCCTGTATTTGCAAGATACTCATCACCATTTTATCATGCAGCGGCAATGGATGGTTACGCCGTCAGATTTGGTGACACATTTGCTGCATCAGAGACATCGCCCCTGTTGCTAAGGATAGACGAAAAGGCTGTGTATGTGGATACAGGAGATCCCATGCCTGAAGGTTTTAATGCAGTCATTATGCTGGAGGATGTTAATGTAATCAGGGAGCAGGGCGCGGGAGACGGGACTCGAACAGAAGAGTGTATTGAAATTTATCAATCAGTAACACCGTATCAACATGTAAGGACAATAGGAGAGGACATAGTTGCAACAGAGTTGATAATCCCGGAAAACCACATGATCAGGCCGATAGACATGGGAGCTATGCTCGCAAGCGGACACCTGAACGTATCTGTCAAAAAGAGACCCCGTGTTGCAGTCGTACCAACAGGTAACGAGATAATCGAGCCAGATGTTGTAAAAAACAGACCGCCAAAACCTCCGGAGATAATAGAATATAACTCTACAATGCTCTCAGGGCTTATTCGGGAAGCAAATGCAGATGCCATAAAATTTGATATAGCGAGGGATGATATACAAGAGATAAAAAAGACAATTGATGATGCATGTAAAGTATCTGATATTGTTATCATCAACGCAGGCTCTGGAAGGGGTTCAGAGGACTACACAGCCAGAGCAGTCGCCGAACTTGGCGAGATATTCATAAACGGTATTTCAATAAAGCCGGGCAAACCGCTTATTGCAGGCATTGTTGACAGTAAGCCTGTATTTGGCATTCCGGGTTATCCTGTCTCTGCCCATCTGACATTTCACTTATTTGTTAAGCCTGTAATAGAGAGATTATTAGGCATATCAAAGACATTCGAAAGAGAGAAAATAAATGCGCGGATCTCGAGGCAGATAGCATCGCCTCTGGGAGTGGATGAGTTCATAAGGGTAAAAATCGGGCTCGTAAACGACAAATATATTGCAACGCCTGTTGCAAGGGGTGCGGGTCTGCTCATGTCTGTCGTAAGGGCAGACGGCATATTGAGAATTCCTGCCAGTTCCGAGGGTCTGCTGGCAGGGAGTGAGGCTGATATTGAACTGATAAGGAATAAGAATGAGATAAAGAACACGATAGTATGTATCGGCAGCCATGACAATATACTTGACATTCTTGCAAACTCAATAAAAAAGAACTATGCTGTTTTTTCCCTTTCTTCTGCCCATGTAGGCTCAATGGGAGGGTTGATGGCGCTAAAAAGGGGGGAAGCGCATATTGCAGGGACACACCTCCTCGACGAGCAGACAGGACAGTACAATATACCTTTTATAAAAAGGCTGCTCCCTGACAGGAAGGTAACTCTTATAAATCTCGTTTACAGACAACAGGGGCTTGTTGTGAAAAAAGGCAATCCCAAAAATATAAAGGGCTTTGAAGACCTAATAAGAAGCGATGTGATGTTCGTTAACAGACAATCAGGATCAGGCACAAGACTGCTCCTCGATAAACATCTCAGGGAGCTGGGAATTAATCCTTACATGATTAGCGGGCATGAAAAGGAAGAATACACTCATATGGCTGTTGCATCTGCTGTCCTTACAGGGCTTGCAGACACAGGACTTGCTGTTTATTCCTCAGCGCATGCCCTCGGTCTTGATTTTATTCAGGTAGCAAATGAACGCTATGATTTGGCGATACCGTCTGAATTTTTAGATACTGAGATGATACAGGTTGTTCTGAAAATAATAAGGGAAGACAAAGAATTCAGGAATACGGTCCGGTCCCTCGGCGGATATGATTTAAGGGATATGGGCAAAACGGTTTTTGAGACTTAGCTTGAATTATTTATAAGTTAATTCTTCTCTGGTGGCTCTATTATATTTAATCCTTCTTCTGATATGACTCTTTTTGCGCCGATAAAGCGTTTGAGATAATATGGGCTTTCAAGACTGTTAATGGTCACTTTTTTGGTCTTTGATGAGGCGTGGATAAAAAGGTTATTCCCGAGGTATATGCCAACATGGGAAGGGAAAGAGGCATAAGTCCTAAAAAATACAAGGTCGCCCACAGAGAGTTCATCTTTATCTATACGTTCTCCGGTGCGGAACTGCTCCCTTGCGCTTCTCGGCAGATCTAAACCAACAAGGCCGTAAACCTTCTGAACATATGAAGAGCAATCCAGTCCAAAGGCTCCGTTCCCTCCAAATCTGTATGGCAGATCCAATAATTTTTTAGAAAAAAGTATAACTCTGTCTTTTATGCTTATATTTAATAAGTCATCTGATTTTGATAATTCCTTAAGCTCATGTAACATCGCAGAGGATATTATTGGCGTTGTTCTTCTGTCATACGGGACATCTGTAGATTCGGCTTCAGTTGCAGAGGTCTTGTTTGATACCACGAGTTTCTGACCGATCTTGAGAAAATCGGCAGTCAGGTCATTCATCTCCATAAGCTCTTCAGCAGTTAAATTAAACCGCTTTGCAATCTTTTTGATATTGTCTCCTTTTTTAACTGTGTATGTTGTTGGGTTCTTAGAACCGTAAGAACTCCTGTCTTGTGATGAGTCGCCGGTACTTTCAGGAACAGACAGGCTCATGCCGGGCTTCAGCCTGTCAGACCCGAGATTATTTGTATTTTTTATATAAGAAGGTGACACATTGAATTTTTTGGCGATTTTATATATTGAATCGCCGCTTTTGACTATATAAGTGTTGGCATTTGCATTTGAGAGCAGAAGTATGAAGACCATTAGAATAAATGTAAAAAAAACACTGAGTCTTTTCATTTTTTCCCCTTTATCCTAAGCTGCCTCATCCCTTAAAAAATCAGATATTAGCGGCATGTCACTCAGGTTTTTAAGGCCAAAGTATTGCAAAAATTCTTTAGTGGAGCCGTATAGAAACGGCCTGCCGGGTGTCTCTTTTTTTCCGATGATCTTTATCAATCTTTTCTCTAAAAGACTTCTAACAGCTCCGTCCGAGTTAACGCCTCTTAGCTGGTCAATCTCTAATTTTGTTATAGGCTGTTTATAGGCTATGATTGCGAGGGTCTCCAGAGCAGGCTGCGAGAGTTTGCTGGTCTGATTGAGATTTTTAAATTTCTTTATTAAAGAGGATGTCTCAGGTTTTGTGACCATCTGGTAGCCTTCTGCAATCTCAACTATCATAATACCGGAATCTCTTTCCCTGTGTTCTGATATTAATTTAGCCATTAATGTTTTGACCTCGGCTTCATGCATTTCCGTTGCCTTTGTTATGCTGCTTATAGTAACAGGTTCGTCCGAGACAAAGAGCAAGGCTTCAAGCGCTGCCTTTTTAGACACAGCAATATTAAAAGGAGAAGCATGATGGATTTCATTAAGATTTTCCACTGCACAGAATTATAGCAAAAGACGCCTTGAAATTCAAAGGGCAGGTTATTTATTATAAAAAAAGATGTAGTTTGGATTGAGACAAAGGAGAATAATAAAGATGGTTTATAAAAAGGGATTAATATATGTGTTGTCTATATTTTTTGTTTTCTTCTTGTTTGTAACTTTAAGTCATGCTTTCACAACCAGCGGCTGCGAGGGGGACTGTAAGAAATGCCATTCACTAACCAATCAGGAACTTAATGCCATCTTGAAAAAACTGAAACTTTCGCATGCAAAGGTAATAAATATCCAGTTGAGTCCGGTAAAAAGCCTCTGGGAAATACAGATAGACAACCAAGGGAAAAAGGGAATAGTTTATATAGACTTCTCGAAGAACTATCTGATTACCGGCAATATAGTTGAAATAAATACTGGTGTAAATAAAACTGCTGAAACTGTTCAAAAACATCCCATTGGCAAGACAGATATATCAAAGATACCATTGAGCAGTGCACTTGCAATGGGCAGCCCAAGCGCCTCTAAAAAGGTTGTCATAGTCACTGACCCTGACTGACCATTCTGCGGGAGACTTCATCAGGAGATGAAGAAGGTTCTTGAAAAAAGGAAGGACGTAGCATTTTATATCAAGTTGTTCCCTTTGAAAATGCATAAAGACGCTTATTGGAAGTCCAAAAGCATAATATGCAATAAATCAATAAAGATGCTCGAAGACAACTTTGAAAAGAAAGATATCCCTAAGACAGAGTGCGATACCAAAGAGATAGATGAGAATATAAAACTTGCAGAGTCTCTTGGGATTACCGGCACCCCGGCGATAATAGCTCCTAATGGAGATATATATTCAGGCGCAATGCCTGCAGACAGACTAATAGAGATCATTGACGGGAGGAAATGAAACCCGGTTCCGAGATCCTTGTTGTCCTGCTGTCTGTTTCTGTTTTTCTATTGCTTCTTTTTATCTTTGTATTATCTCTCCCAAGGCTTTTCCAGAGAAAAGAACCTGAATTGAAATATTTTAAACCTGATGCAGTAGAAGGGGCATTTCGTACTCTCGGGGATGAAATAAAGTCATTGAAAGAACAGCTCATATTGAAAGAGAGGCTGGCTGCCCTCGGCGAAATATCTGCTGCAATAGCTCATGAATTTAGAAATCCAATGGGAGTTATAGCCGGCTATGCGAGACTTCTTATGAAAAACCTTGATGAAACAGATAAGAGGAGAGAAGCAGCTTTAGGTATACTAAAAGAGATTGAAGAAATGGACAGGGTTATGGAAGAACTGCTCAAGTTCAGAAATTCAGAACCATTGAACAAAGTCAGCATAAACCTCGTAAAGTCCATTGAAGATGTTATCATCGGTATGGCTGAGGCAACCAGCAGGATAATTTTCTCGTGGAACAGTCCTGTAATGATAACTGGAGATGAAACACTTCTGAAACAGGCGATAAGGAATCTGATCCAGAATGCCCTTGATGCCGGCAATAAAGTATGGATAAATATAGAAATGGGTGAAATGATGGCAGGGGCGGAGTAAATATTGTTGTCAGAGACGACGGCAGAGGAATACACCAAAGTGACCTTAATAAAATATTTATGCCTTTTTATACAACAAAGAGCGGTGGTTCAGGTATAGGGCTGGCGCTTGTGCAAAAGATAGCAATAGGGCACGGCGGGCATATCAACGTGGAAAGCAAGGAAGGGGAAGGCAGCACTTTCAGGATGTTTTTGCCAATAGAGTAGAACAGTATAGTAGTGCTGACTTTCGCAAAATTAATTAATCCTTTGTGCTTTATGAAAAGCAAAACAGAATAAACACAGTTAGGTGCTTATAACTATGCAAACAATTTTGATAGTAGAAGACAAAAAAAGCATGGCTGATATGCTGACCAGAACCTTTAAGGCTGAAGGTTTTGATGTCAGAACGGCTTATACTATCAAGGATGGAATTAATTCACTCGCATCGGATCTGAGTGTTGTTGTTACAGACCTGAAGCTGCCGGATGGAGACGGCATGGAGATTGTGAAGACAATAAAGGAAGGCTTCCCTTTCATTCCCGTGATTGTAATGACCGCATACGGAAGCATTGAGATAGCTGTTAAGGCTGTTAAAGAAGGAGCCTACGATTTTATCACAAAGCCTTTTGACCTTGATCATCTTTTATTGCTGATAAGACGGGCTATGGAAGAGAAAAACCTCGAAAAGGAAAATATTGTTCTAAAAAAGGAGTTTTCCAGATTTCTCAAGATGCCTGAAATAATAGGAGTAAGCAATAAGTGGAACGAGGTGATGGAAAAGGTCAGAAAAGTAGCTCCACTTAAGACTACCATCTTAATCCTCGGTGAAAGCGGCACAGGAAAGGAACTAATAGCGAGGGCTATACATTATCTCGGTCATAGGGCAAAGGAATCCTTTGTAGCTGTTAATTGCGCAGCCATACCAAAGGACCTTATTGAGAATGAATTGTTCGGACACGAAAAGGGCGCCTTCACAGGAGCTACAGAGATAAAGAACGGAAGATTTGAACTGGCAGACAGAGGCACTATTTTCCTTGATGAAATCGGCGACATGGAGATGCCTTTACAGTCAAAACTTCTGAGAGTCCTTCAGGAAAGCGAATTTGAGAGAGTCGGTGGGAACAAGCCGATAAGAGTTGATTTGAGGGTAATCGCAGCGAGCAATAAAAATCTCGAAAGAGAGGTAGCTGAAGGGAGATTCAGAGAAGACCTTTTTTACAGGCTGAACGTTTTCCCTATTTATATCCCTCCCCTGAGGGAAAGACATGAGGATATATTGCCCCTTGCGAGACATTTTGTGTCCACTCTGTCAAAGGAATTGAATAAAAATATAAACTCTATCTCGCGTGAGGCAGGGGCAATCCTTATGGCACATGAATGGAAGGGTAGTGTTAGGGAGCTAAAGAACGTGATTGAAAGGGCAATTATACTGTGTGAAGGACATTGTATTTTGCCGGAGCATCTCAGTCTGAATATGTCTTTACTCCCTGAAATGGTTAATACGAATGCTCCGCTGCACGAGGTTGCTGAATCTGCTATGAGGAAGGCTGAAAAACAAAGGATAGAAAGCGCCCTTGAACAGACCGGCGGCAACAAGAGCAGGGCGGCAGAAATCTTGAAAGTCAGTTATAAAACATTGCTCACTAAGATAAAGGAATACGGGATTATGTAATGCGTTTCATAATATTATGAAACGCATTACATAATAATATTGAAAAATTTGCTGAAAGTAAAGAGGAAAATAGACGTTAGGTTTTTGGCATTTTAATTGCAAGTCATTATAAATGTATAAGCAGGATGCCTTGAATTGAGAAAGGAGTCTATGAAAAAGGACAAGCAGAGAGGTTTTTCAGTTGTTGAGATGGTTATAGTAGTTTCGATGATTACTATAGTCTCTGTAATAGCGCTCCCGACCATAATAAAGTTCCAGAGGGATTATAAGTTCTGGGACTATTCCTCACAGGTTGAATATCTCGTTAAGTATGCAAAGATATATGCTATGGAGCATACAACAAATGTTGGAATTTGTGTCAGCAATAACCAACTGACTATAAGGGATTTGGGGCCAACACGGAGTGCAAATGCATGTAGCGGAAGCGATAATGCCAAAAAATCAATGAATATTTCAGATCATTATATTTCTATGACCGGTTCAAACAATGGGAGCGTGGTCTCCATTGACCCGAGGGGCGTTGCTATATTTCCTGGCGCAGGCGGTTATATATGTCTAAGTTGCAACAATAAATACTTTAAGGTCTCGATTGGCAAGACTGTCATAAGGACAGAAAAAGGCAGCGGAGGATGTTCATGACCATTAAGTCCCAGCAAGGTTTTAGTTTAGTAGAGGCGTTAATTGCAACTGTTATTTTAGCAATAGGCATTACTGGATTTATCAGTATGCAAGCTTCTTTTGCGAGTAAAAGTGCGGTCAGGACAGCAATTAACTCATTGATAGATGCAGCCTCAAGTGCATTAGCTCAATGTCAGGCTGACAAAACGACCGGAAGTTCGCTCTCCTACACATATGAGAATAATATGGTTGTAACAGTAACGCTTAACAAGAGTTGTAACATTGCCCCTGATGAGTGCGATGCTGTTACAGCCACAGCCTCTGCTGAGGGTAAGGGAGAAAAACCATTCAAATTAACAACATATGTATGTAATTTTAAGTAAGAGGCAAAAAAGGAAAATGAACAACAAGGGTTATTCACTGGTGGAATTGATTTTGGCAGTTGGTGTAAGCACGATTATATTGGGGGCTATTTTGTTGTCTTATACCGGAACCTTAAAGGTCTTCAAAGATGTTAAGGCAATTTCTGATAATATCCAGATGAAGACACCATCTATAGAACTGATATCGAGAAGTTTTGACAGGTGGGGTGTGGGTGTTGTCTCGCGGGAAGATTTGGCTTCATGTAGATCATGTCAGGACTATACAACAGACTGTTGCCCAATTGCTCGAAGGTCAATGACTATAACAACTACAAATGGTTGTTCAGATGTTACATTTTTTGGCAATTTCCACGGGTTTGGTTTTGTTAAAGGGCCTGATCCAATTGCAGATCCTGCTAATATTATTAGCTGCCGTTTAAATAATTCGAAGGAGAATCAGAATTGTTATATCCTTTGGAGGGATAATTTCCCGCTCAATAATATGGATAGTAATAATATCCTTATACCATTAAAGGCAACAGATTTGAGCATTGATGATGCTGAGTGTTTGACCCTGACTGCAGTAACCGATATAGGAACCGCGCCTAACGCCACTCTGAGTTCTGCTTTAAAGGCAAGGGTAGAAGGCAATCCTGCCAAGGTAATCAAATCAGGTGATTTTATACAAAGGTTTCCTCATCAAATCAGGCTTTATTGCAACGCTAATTCTAGAGATGGCGGAAGAACATGGCTGTATGCAGATATGACAGATACCACAAGTAATTGCGGCTCTTCGGATGAGCCTGCAACGCCTATTGCCCCTGTGAATAATTTTTTGGTTACGCCGCTGCCTGCTGGCTGCGATTCAGATAACGGCAAATGCACGGCTGTGAAGGTTGACATTACATTCAGGAGTCAGACTGAGAAGTATGCGGGCAGTTTCGATGAGTATAAGGTCACAAAGGTATTCGGGAGGTGATAAAAATGTATGACAGCGTAATCAAAAATTCAAAAGGTTTTGCGCTCGTCGCTGCTCTGGTTGTTATGACGCTTCTCGCTGCACTCGGCAGCGCTGCATATATGATGACTCAATTGGGGTTTTCCGCAGTCACAGCAGAAAGGAAGTATCAGTTGGCAAACTGGTCAGCAGACTATGCTATTAGCGCAGGAGCAAGTCATGTTGTAGAAAACGCTGTATGCCCTCCTTCGACTTCTATAACACCCTGTGCATCTCTGGAAAGCGGAGCGAGTTGTACTTATTTTTCCATACCGGATGCAACAGGAACATTTTGTATTATATATGGAAAAGGGCAATTCAGAACTGGAGAAAATGCTGCAAAGGTTATGAAGACAGCAGTTGTTCCAAGGGTGGGCAGCGATTGGGCGGGAATGGTTACCCGGGGCGGTACAATAACACTCTCCGGTTCATCAGCTATTGCAGGCTGCGATGACGATGAAGCTAATTATGATAGGAGATGCGGAATGATGCCGGGATTGATAGCGCCGCTAGTGGATGGCACAAATATGATAATAGACATTAGTCAAAGCACTGTATCTGAGGTGTGTAAAAGCGAAGGTAAATTGAAAGGATTGTTTGGGAACCCTCCGCATTATCCTCGTAATCTCCCTAATGATCTCACCTCCAAATATTTTAATGTGGAAGATGGAAATGGCAATGGCACTGCGTGGGATGAGTTTCTTGGAATACTTGAGGGAAAATATAGTGTTAATCTAAAGGACATCAGCAACAATGCAATACCCCCTTCTATCTCAGGCGTTTCTGTTGCTCCGACTGCTGACGATGATTGCAATTTCACAGGCACAGGTTCTTGTATAACTTTAAGTTCAACTAATATAAAGTGTGATGGCGGAGAACCTACGGAAAAAACTATTATTCTTACTAAATGCGCACAGGTATATTTGAATTCATCCGGTGTTACCCTTTCTGAGGATATCGGGAATAAAACAATCCTTTCTGTATCCAATGTTACAATTGGAGCATCCTCAAACAGTTTATCTGTAATATCAAATGGCGCAATAACCGTCAATGCTAATTTAAAAGGCGCAACTATAAGCGCTCTCGGCAATATAAATTTCAGCACAGGCATTAATGATTTGTCTATGCAAAACTCAAAATTTATAAGCGGAGACACTATATTTCTTGGATGCGCTTCGACAACATTTGGTTGCGCTTCTGAAAATAATAGATTTGACGGCACACTGACAAATACGAATCTTTTCTCTGATAATCTGAGCATGAATTTTACCGCTACAAGCGAAGTGGCAGGCGGCACACTTTATGCGAGAACCAGTACAGGTATTAATTCCAATGGCAAGCTTAATATCGGCACTGTTGCTAATCCTATATTATTGCTGGCGGGCAGCACGAGCCTTAGTGTGCCGGGAAATCCAACGATTAACGGACTTATTTATACTTCTGCAGCCAACATTTCGATTACTGGAGCAGTAGAAATACAAGGGGCACTTATAAACAACAGCACATCAGCTAATATAAGCAATACAGGGAATGGGGTTATCCAGTTTAATAAACAGGTATTGGATACGCTTTATACTACTATCAGCGACCTTATGAACAAGCCCAAGTGCGGCGGCGGCAATAAAAACGATTGGATAGAAAACACAAAGATGACCCTTTATTAAACCAGACTTTTTTAATGGTAGGCACGAGGGGTATCGAACCCCTGACCTCTACCGTGTCAAGGTAGCGCTCTCCCACTGAGCTACGCGCCTACATAATTAAGATGTTCATTAAAACCAAAACAGCATATTTTTGTCAAGGTTTAGGGCTTAGGGCATAATCTTGACAAACATTTACAGAAGCAAAGCAGGCATGGGTGAAAAGGCTTTATCAGCGATACC